>CALGNO010000119.1 GCA_937958625.1 uncultured Neomegalonema sp.
GCTGGTCGAGTAGTTGCCGTCGCCCGTCGCACTCAGCGTGCTGCTGACCGTGCGCTCGCTGTCGCCCCAGTCGAGGATGATCAGGTCTTCGCCGTCTCCGGCAGTAAAGGTCGAGGTGCCGGTGCCCAGCATATCCGTGGCGTAGACATCGTCACCTGTGCCGGTGGTGAATCGCCGTGCGACGGCATGGGTGCCGAAATTCGAGGCGACGCCGCGTGTATCGAGCAGGTTGTCGCCATCGCCGACCGTCACGCGGATTGTCTCGATGCCTTCCCAGCTTGTCTCCCAAGCCGTGCCTTGGTTCAGGACGACCGGCCCGGTTTGGGTGTCGGACAGTACCAGTCGGAAGTCTTCGGTCGTGATGTTCCCGGCTTCATCGGTGATCGACGTGACGATGTAATCTTCGCCGGTGCCGAGGTGATAGATGCCACCACCACCGCCATCGGTTACGCGGTCACTGCCGCCGCCGGTAATGAGCGTATCGCGCAGGGCACCGGCGACAATCGTATCGCGGGCCGAGCCGCTCGTGATGTGGAACCTTTCGACGCCGGTATAGTCGAGTTGCAGGCCCGCACTGCCGTTGCTGGTGCTGGTAGAATACCGGCCATCGCCATTGCCATCGAGGGTGCCGCTGACCGTGCGGGTGCTGTCTCCCCAGTCGAGAATCAGCAGATCTTCGCCGCCGCCCGCCGTATAGGTCGAGGTGCCGGTGCCCAGCATATCCGTGGCGTAGGTGTCATCGCCGTCGCCGGTCGTAAATCGACGGGCAATGTTATGGGTGCCGAAATTCGAAGCGACGCCGCGTGTATCGAGCAGGTTGTCGCCATCGCCGACCGTCACGCGGATTGTCTCGATGCCTTCCCAGCTTGTTTCCCATGCGGTGCCTGCGTTCAGGACAACGGGGCCAGTCTGGGTATCAGCCAGCACCAACCGGAAGTCTTCGGTTGTGATGTTCCCGGCTTCATCGGTGATTGACGTGACGATGTAATCTTCGCCCGTCCCGAGGTGATAGATGCCACCGCCACCGCCATCGGTCACCCGGTCACTGCCCCCGCCGGTGATGAGGATATCGCGCAGGGAACCGGCGACAATCGTATCGCGGGCCGATCCGCTCGTGATGTGGAACCGTTCGACGCCCGTATAATCCAGTTGCAGGCCCGCGCTGCCGTTGCTGGTGGAATACCGGCCATCGCCATTGCCATCGAGGGTGCCGGAGACGGTGCGGGTGCTGTCTCCCCAGTCGAGGATCAGCAGATCTTCGCCGCCGCCCGCCGTATAGGTCGACGTACCCGTGCCGAGCATATCCGTGGCGTAGGTGTCATCGCCGTCGCCGGTCGTGAATCGACGGGCAATGTTATGGGTGCCGAAATTCGAGGCGACGCCGCGCGTATCGAGCAGGTTGTCGCCATCGCCGACCGTCACGCGGATTGTCTCGATGCCTTCCCAGCTTGTCTCCCATGCGGTGCCTGCATTGACGACGACGGGTCCAGTTTGAGTCTCTGAAAGGACGAGCCTGAAATCAAGATCGCTTAGCGTGCCCGCTTCATCGGTGATCGACGTGACGATGTAATCTTCGCCCGTCCCGAGGTGATAGATGCCACCGCCACCGCTATCGCTCACGCGGTCACTGCCGCCGCCGGTGATGAGTTCGTCGCGCAAGCTGCCGCCGAAGACGACATCCCGCGCCGAGCCGGAGGTAATGTGGAAGCGCTCCACATCGGTATAATCGATTTGCAGGCCAACGGTGCTGGTGCTGGTCGAATACCGGCCCGTTCCATTGCTGAGCGTCCCGCTGACGGTGCGCTCGCTGTCTGACCAGTCGATGATCAGCAAATCCTCGTCATCGCCGCCCGCAAAGACCATCGACCCGGTCGAGCCGAACGCAAACGCGCCGCTGTCATTGCCAGTGCCGCCATAGAGCCGGTCGCGCCCGCCGGAACCGGCAATCAGCGTATCGTCGCCCGCTTCGCCATAGATCGTGTTCGTGCGGGCATTGCCGGTGATAATGTTATCGGTGTCGTTGCCGGTGATCGTGACATCGGCCAGATCGTCGCCGATGGTCAGAATCTCGACGTTCTCGGCCATGATGCTCATATCGACACTGACGCCACCAGCCGAACCCACGAGGTTCGAGGTCGCCAGATGCACCGTATCAAGCCCTTCGCCCGCGCCCTCAACGATGAAATCGCCAACATTGTCGATAATGTAGCGATCATCACCCAGCCCACCGATCAGGCGGTCCGCCCCGCCGAGGCCGTCGAGGATGTTGTTGTTCGCATTGCCGGTGATGACATTGTCGAGGGCGTTGCCCGTCGCCGTCAGGGCCGCGCCGAGGATGGTCAGGTTCTCTACCCCGGCAATGGACTCTAGCGAATAGCTGATGCCGGTTTCGACCAGATCAGTGCCGCTGCCGCCGGTCTCGTCCACCACGTCGCCTAGGCTGTCGACCAGATAGCGGTCATCATCGGCGCCGCCGCGCATGATGTCGTCGCCCGTGCCACCGTCGAGCAGGTCGGCCCCGGCCCCGCCCTCCAGCGTATCGGCCCCGCCAAGCCCGGTCAGAATATCGGCACTCGCAAGACCCCGGAAATGATCGTCGGCCCCGGTGCCGGTCAGGCGATCGATATGGGCGCTGCCCTCGATGATCTCGATGTTGGTATAGGTATCGCCCTCGGCCTCGCCGCCGATTTGCGCCGCAAGCGCGAGGTCGATGGTGACGCCAGTGGCCGCGTTGCGATAGGTCGCCGTGTCAGTGCCAAGCCCGCCATCCAGTGCATCGGCCCCGCCGCGCCCGTCGAGCGTGTCGTTGCCCGCATCGCCGAAAAGCTGTTGATCGAGGTCGTTCGCCGTCAGGTCGCGCCCGATCATGGCCCCGAGGCCATCGGCGCGCATGATCTCGATCTCAGTCGCCGCATCCAGCACGTAATCGGTGCGGGCGATGACCGTGTCAGTGCCCTCGCCAGCGGCTTCGGTCACCACGTCCAGCTCCGAATCCACGATATAGGTGTCATCGCCAAGGCCGCCGCGCATCGTGTCGATGCCGGTTCCGCCGTTCAGGGTATCATTGCCCGCATCGCCGTCGAGAATGTCGTTATCGGCACCGCCGTCGATCTCGTCATCGTCTTCGCCGCCGGAGATGGTGTCGATCCCCGCGCCGCCGAACAGCATATCATTGCCGCCGCGTCCCTCGATGGTGTCAGCGCCGCCGAGGCCGTCGATGCTGTTGGCCTCGCCATTGCCAAGGAGGGTATTCGCGCCCGCATTGCCGATGCCGGTGATCGCCGCGCCGGTCAGGGTCAGGTCTTCGATCTCTGCCCCCGTCGCCGTATCGAGGGACCAGTCGACCGAGGCGAGTACCGTGTCATGGCCGCCGGGGCCGCCGCGGGTCAGCTCTCCGATGCGGTCCTCATCGACGATGTCGCCCGCATCATCGACATGGTAGGTATCATCGCCGAGGCCGCCGACCATCACGTCCTGGCCTGCGCCGCCGATCAGCGTGTCGTTGCCGGCGTTGCCGACCAACACGTCATTGCCGCTGCCGGTTGTCAGGGTGTCGTTGCCCGCCCGGCCCAGCACCGTGACGCCGCCATCGCCCATGGTGATGGTGTCGTCGAAATCCGAGCCCTCGATGATCTCGATGGAGGTCAGCGTATCGCCTTGGGCATCGCCGCCGGTATTGACGTTGGTGATCGTGTTGACCGTGGCGCCCTGCGCCGAGCCTTGATAGCTCGCCTCGTCCTGCCCCGCGCCGCCGTCAATGTCATCGGCCCCGCCGCGCCCGAACAGGCGGTCATTACCGGTGCCGCCGCTGAGGTCATCGTCTCCGCCGCGTCCGTCGAGGTAATCATCATCGGCCCCACCGACAAGCGTATCGCCCGCCGCGCCACCGAACAGGGCATCGTCGCCCACGCCGCCATCGAAATCGCCGACGACCGTTTCCGACGAGCCAATTGCGAACTGATCGTTCCCAAGCCCGCCATTGCCCTCGACGCGGGTGATGCCGGTAAAGACTTCTTGCGTGCCTTGGATTTCGACCACGAGGCCGTTGGCGTTTGAGCCGATCAGTGCGATCTCGTCGCCATCGGTATTGTCGTTGATCTGGCGCTGTCCCGCGCGCACGCCGGTATTGAGCGTCAATGTGCCCCCGGCGGCGACGGCGAGGCCGAGGGACACAGTGCCCGCCGCCGTCTCGGTCTCATCGAAGTTAAACGATGCGAGGGTGATCTGCGGCGAGCGGATGCCCCACTCGCCAATCCCGGCCAGCCGCAGGGTCAGGGACACATCGGCCCGGATTGCGCCCGAGGCGTCGAAGATCGAGAACGGGTTGGCGACCAGGGCCGCGCCGAACTCGTCGAGATAGAGGCGGTCGGTGCGCTCGCCGAGATCGTCGTTCAGGTCCAGCTCGATGGTGCCGGTGACATTGGCGCTGCCGAAAAGCTGTGCGGCAAAGACGTCGGCCCCAAGGGACACACTGAGCGATGCTGACAGCGATGCCTCTGCCCCGTCGCCGTCGATGATGTAGAACCCGTCAAGGGCCGTCGACAACCCACCGCCATCGGCCAGCAAACCCCGCGTATCATATCCGAAACCAAGATCGAGCGATGCCGAAACCCCGCCGCCGAGCGAGGCATTGATGAAGGGCACAATCGGGATGCTGATCAGCAGCGGTTCATTAAAGGACAGGCCGAATTCCGGCAGGTCCACCTCGACCAGATCGGCAGTGCCGCCCAGCAGCAGGCTTATGATCTGGGCGGGGTCGGTCAGGATCGGGAAGGCGAAGGCGCTGTCCTCGCCGCCATCCACCAGATCGGTGAAAATTTCCTGTCCCGAGAAGCCCGAGGCAAGGTCTTCGGCGCTCCACCCGCCGCCCGTCAGGCCCGCGACGGTATCGCCCAGCGTGTCGACGAACCCGCCAAAAGTCGCCGGGGCATCGGCCAGTGTGGTGGCGAGGTCGCGGATGTCGGCATCGCTGAAGGTGAAATCGCCGATGACGTATTCATCGGCGCCGAAAACCGTGTTGTTGAAGAACTCGAACCAGTCGAGAATATTGCTCGCGGTATCGACGAATTCCTGAATCGGCGCGGTATCGACCCCGGCGAGGGCAATCATATCGAGCAACGTCGCGCGGCCATTGCCGTCGGCGTCGAACAGGGCCTCCCAGTTGTCGAACTGCTCCAGCGGCTCGATCCGGGCGGTCAGGACGTCGAGAACTTGGTTGATCGGCGTCAGGACCGGCGCGATCTGCCCCAGTACGGGGCGGATGAAGTCCGACACAAACGCGCCGAGGTCGATGGTCACGTCGTTCAGCGCGACATCGGGTACTTCGCCAAAGCCGGAATTGTCGTCGGTCGGGTCCACGGTCGCCGCGTTGAAATCCCACCCCACGGCCAGCACGGCGGATACCGAGGGCAGGGCGGTCGTGCCAAGGTCAGCGGTCAGCTCGATGGCCACATCGGACTGGCCCGTTAGGGTTGCCGAGACCAGCGGTCCGTTCAACTCGTCCAGCCGCAGCAGCCCGTCGCCATTCGCATCGGTCAGGTTGATGTCGAAGGTGCCGGTAAAACCGCTGCCCGCATCTGCCCCGGTGAAGTTCAGGAGGTTGAAGCCCACATCCGAGGTAAGGGTCGGCGTGCCGATGCTCAGATCAATGTCGATCTCGTTATTGCCAGAGGTATCGACAAAGAACCCGCTGGCATCGACGCCCATCTCAAAGGCCAGCGAAAAATCGGTGCCCGCCGCTGCGGTGCCGGTCGTGTCGATGTCGATGCCGGGCAGGCCGAGAGCGGTATCGAGGGCCTGGGTCCAACTGCCCGCGCGGTTCTCGTCAAAGGTCAGCGTTACGTCGCTGCCGTTGACGGCGATGCCGACCGGCGAGCCTGTGAACCCGGCGGCGGCCAGCGCATCGTCGAGGGCATCCTGGACATCTTCGGAGGCGTGGTCGGTCGCCGACCCAAGATCATTGAGGGCGGCGACGATGGCGGTCTTCATCGCTTCGATGGTGCGCAGGGCTTCTGTGCCACTGGGATGCGCAGCTTGGAGTTGTGTTCCGACCAGCGGCAAGCTCTCGGCATACACTCTCGCGGCGACCGCGTTCTGGATGGCGGTCAGCGCAGACGACGCGCCAGATTTTAAACTGTCGATCGAAGCCTGCGCAATTACCGGCATAGCACCCTCATACCCGGAACATACTCAATGGACCGTGGTTAGAAGAAACTGCCTAAAATTGTCCAGAAGTCTTTCGCCTATAAGGCGATTAAGCGTCTTTGTCGCGGCGCATACAGCGCGAAGGCGAAGCGCTTGTGCAACGGTTACCTTGGGTCAGCGTTGCTCGGTTGCCGCATTGGCTGAAGCCAGCGCAAAAAAATGGTCGCTGAACCGAAGTCCAGCGACCTGTCGTATCGAACCCTTGCCGGTTAAGCCCCTATCAGGCGGCAACCGAGCGACGACGGCGCCATACGCCAAAGAACAGCGCCATGGCGGCGATCAGGGTCAGCGGCGAAGGAACCGGAACCTGACCGGTCGGGGTGCCGGCACCGGGGGTTGCTGTTCCGCCGAAGTGGAAGTCACCGAAATGCTGGCTCGTTCCGGCGACAACCAGCCAACCGTCACCACGGATCTCGTCGCCGAGGGTCAGATTGAAGCCCTTACCGCCAACATCGGCACCGCCAAAGCTGCCCACAGCACCCATGTCGTTCAGGGTCAGCGTGTCGCCGTTCTGCACGACGTCGCTGTAGTTCAGCTCGAAAGGCACCAGACCGTTCACCCGGTTGTCGAAGACCTGACCCGAAATCTGCACGGTGCCCGCATCTCTGTCATAGGTCAGTTTAGCGTCGGCGCCCTGGGCGTCAAAGTTCAGGGGCGTAAAGCCGTCGTCGCCGCGCTGGAAAAAGCCGCCCGGGCCGTTCCGGTTGTCGGTGGAGTCCTGCAGGTCATAGGTGATCACGCCTGCATGGGCGTCTGCAACAAAACCCATGGCAAGGGCGGTTACGGCGAAGGCAGTGGTCTTGATCATGTTCATGGTCGATTTTCCTCAATCTATCCCGGAGCGTTGTCCTGCCCAGTGAACAGCAAAGAGAATACCAGAATCCTCAAGAACGGGGTTTTTAAAAAATAAATCGGTATTTTTGGCCTCAATTTCTGTAAATATGACGAAAGTATTAACAAAACCGAGTTATATGCAGTGTATCGCATACAATTCGATGCTTTCGCGATGGGGGCCGTGCCCGTCGGCGATGATCGCGACACTGTGATTGCGCGTTTTGCGAATGTGACTGCCCGGACCGCGCATCAAACTGGTCCATCGCCGTTCCGCTGCGGGACATTGGCGGCGGTGCCTGTCCCGTACCGTCTGGTATAGCAAGAATGCGAGCGGGTTAGGGAGGATAAGAAACGCGCATGGCGGTGCAGCCGGAGCCACGGAAACGGCTAAGGCGTTCTGAAAATGCCGTGAAGCGGTCACTCCCGGGCTGCTCGACCCGAGGGTTTTGAGGTGGACCGCGATACGAACCGCTTCCCCCGCCTCGCGCCGGGGGTCTCGCTGTGACATGCACTGCCCTAACGCGATCCCGGACAGCGCCTGCGGCGCTGCGGGGGATGCGAGGATATGGTTTTACTGACGCCTTTGGCTTCGAACCATTGCCGTGCAGCCGAAACCTCCTAGCCGCGCGCCTTTTTCTCCAGCCGCCGCGCGTGCAGCACCGGCTCGGTATAGCCCGAAGGCTGCTCGCGGCCTTTGAACACCAGATCACAGGCGGCCTGAAACGCGACCCCATCGAAACCCGGGGCCATGGGCGTATAGGCCGGATCACCCGCGTTCTGACCATCCACCTTTTCCGCCATGCGCTTCATGACCGTCATCACCTGATCCTCGGTGACGATGCCGTGGTGCAGCCAGTTGGCGATATGCTGGGATGAAATACGCAGGGTCGCGCGGTCTTCCATCAGACCAATGTCGTTGATGTCCGGCACCGTAGAACAGCCGACGCCCTGATCGATCCAGCGGACGACATAGCCGAGAATGCCTTGGGCGTTGTTCTCCAACTCGGCAGTCAGGTCATCGTCGGGCCAGTTGGTATTGGCGGCCAGCGGGATCGTCAGCAAGCCGACGAGGCTCGCCCGCGCACCTTCGGCGGCGATTCTCTCCTGCTCGGCTGGGACATTGACCTTGTGATAGTGGGTCGCGTGCAGGGTCGCGGCGGTGGGCGAGGGCACCCAGGCGGTGTTCGCCCCCGCCTTCGGATGCCCGATCTTTTCCTCCAGCATCGCCGCCATACGGTTCGGCGCGGCCCACATGCCCTTGCCGATCTGGGCGCGGCCCTTCAGGCCACAGGCGAGGCCCACATCGACGTTCCAGTCCTCATAGGCGGCAATCCACGCGCTTTGCTTCATATCGGCCTTGCGGATCATCGCCCCGGCCTCCATCGAGGTATGCATCTCGTCGCCGGTACGGTCGAGGAAGCCGGTATTGATAAAGAACAGGCGCTCCTTCACCGCCCGGATCGCCTCGCGCAGGTTCGCGGACATGCGGCGTTCTTCGTCCATCACCCCGACCTTGATCGTATGACGCTCGAGGCCCAGCAGGTCTTCGGTACGTGCGAAGATCTCATCGGCAAAGGCGGCTTCCTCGGCCCCGTGCATCTTGGGCTTGACCACATAGATCGAACCGGTGCGCGAGTTGCGGTAAAGATTGCTGCGCTCCTTCGACAGATCGTGCATGGCGCACAAGGCCGTCACAACGGAGTCGATCAGCCCCTCATAAACCTCGTTTCCATCGCGGTCGAGGATGGCTGGATTGGTCATCAGATGCCCGACATTGCGGACCAGCAAGACCGAGCGCCCGTGCAGGCGGATCTCGCCGCCGCTGGAAGAAATGTATTCGCGGTCGGGGTTTAGCGCGCGGCTGACCGTCTGGCCGTTCTTCTCGAACGTATCGGTCAGGTCGCCCTTCATCAGGCCCAGCCAGTTGCGATAGGCGGTGACTTTATCCTCGGCATCGACGCAGGCGACGGAATCCTCGCAGTCGCAGATGGTCGAGACGGCAGCCTCAAGGATGACATCGGCGATACCGGCGGTGTCCCGGCGGCCAATGCGGTGGTCCTTGTCGATGACGATCTCGATGTGCAGCCCGTTGTTTCGCAACAGCAATGTCTGCGGGTCGTGGGTGGCACCGGTATAGCCGATGAACTGGTCCTCGTTCGACAGGCGCAGGGTCCGGCCATCCTCGTTGGAAATCCGCAGCTTGCCGTTTTCGACCGCAAAGCCCGTGCGTCCGGCCCAGCCCGACCCGAAAAGGGGCGCAATCTCGTCGAGAAAGCCCATGGTCCAGTCGACCACCCGGTCGCCGCGATCCACTTCGTATTCCTTGCCGCGCGGCATGTCGCCCATGGCATCGGTGCCGTAGAGCGCATCGTACAAGCTGCCCCAGCGGGCATTGGCGGCGTTGAGCGCATAGCGGGGATTGGTGACCGGCACGACCAGTTGCGGCCCGGCGATCATGGCAATCTCGTAGTCGATATTGCGCACGTCGATCTCAAAATCCCCGCCCTCGGGCGTCAGATAGCCGATCCCGGTTAGAAAATCGCGATAGGTGCCGGGGTCCGGCGTACCGGGATTGGCCTTGTGCCAGTCATCCAGCTTTCGCTGCAACTCGGCGCGGGTGTCAAGCAAGGCGCGGTTCTTCGGTGTCAGGTCGTGAACCAGCGCGCTGAATCCTTGCCAGAACGCACCGCTGTCGACGCCGGTGCCGGGCAGGGCCTCGGACTCGATGAAATCAGACAGCTCTTTGGCGACTTGCAGGCCGTTCACCTCGATGCGGTCAGTCATGGTAGTCTCCTCGTAGATTTGAGCCGAGGAGTATAGGAAATGACAGCCGGGTCAACGCACTCATTAGCGCAGGCGGACGCGGCAACGTTTGACGACGCAAACGTTGCCGCTGTCTTCGCCGATTATCCCAAGGCCGTGGTCGGCAGATTGCTACGGTTGCGCGCGCTCGTCTTCGAAACGGCGGCGGCGACAGAGGGTGTTGGCAAGTTAACCGAAACGCTGCGTTGGGGGCAGCCCGCGTATCTGACCGAGGCAACGAAGTCCGGCAGTACGGTTCGTCTCCACACAACGGAAAAACCCGGAGAAGTGGCGGTTTTCTTCATCTGTCACACGGGATTGGTCAGCCGTTTCCGGGAATTATTCCCGGATGCGCTACCCTATCAAGGGACGCGGGCGATCGTTTTTGGTGCTGACGACACGATCGACGAAAATGCGCTGGCGCAGTGTTTATCCATGGCGCTGACATTTAAATTGAAGCGCCATCGGGCAAATTAACGCGTAATCCGGCGCAATAGGCTGGAGCCTTGAATCGAACAAGGGCGACCCGAAGGCCGCCCCTGATGCTTTCGTCAAACGCCGTGACGTTTATGCGAACGACCAGCGTTCTGCGATGCGCAGGCCGTCCATCTGCCACGCATTCGATACCTGCTCGGGCTGTTGCAGCTTGGTCGAGGCGGCGTCGATGTAGTTGGCGTACATCGGGATGACGGTCCCGCCATCGGTGCGCACCAGATCCTGCATCTCGCGGTAAAGCGCGCCGCGCTTGTCGCTGTCCAGTTCAACACGGGCCTGAAGCAGCAGATCGTTGAACTTCTTGTTGTTCCAGAACGCATCGTTCCAAGGCACACCGGCCTCGTAGGCGGTGTTGAACATCCAGTCCTCGGTGGCACGGCCCGACCAGTAACAGGCGCAGAACGGCTTTTTCATCCAGACATTGGACCAATAGCCATCCTTCGGCTCGCGGACGAGGTCGATGGTGACGCCACCGGCGGCGGCAGCCTCCTGATACAGAACGCCCGCATCCACGGCACCGGGGAAGGCGGCGTCGGACACCGACAGCTTGACGGTCAGCGAATCCATTCCGGCCTGTTTCAGATAGAACTTCGCCTTGTCCGGGTCATAGCTGTGCTGGTCCAGATCGGGGGCGTAGTACTGGTTTGCGGGACCGATGGGATGGTCATTCGCCACCGCGCCGTGGCCGTAGAGAACCTTGTCCACCAGCGCCTGACGGTCGATGGCGTGCTTCATGGCCAGGCGGACATTGTTGTCCTCATAGGGCCGCGCACGGGTATCCATCGGGAAGGTGTAGTGTTGGTTGCCGGTGACTTCGAAGACGAAGACGCCCTTGTTGCGCTCCAGCAGGCGCACGGTCTTGGGTTCGATCTTGTTGATGACATCGACTTCGCCGGTCACCAGCGCGTTGATGCGGGCGGCGGTGTCGTTGATGCCGACATATTCGACCGAGTCGAAATGCCCGCGATCATCGCGGTAATCATTACGGTTTTTCTCGCCCGAGGCCCGAACGCCCGGTTCGAAATCGGTCAGGGTATAGGCCCCGGTGCCGATACCCTTTTCAATCGCCTCGTCAAAGCCCTCGGCGGGGTACATCAGCAGGTGATAGTCCGACAGCAGATAGGGGAAATCGGCATTGCCGTTTTTCAGCGTAAAGCGGATGGTCCGGTCATCCAGCTTGGTCATTTCTTCGATGGGCTGAACGATCGGCTTGGCGGCGGATTTCGATTTCTCGCCCCGGTGGTGGTTGAGCGAGGCGATGACGTCGTCGGCCCCAAAGCTCTTGCCGTTGTGGAACTCGGCCTCGCGCAGTTTGAAGGTCCAGGTCGAGGCATCGGCGCTGGCTTCCCAGCTTTCGGCCAACTCGCCGCCCAGCGAACCGTCGGCTTTCACTTCGGTCAGGCAGTCGAAGATCGTGCCGGAGCAGAGAAGCTGCATGAACGCATCGGTATGGGTTGCGCCGTCAAGGTTATCGACCGTGTTACCGCCCGAAATCCCGACGCGCAGGTTGCCGCCCTGTTTCTTTTCGGCGGAGGCAGGCTTGACACCGGCAGCAAGCGCACCGGCACCGACGGCACCGAGTTGCAGGGCCCTGCGGCGGTTGAGTTCAAAAGACATCCTTGTTCTCCCTTGGATTTTCTCGTTTTTGATACTGGGAGTTTCACAATTCCCGCCTGGTAAGTCAAACGCCGGGCCGGGGACGGGAAAATGCCACCAGGATCGCCGCCAATCCGGTAAAGGCCAAAAGCGCGTAAACCAGCGGTGTCGCGGTGCCGTCATAGAACTGAGCCACGGAATAGGCCCCGAGGGCCGCGCCAATGCTTTGCCCCGCGCCGAACAGCACGCCCGCCGCCGCGCCGCGTTGCTTCGGCACATTGGCCAGCATCACCAGAGGGGCCGACGAAAATGTCAGCCCGAGGCCGAAGGAAAACACCGACATCGCCATCACGATCCTGATCGGGGAGAGCAGCTCTGCCAGATCGAGAAACACCATGAGCAGCGCGCCGAGCAGCGACAGCGCAACGCCTACGCGCATGATCGTGCGTGGCAGGGCCATATCCGCCAACCGGTTCGCCACGCCCGCGCCAACGATATAGGCGACGACGCCGATTGCGTAATACAGCCCATAACGCTCGGTCGCGACGCCCAGCGTGTCGATCAACAGAAACGGACCGGCGGTGATATAGGCAAATAACCCTGCAAAAACAGCGCTAAAGGCCAGCCCCGGCAGAACAAAGCGCGAGTCGCTCAACAGCGATTTATAGCGTCGCAGGGACAATCGCCAATCGAGGGGTGTCTTGCGCCCGGTTTCCGGCACAAAGAGCCAGCCCGCCGCCGCAACGATGATCCCGAGTATGCAGAGAATAACGAAATTCGCCTCCCAGCCCATCGTCACATGCACCCAGCCGCCGATGACCGGCCCCAGCGCCGGGGCGACGCCGATAGCCGCGCCATAGATGCTGAGCACGCGCACCGCGTCCGGCCCCTTGTAGATGTCGCGGATGATCACGACGCCGAGCACCGACACGACCGAGGCCGCCGCGCCTTGCCCAATCCGCAGCGCAATCAGGGCCTCAATGGTTGGTGCGAGGGCGCAGGCGAGGCTGAAAACGGCGAAAATGCCCATACACCAAGACAAAAGCGGCCTGCGCCCGAACCGGTCAGAGAGCGGCCCGATCAGGAACGGCCCAAGGGCATAACCGAGGAAATTCGCGCTCATGGTCATCTGCACGGTCCCGGCATCGGTGCCGAAAACCCGCGTCAGATGGGGCAGCGAAGGGGTATAGAGGTCGGTCGACAGGATCGACACGATCATGCAGGCGATCAGCACCGCCGGGATCGACCAATGCGCCGCTACGTCACCAGTCTGGTGCGGCGCTCGGGTTTTCCGGGCAACGGTCACAATCGGTCCAGTCCTGATGATGTCGAGCTGCCGCCTACCTCGCCCCCCGGTGCCATCCGGTCAAGAGGTTATGGCAAATCATCCCAAAAGACTGCGCCCGATTGCCCCTATTTCGCTGCGGCTTCGCGTCCGGCGCACTTTGATCGCAAGGCGGTTGCCGATCTCGCGAATACAGCTTTTAATGTACAAAAGGTTGATCAGGCCCATAGCTTGATCGAGTTTCCCGGCGGTTTTGCGAAAACAGGATACACTACGTGGAAGACTATATTGATACTGCCGAGAAATACATCGCCGCCGTACCTGAGATAGGCGCGATCTATGCGTCGATAATCGAAAATCCACTCGCGCTGGCCTTCTGCGTGATCATTGCAGTAGTTTTTGGCATCGGCCTGCTGATGTTGGTCAGTACCAGAGCCTTTGGCTTGCGGCGAGGGACAAAGGCAGTCTCGATTATTCCGAGTATGCTCGCGACCCTTGGCGTCTTGGGGACATTCACAGGCATCCTGCTGGGGTTGCTTGATTTCAATGTCGATGCAATCGATGACAGTATCCCGCGTCTTCTCGGTGGGCTTACCGTTGCGTTCAGTACGTCGATCGTCGGCATGGGGGCCGCCTTAATATTCAGGGTTCTGGATGTCCTATTGCCTGGGCGGAGGCAGGCCGGAAAAGCAACTGCAGATGATCTGCGTTTTATCCTCGAGCAGATCCGAGAAGAAAATCGCATAAGTGCAGCGTCTGTAATCAATGCCATGTCGATGGATGGCGCGATCGTCAGCGCCTTGGAGGCCGGTCGCGCTCAAACCGAAAGGCAATCGGTTCTGCTTGGCGAAGGCATCGCCGATTTGCGGAAGGCGGTCTCCTCCGATGCTGACTCGAGCCTCGTCACACAGCTTCAGAAACTGCGCAGCACCATTCAGGATGGTCAGAGCGATCTGATCCGCGAGTTTCGTGAATTTGCGCGTCATATGACCGAAAACACCAACAAGGTTTTGATCGAGGCACTTCAGAACGTCATCCGTGATTTCAACGACAAGATCACGGAGCAGTTTGGTGATAACTTCAAAGAGCTGAACCGCGCTGTTGGCGCTTTGCTCGAATGGCAGGAGAACTACAAGGATTTCGTCGAACGGACGGAAACGCGGGTCGCGGCGACTCTCGAAGCATTGGAGTCGAGCGAAAGAGCAATCGGATCGGTAAAGGAGCATACGGCAGCCATCCCTGCGGCAATGGCGCTTTTGACCCCGCCTCTGATGACTTTGAATGAACAGTCGAGCACACTGGCATCGCATCTCGATGCCGTTGGTGGCCTGCGCGAAAAGGCCCTCGAAGCATTCCCGGTTGTCGAGGAAAATCTCAGGAAAATAACCGATGATCTTGGCAATCACGTAACCTCGGCGGTGACCTCGACGGGCGAAGCATTGGAGAAGCAACGCGCAGCAAATGAAGATTTGTCATCGCGGTGTGCCGAGTTGTCCGCAGATTCTTCACGGTTGCAGAAGACGTTTTCTACTGAACTCGAACGTGCCCTCGGAAAAATGGCGGAGGAAACAAACGCTGCATTCGCCAGTCATTCTCAAACGATTGAGCAGACGACGGCTGAGATCCAGCGTCAGGTATCGGAAGCATGGAAAAGGACTGAAGACTCGATCAACGGTCGCATGGAAACGTTGGATAATGAAATTCAGCAGGAGTTGCAGCGAACGCTTTCCGTGATGGGCAGTAATCTGGCGTCCATCTCGGAGAAATTCGTGTCGGACTACACGCCACTCACCGAGCGGTTGCGCGATGTCGTGCAGATTGCGTCGAGGGTATCGTGAGCGGCATATTTGAAGACGGCACGTCCGATGACAGCGAATGGGTTTCGATTTCGGATCTGATGGCGGGATTGATGCTGATCTTCTTGTTCATCGCGATCATATATATTCGAGTACAGGTCGCCGACAAGGAAAAGGCGATAGCCGAAAGCCGTGCATTGGCGACGACGCAGGAGCAGATTCAGGAAATCGTCGTCACATGGCAGAGGTCATCCGAAGAGATCGTCGTCGCGCTTCAGGACGAATTCAGGGACGATCTTGACCGCTGGAATGCCGAGATCGACGCAGATAATTTGACGATCCGCTTCAAGGCACCCGATGTCCTGTTCGAAGAGGGTAAAGCGGAACTGCAACCTCGATTTAAGGATATCCTACGTGATTTCTTCCCCCGCTATCTTCGGGTACTTCGAGAGTATCTGGATGTCATTGACGAAGTAAGGATCGAAGGTCATAGCTCCTCGGAATGGATCGCCGGAATGGACCCGGTCGATGCCTTCTTCCGCAACATGAAGTTGTCACAGGACCGAACCCGTTCGGTGCTCGAATTTTCATTGACTGTCGATGGAACCCAGAATGATCGCGCCTGGGCGTTGAGCCGGATTACTGCCAACGGTCTGTCTTCCAGCCGCCTTGTCTTTCGTGAAGATGGAACGGAAGATCGTTTCGCCTCGCGGCGCGTGGAATTCAAGGTGAGAACGAAGACTGAAGAGCAGATCGTCAGAATTCTGGAATCGATTCAATGAAGCTCGATGTGGATTTCTCGGCGCTCGCCGAGAGCGTTCGCCGAATGGGTGCTTCGGCTGTGGCATGGACTCCCGAAGCCCCGGGTCTGGACGAACGAGCGATTCTCCGCGAGCGCCTGAGTAGTACCGGCATCGAAATTTCGCTGAACGATGTCGTGGCAGGTCCCGGTGGGCTGCTCACCTACAAGAATGAACAGGTCATTCTCTATATCAAGGATACTCACAAGTCTTTGGAAGTGCTGCGCGATGAGCCGGAGAAGGCAGTACGCTTCCACGTCGCCGATTGCAGGACGCTCGAAAGTATGCGCGCGGAAAGCCGGTTTGAACGCTATGTGGTGACGCGAAATACAACCGGCGTTTTTCAGTGCGACTGGAAGAATTTTGATACTGGAGAACGCGGAGAAGTCGGTTCCAGGCTAAAGGTTTGCAAAAACTGTCTGAACTTGCTTCGATGGCGCGGATATGGGATGCCTCGGCATCCAAAAGGCCCGATCTGGAACGGTTTTGACCTGTCAGACTTTCTTCTGGAGTATGCAACTTTCTTCACGTCCTTGCCGTCGCGCGTCGCCGAGGAGACCGGCTTGGATGACTACGTCAAAGACTGGTCGGTCATCTCAATGAGAACGCGCGAGGCCAGCGGTTTTACCTGCAGCGAATGTGGTGTCGTGGCGTCGACCCAAAAGTCGGTACTGCATGTTCACCACAAGGATCGCATTCGCAGCAATAACGACCCACAGAATTTACAGGTCTTATGCGCGCTCTGTCACCGCAATCAAGCCGGCCATAGTCATATGCATATTCGCAATCAGGACGAACGAACGATCCGTAAGTTGCGAGCAGCGCAGGGCATTCCATAGCCTCATACTTGATCGCGCATCTTGCATTCTGATGCTGCCCCTATTTCGCTGCGGCATCCGCATCATCCGGGTCGACTGCATCGCCGCGTTCCCGGGCGGCGAGCAAGTCGGTCAGCCAGTCTGGGTCCATTTCCGGCACCGATGATAGCAGTAGGTCGGTGTAGGGATGGTGCGGCGGGCGGAACATTTCGACCTTCGGTCCCTGTTCGACCACCTTGCCATATTGCATCACCACGACCTCGTCAGCGATGGCGCGTACGGTGGCCAAATCGTGGGTTATGAACATATAAGCGAGGCCCAGATCGATCTGCAACTTGTCGAGCAGGCGCAGGATGCCCTCCGCCACGAGTTGATCGAGGGCGCTGGTGACTTCGTCGCAGATGATGAACTGCGGGTCCGCCGCCAGGGCGCGGGCGATGCCGATGCGCTGTTTCTGGCCGCCGGACAACTCACCCGGAAAGCGGTGCATGTAGATATCGGGTTCCAGCTCGATCAGGTCGAGCAACTCGCGGACCCGCTCGCGCTGTTGCTTGCCGCTGAGGCCGAGATAGAACCCCACGGGCCGCCCGATAATATCGCCGATGCGCTGTTTCGGGTTCAGGGCGGTATCGGCCATCTGATAGATCATCTGGGCCTGGCGCAGCTGATCCTTGTTCCGCTTGCGGTAATCGGCGGGCAGGGTCTCGCCGTTGAACAGGATTTCGCCGGTGCTGGGCGGCAGCAGGCCGGTGATGACACGGGCTGCGGTTGATTTCCCCGAGCCGGACTCGCCCACGACAGCGACCGTGCGGCCCTTGTGGATCTTGAAATTGACGTCGAACAGAACCTGGGTGGTGCCATAGGCGGCATCCACATTCTTCAGCTCGACGACCGGCACTTCATCGACGGGCGGCTTGGGTTTCGCGGTGGCCTTGAAGCTGCGCACGGCCCAGAGCGACTTGGTATAGTCCTCCTCGGGCTGGGACAGCATCTTGCGCGTTTCGGCCTCTTCGACCGTCTCGCCGAGCTTGAAGACCTGGATCCGGTCGGCCATCTGCGCGACGACCGCGAGGTCGTGGGTGATGTACATCGCGGCAGTGCCGAACTGTTCGACGGCATCGCGGATCGCCGACAGCACCTCGATCTGCGTCGTCACGTCCAGGGCCGTGGTCGGTTCGTCAAAGATGATCAGGTCGGGGCGGCAGGACATCGCCATCGCGGTCATCGCGCGTTGCAGTTGCCCGCCCGAGACCTGATGCGGATAGCGGAAGCCGATTTCATCGGGGTTCGGCAGTTGCAGGCGACGATAGAGGTCGGTCGCATCGCTCTGCGCTTCGGCGGAGGCCATCACGCCATGCTGGATCGGGGCCTCGGAATACTGGTCGATGAGCCGATGGGCCGGGTTGAAGCTGGCCGCCGCCGATTGCGCGACATAGGCGATACGCTTGCCGCGCAGCTTGCGGCGATAGGTCTCCGATGCCTGCACCAGATCGGTGCCGTCGAAATTGACCGTGCCGCCCGAGATGCGACACCCGCCGCGGGTATAGCCCATGGCGGCGAGGCCGATGGTGGACTTGCCCGCCCCGGATTCGCCGATGACGCCCAAGACCTCGCCGCGATTGAGGTCGAGGTCGATGCCCTTCAGGATCGGCAGCCAGTCGTCACCGCTTTTGCCATCAATCTTGAGGTTGCGGATTTCGAGGATTTTATCGTCGGACATGGGATGCTGTTCCATCTCTGTTTTTTTAGAAGGCTGCGGGCTGTGTATGCCTGAACCTCAATGCCCCTCGCGCGGTTCGGGGCGTTCGTTGTTTTGATCGCTCCACCGGAGCGATCAATCGGCGTTGGCGCCCCCGCCTTACTCTTTCAGTCCGCTGGAGCGGTGCAGCATCCAGTCGACGACGAAATTCACGGCCACGGTCAGCAGCGCGATGGCGGCGGCGGGATAGAGCGGGATGATCTCGCCGAAGGTGATCAGCTGCGCATTATCGCGCACCATGGTGCCCCAATCGGCGGTGGGCGGCTGGATGCCAAGCCCGAGGAAGGACAGCGCCGCGATGGTCAGGAACACGAAGCAAAAGCGCAGGCCGAATTCCGCGATCAGCGGGGCCATGGCATTGGGCAGGATTTCCTTGCGGATCAGCCAGACCAGCCCCTCGCCGCGCAGTTTGGCGGCCTCGACATAATCCATCACCACGATGTTCATGCCGACGGCGCGCATCAGGCGATAGACGCGGGTACTGTCGAGCAGGGCGATGACGAGGATCATGTTCACCACATTCGCGCCGACGATGGTCAGCAACAGCAGGGCGAAGATCAACTGCGGGATCGACATCAGCACGTCGACGATCCGCGACAGGATATTGTCGGTCCAGCCGCCCATGACGGCGGCCATCATGCCGAGGAAACTGCCGAGCAGGAACGACAGGATCGTGGTGATCAGCGCGATTCCGACCGTGTTGCGGGCCGCATAGATCATCCGCGAGAGCATATCTCGGCCAAGCTGATCCGTGCCGAGCAGATAGGTGTCGTCGGGGATCTCGAAGGCATCGGCGACGATCTCGCGCTCGCCGAACGGGGCCAGCGCCGGGGCGAAGATCGCGACCAGAATATAAAGCAGGATCACGATCATCCCGAACCACGCCGTCAGGGGCGCGGTTCGAAACGCACGCATTGCCGTCGTCCAGCGCGATTCCTGTTCGACGCGCGGGGCTTGCGCATCGGCGGACAGGGCGGTCGGGTCGGCGGGCTTCACTGTGTTGTCGGTCATCCCTGATCCTCCTTATTTCGGGTGCAGGAGACGCGGGTTCGTGGCAATCGCCAGAATATCCGCAGTCAGGTTGAGCAGAATGTAGGTGGCCGCAAAGATCAGGCAGCAGCCCTGAACCACCGTGATGTCACGCTTCGACACCGAATCGACCAGCAATTGGCCAAGGCCGGGATAAACGAACACCACCTCGACCACGACCACGCCGGTAATCAGATAGGCGAGGTTGATGGCGATGACGTTGATGATCGGGGCCAGCGCATTGGGCAGGGCGTGCTTAAAGATGATGCGCCCCGGCGACATGCCCTTCAGCCGCGCCATCTCGATATAGGGCGAGGCCATCAGGTTGATGATCGAGGCCCGCGTCATTCGCATCATATGCGCCGTGACCACCAGCGTCAGGGTCAGGGCGGGCAGGAAGCTGCGATAGACCCGTTCGCCGAACGGTGTATTGGGCGAGATGTTCGAGATCGACGGAAAGGCCTGCACCGGCTCGACCTGATAGGTCCACCAGCTGAAGACGGCATTGACGACCAGCGCGAGGCCGAGCACGCCGACGATTGCGCCGATGAACGAGAACCGTCCGCTGTCCTTGAGGGCCGATTTAACCGCGCCCCCGCCCTCGACCAGCAATAGCAGCCCCAGAACCGCCAGAACCCAGCGGGCATCGAAGCCATAGCCCACCGACAGGAACAGGATCAGGACATAGGCGACGAAGAATTCCGGAAAGGAAATCGACGACAGGGTCGAGACATTGACCAGTCTATCGAACCACGAATTGCGATACAGCGCGGCCAGCATCCCCAGCGTCACGGCCAGCGGCACCGCGATCAGGGCCGCGAACCCGGCCAGGAACAGCGTGTTGCCGAGGCGGGCCGCAATCAGGTCCGAAATTGGCCGCTTGGTGGCCAGCGACACGCCGAAATCCCCCTGCGCCACCCCGCCAAGCCAGGAGAAATATCGCTCGACGGGCGGTTTATCGAGGCCGACCTCGGCCCGGAAGGCGGCGACCGCCTCGGGCGTGGCGGACTGTCCGAGAATTTCCTGGGCAAGATCGCCCGGCAAAAACTCGACGGCGCCGGCGATGATGATGGACACGACGAAAAGCGTAAAGACGCCAAGTGCGAGTCTCTGGAGGGCCATTTTGGCGATGGGGTGCATGGGCAGCGCGTCTCCTCTTTGGACTGACGTTAACAGGCGAGTGTCATTGCGCAACCGTCAATCAGCGGCGGTGCGCAATGATTCAGAGGATCGACGGCAGCCAGAGGACAAGTCCGGGCAGCGCCAGCAACAGCCCGATGCGCAATATTTCGACGGCGAAGAACGGCATCACGCCCTTGAAGGTCTCGATAATCGGCACGTCCTTCGCCAGCGACGCGATGATGAAGACGTTCAGGCCCACCGGCGGCGTGATCAGACCCAGCTCGACCACCACCAGTGCCAAAATCCCGAACCAGAGCTTCAGGTCGCCGGAGTCCATGCCATAGGCGGCGCTGTCGGCGCTGACATAATCGCCGCCATTCAGGGCGACCAGCGCGGGCCAGAAAAACGGCACCACCACCAGAATCATCGCCAGCGATTCCATGAAACAGCCGAGCACGATCAAAATGGCCAGCATCAGGATCAGTACGACCCACGGATTATAGCCGCTCGCCCCGGCCCAGTCGGCCAGTGCGGTGGGCAGACCCGCGCGGCTGAAAAACGTCTTCAGAACCTCGGCCCCGAACAGGATGAACGCGATCATTCCGGCGGTGACGGCGGTTTCCTGCAACGATGTGCCGAGGCGCGTCACGGTCAGTCCCCGCCCCTCGCCGCGCACGATCAAGCCGTAGACGAGGATGGCAAAGACCCCGACGGCGGCGGCGGGGGTCGGGGTGAACAATCCGAACCCAAGCCCGAGGATGATGCCCAGAAAGATACCGAGGATCGGCCAAAGCCGCCGCAGGGCCGCCCCCCGCGCCCCCGCGTCCATATCATCCTGTGCGGGCACCAGATCGGGACGCATCCGCGCGATCACCGCGATCACGCCGATGAAGAAAGCGACCGCAATCAGGCCGGGGATCATCGCGGCCTGAAACATCTCGATGATCGAGGCTTCGACGATCAGCGCATAGATAATCAGCGCCACCGAGGGTGGGATCAGAATTCCCAGCGTCCCCCCCGCCGCCAGCGTCCCCGTGGCCAGCCGCGCCGAATACTTCATGCGCCGCAATTCGGGCAGGGCGACCTTGCCCATGGTCGAGGCGGTCGCGAGTGACGATCCGCAAACCGCCCCGAACCCGGCACAGGCCCCGATGGCCGCCATGGCGACCCCGCCGCGAAACCGCCCGACCAGCGCGCGGATGCCCTGGAACAGGTCGCGCGACATGCCGGTTTCCGACGCCAGATATCCCATCAGGATGAACAGCGGCACGACGCTGAGGTCGTAATTGGCGACCGAGTTGAAAAACAGCGTCTTGAACTGTTTCAGATACGGGGCGAATTTCAGAAAGCCTGTGACCTCGGACAAGGCATAATTACCGCCAATCCCGACGATCATCATCGCCAGCGCCACCGGCACGCGCAGCACCAGCAACAGAAAGACCGCGCCGAGACCGGCCAGCCCGACCAGCTCGCGGTCACCCATGCTGCGCCGCGTCCTTCTCGAAGACCTGCGCCAGCGCGACGGCGGCCCAGAGGACCAGCGAGGCAATACCCGGCAGGTAGAACGGCCATTCCTGCCACCCCAGAACCCGGCTGAGCGCGCCGTCTGCACGGGTCTCGGCCATGCCCAGCACCATCCAATAGGCCAGAAACAGCGCTGCCCCCGCCATCAGCCCCAGCGACACCCGGTCGAGCGCCCGGTTCAGCGCCGCCGGAGCGCGCTTGAGGAACAGATCGACGGCGATATGCCCGCGCCGTACCTGACAAAACGGCAACAGCATCGGCAGGGCCGCCGCCACGGCGAGGCGCACGAAATCCTCATATCCGGGCAGGGCCGACACGCTCTCACCCCAGAACCCGGCCAGCCGATCAAGGGCAAAAAGCCCGACATTCGCGGCGGTGACGACAACGATGCTCAACAAAACCAGACCGCCCAGAATGGCCCATCCAGCCGCCAGTCTTTCAAGCGCAGCCCGCATTGCGCGCTCCCCTGATAACGCTCGGTCTCACTTTAGACACCTCGCCGGGCAATGTCTTGCGCGTTGTCAGAGGGCCTCTGATAGGCTCAGGAACACAAAAAGGATTATGCCATGAAAACTTCGTGGATAGCGGCGGCGCTCTTTGCGTCCATGGCAGGAGGGCCGGTTTTGGCGAATTCGACCTCATCGGTCAGTCTGAACGGCAAGGCCATCACCGTCAGCGGCGCGCAGTCACAAAGCGTCAGTGCGGCGAATGGTGTTGCGATCATCGCGGCGGACGACCTGCGCATCATGATCGACGGCGAGACCCTGACGATGGACGGACGCTCGGTCGATCTTGGCCCGTTCAGGATGCTCGACATTCAGATCATCAACGGCGAACCGAGCATCACCGTCGATGGCGAATTGATCATGCTGCCCTCAAAGGACGACAGCGATTTGTAGCGATACCGCTTGGCGCGCTGTTGCGGTCACCGGGGGCGCAAGATGATCAGCCGGTCTGAGTCTTCATCCTGCTCCGCCCGACCGCGCGGATTGTGCCGCCTATCGCCCCGGAACATAATCCCGAGGCGCAGGCGGCGCTTCCAACCCCTAAAGACGTTCAGGTTTATTCGGAATCGAAAGCCGCTGCCTCTCACCTTCGGCTCGAACGCGCCTTTCGAGGCACGTGTTTCGATGTAAACCTGAAACGCTCGGAATGATCATTCTTCGGGTTTGTGTACATCCATCGCCTTGCGGGCGTGCTCGACGATGGCCATGCCCTCGATGTCCTTTTCCGCAACTTCGTCGATCCAGCGTTCCACGATGCCCTCGCCGAGTTTGGTGAGTTCGGCGGTCTTGTCCGCGTCAAGGGTGGCAACCGCGCCGCCGGATTCCTCCTGAAGCGTCTTGCCGCGCTCCTCTTCGCCATCCCACATCTTGCCCATCTCGATGGCGAACGCTTCGCCGGAGTGCTCGTCGATGATCTTTTTCAGGTCATCGGGCAGGGACGCATAACTGTCCTTGTTCATGGCGTAGAGAAACACCGAGGTGCCGAACCGCTCGCCATTCTCGCCCTCGACCGACATGGCGGTCAGGTCAGCGAGCTTCAGCGGTACGGTGACTTCGTAAGGCACGAACGCGCCATCAACCGTCCCCTTCGCCAACGCTTGCGGCAAGGCAGGCACGGGCATCCCGACCGGCTCCGCGCCCAGTGCCTCGATCAGCCACGCGCCCGTGCGCGAGGGGGTGCGCAGTTTCAGGCCCTTCATCGGGTCATCGGCGGTCAGGTCCAGCGGCTCGACCAGATGCAAGGCATTGCCAGCATGAACATGGACCAGCAGCGGGTGCAAATCCGCATAATCCTCGGCGATCAGGTCCATGGAATCCTGTATCGCGCGGTTGGTCTGCTCCGCCGATCCGACATGCACCGAGGGCAACTCGAACACTTCGGAGCGCGGGAAGACGCCGGGGGTATAGCCGATGAGTGTCCAGACAATATCCGCAGACCCGTCCCGCACCTGCCGATACAGCTCGGGCGGTTTGCCGCCCAGGGACATCGACGGAAAGATCTCGAACTTGATGCGCCCGTCCGATGCCGCCTCGATACGCTCGGCCCAGGGCTTGATCATCTTCGTCTGGGTCACGGCCTTGGGGCTGAGGAAATGATGGATCGAGAACGTGAATTCCGGTTCCTGATGTTCATCGGCAAGGGCGGGTAGGGTCGCGACGAACAGCGACGAAAGCGCCAGCGTGCCGAGTTTCTTGATCAGGGTCATGGTCTCATCCTCTCCAGAATCGGCCCGAGGCCGGTCACGGATGTACGTGTATGTTGAAGCCGCCAGATACAAGCGTTTACCGTCGAAAGGGCGACGCACAAGCGGCGATTGCAAGGCAGATCAACCGTTCCAGAGGGCGGCGTCCATCCACGGGCCGGGTACGTGCAGGGTCGTCGCCTCAATCGCTTCTTTTTCAGCAAAAACAAGCGACTGCCACGCGCTGCGCCATTGCGCCGGGATAGGATAAGGGGTCGCAATCCGCTTTTCTTCGGAAAATCCGAAACGCCCATAATAACCGGGATCACCGAGGACAAAGACCTGCCGCAAATTCGCGGCGCGCAGCCGGGCGAGCCCGGCCTCGATCAGCGCCGTCCCGATGCCCTTGCGTTGATGATCCGGCAATACGCCCAGGGGTCCGAGCAGGGCCGCGTCGCCCCCCTCGCCGAGGGTAAAGATCACATGGCCGACCGGCGTATCGCCCTCGAAATGCGCGAGCGAAACCACGTCGGCCCCGCCCCCGATCAAGGCCGAAACAAGCGGGCGCAAATCCTCGTCGGGAAACATCAGCGGATAGAGCGCCACTATCGCCGCCGCCTCATCCGCCCTCGTCTCGCGGATGGTCATGCCGCCAGCGCGGCCAATATCCGCGCCCAGCTTCGTGCCCCGCGCTGATAGCTTTGCAGGTCGTATTTCTCGTTCGGCGAGTGGATGCGGTCGTCCTTCAGCCCGTATCCGACCAGCAGGCAATCCATGCCAAGCCGGCCCTTGAATTCGCCGACCACGGGGATCGAGCCGCCCATGCCGATGACGGCGGCTTCCTCGTTCCATTCGTCGGTCAGTGCCTGTTTCGCCTTCTGGATCACCGGATTATTGGGCGAAAGCGCAATGCCGCCGGACCCGCCATGGGGATGAAATTCGGCGGTGCAGTCGGGGGGCAGGCACGACTCGATGTAGGCGCGCAGGTTGGCGCGGATGGCATCGGGGTCTTGATCGCCCACCAGACGGCAACTGATCTTGGCCGAGGCCTCGGCGGGCAGCACGGTCTTAAAGCCCTCGCCGGTATAGCCCCCCGTTATGCCATTGAATTCGCAGGTCGGGCGCGCCCAGATCATCTCCAGCGGTGAACGGTCCTGCTCGCCCGCCGGATGCGACAGGCCAACGCCGCCGAGAAAATCTTCGGTGGTGAAACCCAGCGTCTCCCACTGGGCCTTGATGGCGTCCGGGGTCTCGCCCACGCCGTCATAGAAATCCTTGATCGTGATGCGGCCCGTGTCGTCGTGCAGCCCCGCAAGAATCTTCGCCAGCACCCGGATCGGGTTGGCCGCCGGGCCGCCGAACGTGCCCGAATGCAGGTCCATATCCGCGCCCTTGATGGTCACCTCCTCGCCCACCAAGCCGCGCAGGCCGGTACAGATGGCGGGGCGGGTGCGCGACCACATCTCGGTGTCACAGACCAGCGCGGCATCGGCGCGCAGCTCGTCGCCGTGGCTTTCGAGAAAACCGGGCAGCGACGGCGAGCCGCTCTCCTCTTCGCCCTCCAGAAAGACGGTGATGCGGCACGGCAGTTTGCCGGTCTCGCTAATCCACGCGCGGCAGGCTTCGACAAAGGTCATGAGCTGACCCTTGTCGTCCTGCGCCCCGCGCGCGACGATCATTTTCGAGCCGTCCTCGCGGGTGACGATCTGCGGGTCGAACGGGTCGGTATTCCAGAGGCTCAGCGGATCGACCGGTTGCACGTCGTAATGGCCGTAGAACAGAAAATGCGGCGCGTCGGCCCCGGCGCTGTCATTGCGGCCCACGACCATCGGATGCCCCGGCGTGTCGCGCAGGCTGGCATCGAAACCCAAGCCCCGCAGGTCTTCGGCCATATGCTCGGCGGCGCGGCGGCAGTCATCCTTGTAGGCCGGGTCGGTCGAGATCGACGGAATTTTCAGCAGCGTAACCAGCCGGTCCAGCGCCCCCGCGCGGTCGGCATCGAGACGGGTGAGGACGGCATCGAGATCGGACATGGACGGCGGCTCCGTGCTGAGTTTCGCTGGAGCAATAACCTGAACCAATGCAAGCTGCGAGTCATGAAACACCTGCTCCATTCAATCACCGACCCCGTCGTCTGCTCCAGGTGCGCCGACGAATACACCAGCGGCGCAACCGACGCGGCATCCTTGCGCGATTACACCCGCGTCGATGTCGGCTTTACGGACCAAGGCATCCAAGTCTGGTGCCGCCGCCATGACCTGAACGTCGTGCACGTAGATTTCGAAGACGCCCGCCCGAATGCCGATTTTCGGTGTCTGGAGCGGAAGGGGTAGGGGGAGTTGGGGAGGGCGGTGGCGGTGTCGGTAATTGCTGTTTCTTGCCGTCTCTCGACAAAATTAGAAGTTGGTTGTATTGTGAAAAATATTGCATCAAGGGTTGAGAAATTAAGCGATATGGGGAAACGGCATCATATTCTTCCCGAGGCTTTTCAGTTGCTCTTTTCCTCAGATGGAAAAAAGAAAGTTTGGTCTGTCGTCCGTGGAAAAGTCTTTGAAACAAACGCCCTTAATTCAGCTGTCGTGGGGAGACACTATGATTATGTTGAAAACGGTGAGAAAAAAACATGGATTGAAGATCGATTGTCCATTTTGGAAGGGCAGTTCTTACCAATAGTTCAAAAAATTATTTTCAGCCGGTCATTGAAAAAACTGAAGCAAGGTGAATGCGAGAATATTACTGAATTTCATCGATTATGTATGATGCGATTTTTTGAGTTTAATCTGGTTCCTGATCCAAAAAAAGAAGATGAATCGCTTGAGATGTTGCGCGAAGCGATCCATGCTCGCGCTGCAGCTTTGGGTCGGATGCCTTCTGAAAAAACTCTGAGTGCAGAAAATCTCACTGAAATATCGAATGCTGCTAAAAAGCAGGCTATTCTTGATAGCACACCCAATGATGCCGACCAGGTAATGGTGGGGATGAAACTTTCATTGGTGGAAGCCTCTGACGAAGTCCAATTCATTACTGGCGAACATCCAAGCGCGTATTTCTCGAGCGGAACAGGTGATCTAGCTGTTATGCCGATCTGCCCTTCACTTGCATTGCGCTGGTCAAGAAGAAATAGCTCTCCACTACAGCGACTGAAAAAGTGTCAAATCATGCGGGTGAACCGCCAAATATTCGATATGAGCACATACTCAATTGCATCAAGAAAGGACGATCTTTCGATGCTGATGCAGAAAGGCGAGGACTGACTCTCATACGTGTATCAGGTATCATGTTATCTCGTTCAACCGCCTGCAATACGACCGCCTACCCGTGGCGTCATGCCCCTTCAAACCAACCCCACCCGCTCCACGAACCAATAGGCCCCGACCATGGCAATCGCCACGCTGGCCGGGATGGTAATCAGGCTACGATACCAAGACTTGTCCCGAAACCAGAGGCCGACGGCCAGAAAACACGCGGCGATGACGGTGAGTTGCCCGAGTTCGACGCCGATATTGAACGCCACCAAGGCCGTGACGAACTGCCCTTGGGGCATCCCCAACTCGCCCAGCACTCCGGCAAACCCCAGACCGTGCAACAGGCCGAACCCGAACACCACCAAGGGCCTCCACGCGGCCATGCGGTCGGAGAATATGTTCTCGACGCAGATCCAGACAATGGACGCAGCGATCAGCGGCTCGACGATCTCGGACGAGATCGACACGACGCCGGTGATCCCCAGCGCCAGCGTCACCGTATGCGCGACGGTAAAGCTGGTGACTTGCCACAGCAGGGGTCGCAACCGCGCGCTGAGCAGGAAAAGCCCAATGACGAACAGGATATGGTCGAGGCCCTTGGGCAGAATATGGGTATAGCCGAGGCCGAGATAGTCCCACGCCACCGCCAGCGCCCCCTGCGCCGCCGCGCCCGCGACCGGGATCGCGTCGCTCGTTTGGCCCTCGGTCAGATAGGCGGAATAGGGCGTGTCGGGATTCTCGCCGGGGGCGCGCAGGACCAGCGGCCCGAGGCTCTCGTCCCATCCCACCGTCACGGCGTCGGCCCCCGGTGGCAGCGTCGCGGCGAGGGTCAGCACGGACTCGCGCGCAAGGTCGGTATCGCCCACTGCCGGGATCGCGGTGTCGAGAATGCGCGGCTCGATTGCCTCTCCATCGACCTGAACGGACAGCATCGACAGAAACCTCGCCTCGAACGCGGCAAAGGCGGCGGCCAGCGCCGCCGGGTCCGCCGCGCGCAGGGTGTCATAGGCCGCGGCCTCGGGCGCGTCTTCGGTATCGTCATGCTCTGGCCCGATACCCGCAATCGCGGCCTCTAGATTGAGGTCGATGGCCAGCCGCGCCTCGTCGCCTGCAAAGGACAAATCGGCGATGGCGGGGCGCATCTCGTGGGCGATGGCGGGCGCGGCGAACAGCATCGGCAGGCCGAAGACCAGCCTTGCCACTGCCGCTTTCCATTGAAAGATTTGGTGTGTCATGCCGTTTTTGTTTCACAGGTTGCGCCCCATGCCAACGATGCGTCTGCTTCTTGCCGCCGGTATTTTGCTGGGTACGGCGGTGCACGCCCAGGCCCATGAGTTCTGGATTGAGCCATTGGATTTCACGCCCGAACCCGGTGTGGCCATCGCGGCTCAGACCCATGTGGGGCAAATGCTGAAGGGCGATACCTATTCGTATATCCCGGCCTCCTTCGTGCGGTTCGATATAGCAGATTCCGAGGGGGTGCGCCCGGTGGAGGGAACAATCGGCGACCGCCCCGCCCTGCGCGTCGACCCGCTGGTAGAGGGGCTGCACATCGCCGTTTATCAATCGACGCCCTCGACCCTGCGCTATCGCAAGGCAGAGAAATTCGCCGCTTTCGTAGCCAAGGAAGGGCTGGACGGTACGCTGGAGGCTCATGCCGAACGGGGCTTGCCGGCGGTCGATTTTCGCGAGGCCTATACCCGGTTCGCCAAGGCGCTGGTCGCGGTGGGCGCGGGCGCGGGGGAGGACCGGGCGCTCGGCCTGCGCCTCGAGCTGATCGCGTTGACAAATCCGTATGAGAGCGATGGCCCGGTCGCCGCAGAGGTGCGTTTTGAGGGCGCGCCGCTGGCGGATGTGCAGGTCGCCGCGTTTCGCCGGGATGAGGAGGGCACCGTCACCCGCACCCTGTTTCATACCGATGCCAAGGGCCGCGTGACCGTGCCCCGCGAAAATGCGGCGATGACCCTCCTCAGCGCCGTCCATATGGTCGAACCAAAGCCCGACCTCGCCGAGCGCCGCAATGTCGTCTGGCACAGCCTGTGGGCCTCGCTGACCTATGGCGCGGAGTCCGATTGACCGCTTGCCAGCCTGCCCGTCCCGCCCCATGATAGTTCCCATGAACGCGGTTCTTAAGATAGGCAATACCGAATACGAACCGGCCCGCTTTGACCGCGAGCTTATTCTCGCGGCGGCGGAGAGCGGATTTTTCCATCGTCTCGGGCGGGTCGAAGTTATCGACGGGGTGCTGGTACGCGCGTCTCGTTCTTATCTGCCGCACGGTGCAGCGCTTATGAAAACCGGGGCCGCTCTGCTGTCGCGCCTGCCAGAGCCTTTAACCGTTACCTCGGACACCATCGTCCTGTTCGGCACCGAGGGGATGCGCGCGCCGGATATTGCGGTGGTGGACCGGGCACTGGACGCTGACATCCTCGAACCGGGCGACCTGCATCTTGCTATCGAGATCGCGGACTCGTCCCTGGGTTATGACTTGGGCGACAAGGCCAGATTCTACGCCGCCCACGGCATTGCGGAATACTGGGTCATCGACCTGACGGGCCAACGCACCGTCTGCCATCGTGATCCGGCCTCCGAAGGGTATGCCGATGTCAGAGACGTGCCGTGGACCCGCGCCATCAGCCCGGGCGCGGCGCCAGAAGTCTCTTTGATCTTTTCGGAGCTGCTCGAAGACTGACCCCCCTTGCCCGCCGCCCGCGCTGGTGTAGGGTCAGGCCGACCCACAACCCGAGACCGCGCGCCCATGTTCCGCTTCATCCACAGTTCCGACCTGCATCTCGGCAAGCCCTATGGCCAGATGCCCGAGGATATTCGCGGCAATCTGACCGAGGCGCGGTTCGCGAAGATCGAGGCTTTGCTTGATCTTGCCGAGCGTGAGGGGGCGACGCATATCCTGTTGGCGGGGGATACGTTCGACGCCGAGACGCCCTCGGACAAAACCCGCAGACAGGCGATCCGGGCGATGGCGCGGGACAGCGGTATCCGCTGGGTGATCATCCCCGGCAATCATGATTCCCTGGCTGCCGATGAGCTGTGGCGCACCCTTGCGAGCGAAGCCCCGGAGAATGTGACCCTTGCGCTCGAGGCGCAGCCGATGGCGCTCGCAGATGGTGTTATGCTGTTGCCCGCGCCATGCCCTGCGCGCCGCTCTGGGCGCGACCTCGGGGCGTGGATGGACGAGGCGGCGACGCCCGAGGGAACCCTGCGAATCGGTCTCGCCCATGGCGGGGTGCAGTCGTTCGCCGAGGACGGGTCCGCCGATACGCTGGCCCCGGATCGGGCCGCTCGGGCGGGTCTGGATTACCTCGCGCTCGGTGACTGGCATGGGCAAATGCAGGTCGAACCGCGCACGTGGTATTCGGGCACCCCCGAGGCTGACCAGTTCAAGCACGCGGGCCGCGCCGGGGCGCTGGTGGTCACGCTCACCGGGTCTGGCGCGCTGCCGCAGATACAGGCGGCGGATACGGGCGAGTATCTCTGGCAAAGCCATGATCTGTCGGTCACCCCGGGCACGGATGCCGCCGCTCAGGCTGCGGCGCTGTTACCGCCCGAGGCCGAGCGCCGTAAGGCCCTGTTGCGCTTTAATCTATCCGGGCGGATCGACCCCGCCGGGCGCGGCGCGCTCATCGCGGCACTGCAACAGTCCGCACCAGATTTTGCCTTTCTCGACTGGCGCGAGCGCGATTTGCGTGTCGAATATGACGCTGAAGACCTCGACCAGATTGATCAGGGGGGCGTCTTGCGGGCCGCTGCCGAGACCCTGCGCGCCGAAGCCGATGACGCCGATCTTTCCGCCGCCGACCGCGCCATCGCCCGCCGCGCGCTCAACCGCCTTTATGGCTACGCGGTCGAAGCACCATGAGGCTGACCGCGATCCGCCTGCATAATGTGCGCAGCTTTGCGGGGCGCGGCATTGCCATCGACGCGATTGGCGAGGGCGTGAATGTGCTGGCCGAGGCCAATGAATACGGCAAATCCACGATCTTCGACGCCGTCCACGCACTCTTCTTTCAGTCCCACAAGGGCAAGGGCGGCGCGATCAAGGCGCTGCAACCCTATAGCGGTGGCTCGATCACTGTAGAGGCCGAGGTCGAGACCCCCGAGGGCCGGTTTCACCTGCGCAAACGCTGGCTCTCGAAGGCGCAGGCAACCGTGGCCGATGCCGCGACCGGGCGGCTGATTGCCCAGGCCGACGAGGCCGACCGCTGGATCGACGCCCGGATGCGCGGCGGTGCGGCGGGACCGGCGGGCTTGCTGTGGGTGCAGCAGGGCGCGGTCGAAATGGGCAAGGGCGGCGGCAAGGCGGGCGAGGCTGAAAAAGCGGCGCGGGAGGATGTGCTGACCTCGGTATCCGGCGAGATCGAGGCCCTGACCGGCGGGCGGCGCATGGCGCAAGTCTTGGCAAAATGCAGCGCCGAACTTGATCCGCTGGTGACCGCCACGGGCAGGCAAAAAGCCGGTGGCCCTTATGCCGCAGCGCTGCAACATCGGGACGAGTTACAGGCGCGGCGCGACGAACTGGACGGTATCGTCAACGAGTTGCGCGGCCATCTGGATCAACGGGCGACCGCCCGCCGCCGCCTTGCTGACTTGCAAGAGGCGGACACCGCCGAGCATGACAGACACGCCCTCGCCGCCGCGACCAAGGCACTGATCGACGCCGAGGCGCAGGCGGAAAAACTGGAGCGCGCCGAACTCGCCGAACGGCTGGCACGGCAGGAGCAACAGGCGGCAAGCGAGGCCCTTGCCGGGTTCGAAAAGGCACTCGCCGGTATCGCGGCGCTCAAGACGCGCATCGACGGCGAAGCAGCGGTTTTTACGGAGGCCACCGAGAAACGCGACCGGGGCCGCGCCGCCCGCGATACCGCCGCCGAGGCACTAGGCGCAGCCGACGAGGCCCTGCGCCGCGCCGATGCAGCGCTCACCGCTGCCCGAAAAGCCGACCTCGCCCGCGCCGCTGCCGCCCGACTGTCCGAACGTCGCCAGACCTTGACCGGTGCCGAAACCGCCGCGCGGGAGGCGGATGAGGCGCGGGCGCAGGCGACGGCGCTCGATGTGCCCAAGGCAGACTTAACGCGCCTTGATGGTTTGACCGACGAGGTCGCCACCCTGACCGCCGAGCAGCGGGCAAGTTCGGCCTCGATCCGCATCGCCTATGCCGGGCCCGATGCGCCGCGTATCCGGCGGGATGGTGCGGTGGTGCCCGATGATGAACCGATGGCGATCGAGGGCACAGCGCGTTTTGACATCGACGGCGTCGGGGCGCTGACCGTTTCCTCCGGTGCAGGTTCAGCGTCGGGCGCGGTGCAGCAAAACCTTGCCCGCGCAAGGCAGGGACTTGCTGATCTGCTGACGAAAATCGGCGTTCCTACACCCGATGCCGCCCGCACGCGCGCGCGGAAAGCCGATGGGCACCGCCATGCCGCCGACCTCGCCACCACCCGCCTTGAAACCCTCGCGCCGAAGGGTCTCGATGCCCTGCGGACGGAGGTTGCCGCCTTGGCGGCGCAGGCCGAGGAAATGCCGGAATCAGCGGAGCCGGTCGAGACCCTCGCCGAGCGCCATCGTCTGGCGGGCGATGCCCGCGCCCGCGCGGAAGCGCAGAGAGATGCTGCGCAGACGGCGCTCAATACCCTTGAGCGGGGATTGGTCGAGAGCGAAACTAACCTCGCCCGCTCGCGTGAGGCGCTTCAGCGCGATGAAACCGCCGCGGGCGAGGGTGGCGACCCCGACGCGCGGCGCGCTGCGTTGACCCAGGCCAGCGCGGAGACGGCGCGGGCGTTTGACGTCGCTAAGAGTGCCGCCGATGCGTTGCGCGCGCAGACCCCCGACCTTATCACCCTGCGCGCCGCAAAGGCCCGCGCCGAAAGCGTGCTGACCCGCAGCCGCGCCGAGACAGAGAGCCTTGGCCGGACCATCAGCGAACTCGATGGCCGCATCGGCACCCGTGCCGAGCAGGGCGTCGAGGAAGAACTGGCCGAAGTCGAAGGCCGCCTTTCCCGCGCCGCTGACCATGTCGCCGGACTGGAAACGGAAATCGCCGCGCTCCAGCGTCTCAAGACCGTGCTGACCGACGCACGGGCGCAGGCCAAGGAGCATTTTTTCGAACCGGTCATGGCCGAACTCCGCCCGCTGCTATCGCTCGTTTTCGGAGATGCCGTCGTGACGTTCGATGAGACGACCCTGCTGCCGGTTTCGGTTGAACGCGGCGGCGAGGTGGAAAAATTCGATGTGCTCAGCGGTGGGATGCGCGAGCAGATAACGATCCTGACCCGCCTCGCCTTTGCCCGCCTGCTGGCCCAGGACGGGCGCACGGTGCCGGTCATTCTCGACGATGCGCTGATCTATTCCGATGATGCGCGGATCGAGCGGATGTTCGATGCCTTGCACCGGCAGGCCACCGACCTGCAAATCCTCGTCTTCACCTGCCGCCAGCGCGCCTTCCGCGCCCTTGGCGGGCGAGAGATGCAGGTGGCGGCATGGTCGCCGGAGGATGGTTGACTACCGCAGGTCCACCACCAGCGCCGTGACATTGTCCGATGCGCCGCGCTCCAGCGCGAGATCAATCATCACACGGCACGCGGCATCGGCGTCGCGTTGTTGCAGCATGATCTGCAAAATCTCCGGGTCCGATACCATGCGGGTCAGGCCATCGGAGCAGAGCAGATAGCGGTCGCCGTTTTTCAGGTCGATGGTCTCGAAATCGAGGTCGAGTTCTTCCGCCGCACCGATGGCGCGGGTCAGGACATGGGCGTGGGGATGATCCTCGGCGTCCTCGCGCTTTAGCAGACCGGCATCGACCAGTTCTTCGACAACCGAGTGATCCTTGCTCAGTTGTTCGATCCGTTGGTTGCGCACGCGATAGGCGCGGCTGTCCCCGGCCCAGACGATGATGCCCTGGGTCTCCAGCGCCAGCATACAAATGACCGTGCTGCCGATGGCCGTGCTGCCATCGCTGGCGGCGGCGGATTGCAGAACCCGGTTCGCATCCTCCAGCCGCGCGACGACGTCGTGCATCAGCTGGCGCGGCAAGGCCCACGGGCGCACATGGTTCAGATAGCTGACGACCGTTTCGCTGGCATAATCGCCCCGCGCGTGCCCGCCCATGCCGTCGGCCACGGCCCAGAGGCACAGGCGACGACGGATGATGTAGTTATCCTCGTTTACCTTGCGCACGGTGCCGACATCACTGATGCCCGCGCAGGAGATATCGAAATTCGTGCGCGGCATATCGCCGGTCTGGGTCGTCGGCAGATCAAAGCTCATGCGCATCGCCCCCCGTAACCAAGCGCGCGAAAAGCGCGTCCGTGGCCGTTCCGTATTGCGTCACGCCCTGGGCCGATCCGTCGATGCCGCCAAGGGCGATCCATGCGCCATCTCCGGCTTGCGGTTCGTCGTCGGACAGGTCCAGATCCATGCCGGTATCGGCAATCGGCTCGCCCTCGGCATTGACCGATAATGGTCCGATGCCGGGCGTGCTTGCCAATTGATGCGCAGTGCCCTTGCCGCGCAGGGGGGCCGGATCGTCGATGGCGCGGGCGAGGGCGTCCGTCGTGGCCTCGGGGTCGAGGGCGGCAAGCACCGCCGCCTCCACCCGCTCGAACCACGGCGTCAGCGCGCCGCAAGCCGCCATCGGCGTGACGCCCTCGGTCAATTCGGTGACGACGGCAAAGGGAAACAAGCGCCCGACCTTGTCCATGCTGGGGCAAAACACCCCGGCTACGGGAGCATCGCCGAAAACGTGATCGGCGACGGCGAAACGCCAGATCGGCGAGGTCAGGAACGTATCGGCAAAGCCCGCATGACCGCGGCACGCCGCCAGCCCGCTCTCGGCCCATTCGCTCCATTTCTGGCAGGCCCGCAAAGACCCGCCCCCTTGGACGAAATCGCCGTAGGCTGGCAGCTTTCCGGTATATCCGATTTGCATGGTCCCGCCCCCCCTTACAGCGAAGCCGGACAGCGGAAGGCCGCCATGGCATCGCGCAGCGCGAGCGGGTTGTTCGACGAGCGCATCCTCAGTTCCAGCGTGGCCGAGCGCCCGCCGAGGGCGATGCGGATGCGGCCCCGTGCGCCGCCCTCCCGGGCGCGGAAGCCGAGTTCATCGACCAGATAAAAGAGACCCCAGGTGCCGGGTTTGCCGTTCGTCAGTTCCTTGGTCTCCGGCGCGCCCGTTTCCGGGTTGATGAAGTCGGATACCGCCAGGGAGGCGGTGGCCCCGTTCGCGGCCTGCACTCCCGGCCATTCGAGCGGTTTAGGGGTCTCGTCGACACTGGCAAAGCGGGCTGAGACGCCGCCGACATTCAGGCCGACGCCCCCGACGCCATCGTCGAGCGTGATCGGGTAGACGGTGAATTTCATCGTCGGTTCGCGCGACCCGTTCGGATAGAGCGCATCGCGCAGCACGGCGGCTTGTTCAAAGAAATACAGTCGGTCCTGCGCCATACCGAGCGCCGCGCCAACGCCGGGTCGCCAGCGCCAGGGCGAGACGGTAGTGTTGACGTATTGCGCCAGCTCGCGCTGGAAAAACCCGTCGATGGCACCGTTCGGTCCCAGCACGGCGGTCATGTCCCCTTGGGGAATTTCCACGCCATTACCAAAGGGGAAACGCCCGTGCAGCAGGTCACGGCATTGGGGATAGGCCGTACTCGACCACGCCTCGGCAATGCGGGCGCGGACACCGGCGGAACTGGTGCTGTCCGCCTGTTCCAGCATCTCCATGAAGATCTTTTTGACTGCCGGGGGCGCGTACGCGACATCGTCCTTCAGTTGCTTCGCTTCGGGCGTCGTGGAGAGCAGGCTGATATCCTCGCCCCCGCGCGCCAGATCGGAAACCTGCGCGTAGAACTCTCGCAGGGCCGCCATGACGCGGGTGGACTCCGCCCCGCGTGTGAAGTCATACAGCGGCTCGAACGTGTCTTGGACCGGGCGACCGAATTTGTTTTCTTCGGCGGCGGCGGCGAGGCCGACCTGACCGATGGCGCCAAACTTCGCCAGCACCTTTTGCGACCCAAGCTGCTTGATCTTCGACATGGCCCGCGAATCCTCGCCGGGCGTCACCGCCAGCCGGGTTTCCTTTGACGCGCTGTCGAGGATGCGTTTCAGCGGCGACGTGTTCGACGACAGGGCGACAAGAATATCCGCCGCTTGCTGCGCGTTTCCGAATGGAGAGATACGCAGATCTTCCAGCATCGACTGCCAGCGATCGACATATTCGTCGTAATAGAGGTCGAACATCTCGCGGGTGATGGTCTCGAGATTCGGCGTCCGCGTTTCCGCGTCATCGACGATCAGCCATGTTTCATCCAGCGCCGCATTTGCCGCGACACCGGCGCGTTGCAGGAAGAACGCCCAAAAGCCGTCATAGGTGAAAAGGCCGGGAATCGGCTCGTCCAGTGGCTTGCCCGACAGGCGGACAAACACCTTCTGGGTCGAACCACCCCCGGTACTGACCGGGCTCCATGGCTCCAGCGCAATTGCTTCGGGGCTGGAGCGCAGGCTGCGGAAGGCACGCTCGGCGATGGTCGTTTGGGCGATGGCTTCGCGGGCCAGCGCCACGGCCTCGTTGTTCAACTCGCGCGGATCGAGAAACTCGTCGGCCAGCATTGCTTCGAGATGTTCGTCGAGCGCCGTCAGGGTCGCGCCATCGACGATGGGATTATACTGCTCCAGCCAGTCGGCGCTGACCTGATCCTTTACGAACTGCGTGTTGAGCGGTCCGGCCCCGGCGACCATCAGATAGGTCTTGAGGATCGAATACAGCTCTCCGGGACGGTGCAGGTTCTCTTCGATCAGGCGCTCATAGCGGTACATGATCCGCGGACGCAGCAGGTTGTCGAGGGCCGCGTCGTAGGACTGCCCCGCCCGTGCTGCGATCACCTCGGTATCGTCGACCCCGAGGCCAAGCAGCGGGGCTTCGGCCTCTTCGGATTTCAGGCGCAGGGCCTCCTCGCGCAATTCGGCCAAGGCGGGCAGGATCGACACGAAGTTGTTGTCGTCCACCGGACTGACCGGCAGGGAGGCGATTTCGGTCTTGTAGTCCTCGATCGCCGTGTTGAAGGACGCGGCCTGGGCCTGATTGTGCTGGTAGACCATGAAAAGGCCACCGGCGAAGGCCAGCGGAACCAGAATCGACGCGGCAATGGCGGCATAGCGGCCCACCGAGCTCTTGCGCTTCGCCGTCTGGGTGATCAGGCCCTGTTCAGGAAAGACCACCTTGCGCAGCAGGTCCGACAGGAAATACGACCGACCCGACCCGCCCATGGTGGCGACGGCGCGTTGCTCGACGCCGAATTCCCGTGCCAGCGTCGCAACGAGGCGGTCGACCGGTTGGCCGATCTGGGTCGCCGAGGTGAAATACATCCCGCGGAGCAGCATCGGCTGCGAATAGCGATCCGCGCCGAAGGTCTGGTCCATAAAGCGCTGGATAACCGGCTTGAGGGTCGAGAACTGGGCGGGAAAGCCGAAGATGCGCGAGCGCGAACCAAGGTCTGCCTCTTCCTGCAACCGGGTGAAGTGCATCTCGCCCAATTGTTCCAGCAGGTTGTCGAGATCGTCACCGATTCCCGCCAGATTGGCGGGCAGGGTCGCGCCGGGGTCTTGGACGTCGCCGAGGGGGAAGGTCGTGCCCCAGACCTGCTCGCGCTCTTGCGGACGCATGGACTGGAAAAACTCTGTAAAGCCGATCAACAGGTCGGCCTTGGTGAACATCACATAGACCGGCACCTGCGCCTGCATCCGCTCGCAGACCTCTTGCAGGCGTTGGCGGACGGATTTGGCGTAATCATCCAGTTCCTCGGCGCTGGCGACGGCCAGATCCTTGACGCTGATCGCGACGATGACGCCGTTGATCGGCTCGCGCGGGCGGTATTTGCGCAGCAGATCGAGAAAGCTGGTCCAGGAGGCGGAATCGACGGTCTTGTCCGAGGTCTGGGTAGTATAGCGCCCCGCCGTGTCGATGAAGACGGCCTCGTTGGTAAAGACCCAGTCGCAATCGCGGGTGCCCGCACCGCCATCGATGCTGATCGGCCCATCGCCTTTGCGCAGCGGAAATTCGAGGCCGCAATTCTTCAGGGCCTCGGTCTTGCCCGCCCCGGGAGGGCCGATAAAGATGTACCACGGGAGTTCATAGATATAGCGAGAGCCGCCGGATTTGCTCTTGAATTTCAGCTTCGACAGGTCGCGCATCGCGCTTGCGAATTTTGCCTGCAGGTCTTGTTGTTGCGCGCTGATCGCCTCGCCGGTGGGGTCTGGTTCCGGCGCGATTTCGGCGAGCATCGCCTTGTTGCGCTTGCGCCGCCGCCAGTACCAGATGCCGACCAGCAACAGATACAGCGCGACCACGACACCGATGATGATCCACATCACCATCCCGTCCAGGAACGGCAACAGACCGCTCAGGAACCAGACGCTGGCAATGATGATCGCGGCGGCGATAAAGCCGCTGACCGGGGCAAGGGCGAGGAAACTCAGGACTTTACGCATTACTCCAACCCTGTTCTGTCGGACAGAAGCAACAGTTCTATCCGTCTGTTGAGGGCGCGGCCCTCGGGCGTGGCATTGTCGGCGATGGGATCGCGGGCACCGCGTCCCTCCACCTGCATCCGACTCGGATCGTCGATATAATTGACCATCAGATCAGCGGTCGCCTTCGACCGCGCGAGGGACAGCTCGAAATTGCTGGGAAAACGGGCGGTGCGGATCGGGATATTGTCGGAATAACCGATAACCCGGATGCGCCCCGGTTCGTCGTTCAAGGCCCGGCCCAGCCGTTCCAGCGCCTCGTAGTAGCGTGGCTGTACCTCGGCCCTGCCGGACCCGAACATCGCCTCCCCGTCCTTGGCGACGGTGTTGATGCGGATCAGGGTTGCGCCGCCGACGGTCTGCGGCGGCTCGATGATGCCATCGGCGATTTCGGGTTCGAGGAATTGCCGAATCTTCTCCTGCTGCGTCACCACAACCGGCGGTGGGGGAGGCGGCGGCGGCGGGGCGACCTTGGGCGAAGGGCGCACAATCGCCACGGTTTCGGTCGGCGGCATCGCGTTGGCGACCTCGACGGCGATAGAGCTTGTGTCGTTGACCAGCAGGGTCGCGCCAAAGAACATCAGCGCGGCGACCCCGGCGGCGATGGCACCGATCAGCCAGGTTGGAAACAGCGAGCTGAGCTTGCGCCGGGTCGTTTCCTCGCCCTCCCACCGTACCGACAGGCGGTCGGTGATGCCGCCGCGTTCCTGGTCGATGACACGATAGATGGCCGCGCGTTTGCCTTCGAGTTCGCCGAGCAATTGCTTTTCGCGGCGATAGCGGCCCTGAAACCCGAGCGACAGACAGACATACATCAGCTCGATCAGGTTCTTGAACCGCCCGGGATCGCGTTGGGCGGTTTCCAGCAACTCGAAGAACTTGTCACCGCCATAGACCTCGCCGTGCAACTCGGAAACCAGTGTCTTGCGCTGCCATCCCGCGTCATAGCCCCAGGGCGAGGACAGGATCACATCGTCGATGGTCGCGCTGATGGCATAGCGCGCGACGGTCACCACCTTTTGCGGCTCGCCCGACCCCAGCGCCTCGCGTTCGAAGGTGCGGATCAGGGCCAGCACTTTCTCGCGCAGGGTATTGATCTCGATGGGCGTGGTCTGACCGCGCAGGTAAACGGCCAGTTCCAGCAGTTCGGCGGCCTCGTTCACCAGCGGGTTGACGCCGACGCTCTCCACATCGATCCCGACCGGTCCCGCCGAGGGCGCGCCGAGGTCCAGCCCGCCGCTTGGTGGCGGGGCGGGTTGCTGCGGTGGCGGCGTGCGCCGACCCCCCGGATTGGGGGCGAAGACGGTGCGCGGTGGCTCGTTATCCGCCATCGGTCACTCCTTGATTCCCCAAAGATGCAGCTTCAGGTCGGGCAGGTTTTCGGCACAGTGAATCGCGATACTGCGCCCTTTTTCGATGCCTTTCCATGCCGCCGAGTTCCGGTCGATCTCGAAGTAAGTGTACCCGGCGAGGGGCGGCAGCTCTTGCGGTTTCATCGACAGGGCGCGAATACGCACGCTGCGGTCGGCGGCGGCGATGAAGTCGCGGATCTCGTCCATCGACCCGATGGTGATCTGGCGCGGGAACCGAGTGCGGAAATCGTCCTCGTCCATCGACGCCCTCGAGATAATGACCAGCCGTCCCTTTGCCAGAACCTCTGCATCGGGGATCGGGCCGAACCAGACCCCTGCCTTGGAATATTTCAGCGGGATTTCGGCGGCCTTGCGCTCGCCAATATCGGCAAGGGCATTGCGGATCGTCTCGATCACCGGCGCAAAGCAGGCCGCGATATTGTCGTGGTCATAGCGCGGGAAGTTCGGTGCCCGGCGCGAGCCTTGGGAGGTGAATGTCACCAACTCCGCCGCCAGTTCCACCGATGCCCGATAGATCATCTCGGGGTGATGCACCTGCGCATCGCGGATTTCAGCGAACAGCGCACCCTTGGCATTGGCAACGCGCAACAGCAGAAAGTCAGCGGGCACACTTTCCGCCGCCGTTCCCCCGGCAGATGAGAGCGTTGCCGCGATTCCTTCGGCGCGGGCCGATAGCAGCGAAGCGATCTCCTCGACCAGCCCGGTCAGCGTCGCCGACGCGTCGCAGCGGGTGACGGTGGGGATGAAATCGTTGTCGAGCACGACATTGCGGTCCGTGCCGACCTCGCGAATCCGGGCGACGGGCAGGCGGACATAACCGGGGCGTTCTTCCGAGCCGATTTCGAGGCGCGCATTCGTGGTGCCGACCTCGATCTCGATCGGCTGCGCACCATCGGTCATTGCGTCCTGTACCGGGCCATCCTCGATGATATAGCGCGTGCCAGGAGCGGTTCCGTCGCCGCTCCGGCGGGCACCGATGCGGCTGCCCCGCGCCAGTTCCGGCGCGATCAGATAGACGGTTTCCCCCGTCGTATCCTTCGGCACCTCAATCGAGGGGGCCGCGCCAAGCTCGCCGGGAAAGGCGAATACGGCGGAATCCGAGAACGCCCCGGTGCATTTCGCCAGCGTCACCCGCCCGGATTTCAGCGCCGCCTCGTCCAGCACCACCTGCGAAAAACCCCAGTGAAACGGCTGTGCCATCGCCGAGCGTTCGGCAAGGGCCGAGGCAAAATGGCGGTCCTGTTGCTGGAAGTGTTGGGGCCGGAGGAACATTCCCTCCAACCACATGACCCGTCTTTCGATACTCACCCTCTACCCCCGGTATTCCAGCGACCAAGTCGCCGTGATCGCTTACAAATTCAGCTTCGCGCGCGAGCGCGTCGCCTCATCGGCATACAGTTGCTCCAGTTGCTTGCCTATGACGCGGCGCACATCTTCGTCGGCTTCGGCGGCAAATTCCTTGTAGTTTTCGACGAACTGTTCCCAGAGCTCCGCCTTGCGCTTCATGGGAATGATCTGGCTGATGCCCTTTTTGGTCAGCTTTTTCTCGACCTGATCGGGATCGAAGGCGGCGAGGGCCGTCTTCATGGATGCCTTGACGCCGCCGACCAGGGCGACCTGATGCTGTTGCAGGGCTTGGGTCGCGTCCTCCACTGCCGTCGATCCGGTCAGAAAACCGCTGGCGGTGGGCTTGAGCAGGGCATTGACCGCATCATTGGCATCCCGCGCGAATTTCAGCGGGTTCGAGCCGGTCTCGATCTGGGTCGCGCCTAGACCGAGGGCGATCTTCACATCCCGGCGTGAGGCCAGCAACTCGCGCATCCCGTCGGCGAGGGTCCGAAAACAGCGCCCGATTTCGCCCGCCAGTTCCTGTCGCTGGTCCGCCGGAATGTCTTCAAGGCGCAGGCCAAGGCTGGCAAAGAGCGCGGCCATCATCCGGTCCGCCTCGCCGTTTCCGGCGGCAGAGGAGGCCGCGCCGGATGCCGGGCGCGGCGCGGGCTGGGCCGGGGCTTGCTGAACAGCGGCTTGCTGAACAGGGGCGGGGGCCACCGGTGCCCGCGGCGGCATAACGGTCGTCGGATGCTCGCCGGTCTCGCGGCGCGGCATGGCATCGAAGGTCGTGCGCGGCTGCGCCGGAGCAGGCCGGGTCGCGGTCTCGGCATCGTTGAGGGACAGCGGATCGGACTGGCGCGGCGGCAGATCATCATCGAGGGATAGCGGGTCCGGGGCCGCCGGTCGGGGCGCTGGCGTGTCATCCAGCGACAGCGGGTCTGGCGCGGCGGGCCTCGGTGCCGGTGCATCATCCAGCGACAGCGGATCACCGCCGCCGCTTGCGCCGGAGCGTGGAGACATATCGCCAAACGGATCGTCACTGTCGCCGCCGCCGTCATCGAGGGCGAACAGGTCTTCTGGCCCCGATGAGGCCGGGGTTGCGAAAGTCATCGTGTCCGGTGCCGGACGCGGCGGCTCGGGCCTTTCCCGTGCCGGTGCGGGGTCGTCATCGAGACTGAGCAGATCATCGATCGGCCTGCGATCCGGCGTCGCGTCGAGCGCCAGCGACAGCGGATTGTCGCGATCCGGGTCGTCATCCGCGAACAGATTGAGGTCGTCATCGGCGGGCAGCTTGCGATTTTCAGGCTGGCTGCGGGATCGTTTGATCTCCTTGACGCCCCAAAAATCATCGTCGGTATCCACGGGCGCTTCGGAGAGCTGACATTCATAGTCGATGCGCACATGCTCGCCGCCCAGAAAGATAACGGCGGTGTCCGGCAGGGGCGTGGGCTGGCCCTGCACGAGTCTGTTCGCGGCGCTGCCCAGTGAGGTGCCATTGCTGCTGAGATCGGTCAACAAGACCGCATCGCCTTGTTTTTTTAGCGAACAATGCCGCCGCGACATCATCTGCAAGCGGTCGGAAACCGGCCAGTCACAACTCGGGTCACGACCGATGAAGAAGTCGCGGTCAGTCAGGGTCACGGTCTTGAGCGACCCCCCCTCGACATCCGCCTCTCCGGACAACCGCAACACAACCCGCACTGAACCCTCCGCAACCCTTGAATGGGTCAATCTTACCTTTTCGACGTCGGTGACGCCAGCGCCGCCGTCAATCCTCGTCCACCAGGATAAACCGCTGGATGTGCGCGACGATGCCCCCTTGCTCTTGAAGTGCCTTGATGGACGGTTCCAGCACCGCCACGAGGTCGCGTACGTTTTCCCCTCCCGCGCGAACATGGGGAAACAGGGTGCTGTCCTTATCGGTCACTACCATGAATATCATCGCGATTCCGTAAGGTTCGGTGAAGGCGAGTACCGGTTGGGACCGCGAACCTTCCTGGGGCGGCCAGCTGAGCTGTAACCGGCGTTTGCCGTCCTCGACGGCACCGATCTCGGATACCAGCGTGTTGAGCCGCGTCGGCATCGGATAGATGTGAAAGGCGTTGAACTCGTTATCGACGATGAAGACGTAGAGGTTCCCGTCCAGATTTTCGGGCGCAACAAAGCTCACCACGGCCTGATCGTCGGGCTTCAGGGCATCGCCCTGCACCAGCGCGCCGGTCTTGGCCGAGTTGTAGAGAAGGCTCGCCGGTCCCGAATTGCGCGAAGGCATCACGGCCTTGACCATGCAGACCGACGGATTCAGTATCGAAATACCGCTGGTGTCGATGCGGCGACCGTCGGCGATTTCAGCCAGGGCGCGGCGTAACCGGCTCTCGTCTTCCACCGTCGCCAGATCGCCGCGCACGCGAATGCTTTCGGTCTTGCCGAAGCCGCGGCTGCTGGAGAAGCGCACGGTCAGCGGGCCGCAATTCTGAATCGGGTCCAGCACCGCCTCGACCTTCTCGCGGCGCAAGCGTTCGTCGACCGGCGGTGACGGGCGCGGGTCGGTGGCAAGGGCAGCGACACGGGCGGCCTCGCGTTCTGCTTCGGCTTGTCGCTCGGCCTCCGCCAGACGTTCCGCCTCCGCCAAACGTTCTGCTTCCGCCTGCCGCTCGGCCTCGGCGCGCTGCTCGGCAGCCTCCGCTTCTCGCTGCGCCCGTTCTGCCTCGGCAAGGCGTTCCGCCTCTTGCGCCTCGCGCTGTCGGCGTTCGGCTTGGGCGCGTTCTTCGGCTTCTTGGGCGCGTTCCGCTTCAGCAAGACGATTAGCCTCTTCCTCCTGCGCCTGACGTTCGCTCTCCGCCCGTTCATCCGCCTCGCGTTGCAGGCGTTCTTCCTCGGCAAGGCGAGCGGCCTCGCGCTCTGCATTTCGAAGGCGCTCTTGCTCGGCCAGCCGCTCGGCTTCGGCCTCTTCGCGTTGTCGCTCCTGCGCTGCCGCCTCGCGTGCCGCGCGCTCTGCCGCTGCGGTATCGGGGGGCGGTGCCACGACCGGAGCCGGTGCCTTCAGCACCAGCGCAATGCGATAGTCACCGTTGCTGGCGATGGTCCGTGCGGTGCGCTCGACCTGGGACTTGATCGACTCCGAAGACGCATCGCCCTCGAAGGTAATCTGATCATCGCGAAATTTCAGTTCGCCGCTTTCCAGCTTCGACAGCTCGCCGGCCAGCGCCGTGATCGTCGCCTGCCATGCTTCGTTGGGCGCGCCGCTCGCGGCGGTCAGGGTACTGCCGTCAACCTCGTCGGACAGGCGGTCTGAAAGCGCCGAGGCCAGTTTCTGCACCGCATCGGCGCTGGGCACATTGCCGGAAACGGTTGCGTCGTCGCCGTCATATCCGATGGTCATCAGATAGGGGCTGGCCTCCTCCAACCCGCCGCCCGAGAGCATGTCGGCCCCCGGACCCACGGTGAAGAATGCACCGGCACCGCCGACGACGACCAGCGCCACCAACGCCCCGACGAGCCCGCCCTTGCCCTTTTTCTCGGTGCCCGGAACCACCGTGACCGGATTTTGACGCGTCCCGGTCTCGGGCGATTCCGCCTCCTCGGCCAGCAGGCTTTCGATCCCCGGTTCCGCTGGACCACCGCCCATCAAGCGCAGCAGTTCTACTGCCGTCTGAGGCCGGTCTTCCGGCGCGGGGCGCACCATGGCATCAATGATCCCGCGCAAGGGCTCGCCGACGCCGGACGTGTCCACTTCGGTGTGCTTCGCCTTGACGATTTCGAGGAAGCTGGTGCCAAGCTTTGGCGATTCGCCCCGCGCGGCGGCCAGCAGGGTCATGCCGAAGCTATAGATGTCGCTGCGGCTGTCGGCGATGCCGTCCAGTTGTTCCGGCGCGGCGTATTCGTACTTGCCCGCAAAGCCGCCGCCCACGACGGTTTTGGCATCGGGGTTGACGTCCTTGGCGATGCCGAAATCGATCAGCACTGACTGGGTCGGATCACCATCACGCAGGATGATGTTATCGGGCGAGATGTCCCGGTGAAAGATGCTGGCCCGGTGACAGGCGGCAAGGCCCTGGGTCACATGCTTGGCCATGACCATCAGGGTATCGACGTCCACCGGCCCCTTTCGCATGAGGTCCGACAAGGGCGGACCGGCGATATAGTCCATGACCAGAAAATAGAGGCCGCCCTGATCTTCCGCAGTCCGGAGCAAGTCGTAATAGCGCACGACCGCATCGTCGGACACGTTATGCAACAATTCCCGCCGCATCAGGTCGATGAACTTCGGATCTTGGGAAAACTGTTCCTTGAGAATCTTGATCGCAACGGTCCGCTGGGATGCGGTGTTGATCGCGCGATAGACCTCGCCGGTGCCGCCCTCGCCGACCAGTTCTTCGATCTGATACGTACTGTTAAGAACGGCGCCCGGTTTGAGCAGGCCTGCATCCATCGTCGATCACCTCTGCCGGCGTTGCCCTGAAACTTTGCCCATGCGGGCGTCTTGGCGGCGACTGTTCCCCAAGCCGCACCCTGCAAGCAACGGTAAATTTATCCCAAGGGCACCATATACCACGACTAGGATAATGCGTGCGGGCCATTGCGGAAAGGGCTAAGATTCCCGTATTGGCTGAACGGTTACGGGTGTGCCGACTGTCACAGTCGATACCATGATGCGCTTGTAAGCTAGGGTATGCGGTTCGGTGCGCGCATGTCTCGCCAAGTGAGGCGGGGTCTGTTACGATCTTTTGAGTTGTGTGTATGTTTGCGTTGTTAGTGAGAGGGTTCTCTGGTGGCTATCTCAGAATCGGCTAAAGAATTGAAGCGGGCGATCCTTCCGGGCGTCACGCAGATCAACCGCCCGTATCGTGTCAAGACGTCCCTTGCCGAAGACCACCTTGTTTTCCGGTCGATGCGGATCACCGAAACCCTCAGTATGCCGTTCGAGATGGACGTCGAGATGCTGTCCAGCGATCCGGCGATCAACTTCGATGATGTGCTCGGCCACAATATTACCGTGGGCGCGAATCGCCCGCGCGGCGGCGAGCGGTACTTCAACGGATACGTCACCGGTTTCGGCCTGTCCGGCGTTCGTGGACGCATGTTTCTCTATCGCGCCACGGTCTCGCCGTGGCTGTGGCTGTTGCAGCAGACCGAAAACTGCATGATCTTTCACGAAATGTCGGCGATCGACATTGCCGAGGCGATTTTCGGAGCTCACGGCTTTGCGGACTATCGCGTCGAGGGCGGTGTCAGCCCGCCGACCTATGAATATTGCGTCCAGTATCGCGAGAGTGATTTCAACCTGATTTCACGCCTCTTCGAGAAAGAGGGCATCTACTATTATTTCGAGCATGAAAACGGCAAGCACACGATGGTGATTGTCAACAGCATGGATGCTCACAAGACCGATTCGGGCTATGAAAAGCTGCCGATGGTGATCGACGACGGCACCATGCGCCGCCAGCGCGAGGGCATTTTCAGTTGGCGCAATCGCCAGCAGATCCGCGCCACGCAAGTCACGATGCAGGACTACAACTTCGTGTCGCCCCGGGCCGAGATGCTGGTGAGCGATACGATCCCTCGCAATCATGCGGCCTCGGGCCTCGAACTCTACCAGTATCCCGGCGAATACAAGGATACCGGCGCGGGCGCGGCCTATGCCAAGCTGCGGATCGAAGAACAGCAATCCGGGTTCGAGGTTGCCCAGGCCGAGACCAACGCCCACGGCATCCGCACCGGCTATCGCTTCGAACTCGAGCGCCATCCGGTCGAGAAGATGAACGACGATTACCTCGTCACCTCGTCCCATATCGAATGTTATGCGGGCAGCTATACTTCGGGGTCGAGCGACAGCGAGGCGGAGTATTCCTGTACCTTCACCGCCATGCCCATGAGCGGCACGTTCCGCCCGCCGCGACTTGCCGTCAAACCCCGCGTTCACGGCCCGCAGACCGCGGTCGTCAGCAACCGCACTCAGGGCGAAGAGATCGAGCCGGTCGACAAGCATGGCCGCGTCACGGTGCAGTTCGAATGGGAGCGCGAGGGCAAGCTGTCCTGCCCCGTGCGCGTCTCGCAGACCTGGGCCGGGGCGGGCTGGGGCGCGATGATGATCCCGCGCCACGGGCAGGAGGTCATCGTCGAGTTCGAGGAGGGCAATCCCGACCGTCCCCTCATCACGGGCCGGGTCTATAACGGCAAGTCCGAGCCGCCCTACGATCCGATGAGCAAGCCGACCATCACGACCTTCAAGACCAACAGTTCCAAGGGCGGCGGCGGTTTCAACGAATTGCGCTTCGACGACAAGAAGGGCGATGAGAACGTCTTCATCCATGCCGAAAAGACCATGGATACGAGGGTTAAAAGCACCCGTCGGACCTATATCGGTTATGACGACCACCTGATCGTCGAGAATGACCAGTTCCTCCAGATCAAGCAAAACAAACACGAACGGATCGAGGCCGAATCGCGCCTCGAAGTGGCCGATGATTTCTCGACCAGCATTGGCGGCAGCGAACACCATGCCGTGGGCGGTGACATCGCTGCCGAAGCGGGCGGCCACGTCCACTACAAGGCCGGGCGCAAAGCCGTGATCGAGGCGGGTCAGGGCCTTACGATCAAATGCGGTGGCAACTTCATCACCCTCGACCCCTCGGGCGTTTCCATCAAGGGGACGATGGTCAAGATCAACTCCGGCGGTTCGGCGCTTTCCGGTCCCGGCGAGGCGGCCCAGCCCCCCGACGAACCCGCCATCGCCAAGAATGATCAGGCGGGCGAGATCAGTCCGGCTCCAAGGGGCCGCGACTATAACCCCACCCAGACCGATCTGGATTCGCATCCGGTCGCCGTCGCACTGATCAATGCGGCGAAAAGCGGCAAGGTCGTCTGCAAGGTTTGTGACCAAATGGCCAAGAGCGGATCGAAATGAGCGCAGTGGACAAGTCTGAGATAAAGCGCGCGCTGGAGGACAGGCTGTTCGATGGCACGGGCCGGTTCGTCTATGCCGTGCTGGATGGCGCACGGAATCTCGACACGCTCTATATGCTGGAGGATTCCGACGCGCCGTTTCTTTGTGTCTATACCGGACGGCTCGACCCGGAGGTGGCGGTGACGGCCCCGTACCTCGTGGAACTGCGCGAGGAAGACGGCCTGTTCGATACCCTGTTCGACGAGGGCTGGGGCGATTCGCGGGGGATATTCCTGACCTCGGATCAGCGATTGCGCAGCGTAAGGCGGCATTTGCGCTCGCTGACCTATGCCGAGATGCCCGATGGCGAGATGGTCCTGTTCCGCTTCTATGACCCCCGCGCCCTGCGCACCTTCATGCCCGTGGCCACCGAAGAACAGCGTGCGGGCATGTTCGATACCGTGATCGACAGTTTCGTGCTGGAGAACGAGGCCGCCGACGGGCTGGTGATCTATGAACCCGTTGCCGCCGTCGAGACGGCCTGACGATGCCGATTGTCCCGTTTCCCGCGACCCATGCGCATAACGGACAGAGCAGGGCGGTTGCCGCTGCGCCCGCATTTCACGCTATGGCGTCTTCAGGAGTGCGCGACACGGAGACCGGCTTTTCGTCCGAAAACGTGACAAAACAACAAGCTAGAGATCTTCAACCGATCATAGACCGTGGACAAAACGCGAGAGTGCTTTCACGGTGAGGGAATACTGGTTGTTCGCGCAAGGGCGCGTGATCACGAAAAATACCCCAGTCCAGTCGAGGTGAGCTTTGTCCGAAGAAGAAAACCAGCCCCCCGCCGAGACGCCCCCCGCCGAGGCTGAGGGCACGCCGCCCCCCGCAGCACAGCCCGCCGCCGAAGAGGTGCCTGCCGAGGCTGCGCCCGAGGAGGCCCCTGTGGCGGAGCAGCCCGAAGAGGCCGCACCGGCGGTCGAGGCCGCCCCGTCCTTTCGATACGACGACAAATTCTACGAACCAATCTCTGCCGATGCGCCTGCTGGCAAGGACTACGAGCCTTATCATTTCACCGAAATGGAGCAGGAGCTTGCCTGGCCGCTGAATGATTTCGGTCGGCCCGATGCCGAGGAGCGCCCGAATTTTCGTGCTGTTCGGGATCAGGCGCTCGCCTTCCTGAACGGGACCAAGGACATCAAGGCAACCCGCGATGTGCGGCCCTTGCTGGCCCTGACCATTGCCGAGGCGGGGGACAAGGGACCGGTGGGCCTCGCCCGCACCCTTGATCTTTTCGTCAGCTTCACGACCCAATATTGGGACACGGTGCATCCCCAGGACGAGGACGGCGACGGCGAGTTTTTCGACCGGATGCTGCAATTCCAGACCCTGTTCAATCCGGCTGTGTTTTCGCTTGCGGTCGAGAGTGTGGGAATCGCCCGCTCGCCTCGGGTCGGCGACCTCACAACCCGGACCTTTGGCATTGCCGCCGCCAAGATTTCGCCGCGCGAAGGAGAGTTCGCGCCCAATGGCGATGCCCTGTTTGCGTTGCTGGCAGACGAGGAGGAGGTCGCCGCAGGGGTTGCCGAAGCCCACGCCGCCTATCGCCACGCGATCGAGCGGTTGGAGGAATTCGCGGCCTTCATCGCCGAGCGCCCGGATCTCGACCCTCCCCTCGATATTGCACCGGTGATCGAGGGGCTGGAAAAGCTGGATGCTTATCTGGAACCCTATGCCGGTGGTGGCTCCGGCGCGGTTCCCAGTGGCGACGCTATGCCCTCCGGCGACGCGGAGTCGGCGGGCGCGCCCTCCGGGGCCGCATCGTCTGCCGCGCCCTCCGCTCCGGTCGGCGGTGCCAACACCCTTGACGAGGCCATGGGGCTGATTGACGACGTGCTCACCTTTTACGCGCGCCGGGGGCGGTCAAGCCCCGTCCCGCTAGGGTTGATAGCCCTGCGCGATCTGATGGCCGGTGATTTCAACAGCTGGATCAGCAAAACCGCCTCAGCGGGTTTGGGCGAGGCGGGGATCGTGATCTCCGAGGTCGATGCCTCGCGCCTGTCTAGTTTTGCGTCGGGCGAGGCGCCTGCGGCGGCGGCACCCGTGGATATGCCCGAACTTGATTTCGACGAAATCGACAAGGCCATCTATGAGGGCGAAACCGCCTACGCGGCCATGGATAACGCCCTCTATCAGCACCAGCAGACGCTGCCCCCCGATGAAGGAGCCGAGGAAAACACTGTTCTTGCGGCAGAACTGCAATCCTTCCGCGCCGCCCTCGATCAGATACTTGCCGCGAAAGTCGCCTTGCAGGCGGGGCCGAAATCTGAAAACAATGTGTCCGAAGAGGGGGGAAATGTGACGGAGGGTGATGATCGTCACAGTCGAATCACCGACAGAAATGGTGTAAAGCAAGCATTGGATGCAGTCGCAGCCTACTTCGAACGGGAGGAGCCCAGCAGTCCGGCGCCAGCTTACCTGAGACGGTTGAAAAGTCTGGTCGATGCCCGCTTTACTGAAATCGCGCGGGAGTTGATGCCGGAAGAGGGTGGTGAGGCGAAACTACGTCTCGAACCGCGAACGAGTTTGCGATAAGGTTGCGCCACAAGGCGTACTAGAAGGGGAAGTGAAACAGTGAGCGACAGCGCACAGAAATTCGTCGGTCGAAACCGCGCACCGCGTGTTCAGATCGAATACGATACCGAAGTTTACGGTTCACAGAAGAAAGTCGAACTGCCCTTCGTGATGGCAGTGATGGCCGACCTCAAGGGCAAGGCGCAGGAGGGCGAGGAAATCGTCCCCGCTTCCCAGCGTGAGTTCGAAGAGGTCGAGGCCGGTACGCTCGACTCCTACATGGCCGGCACCAAGCCTCGCGCCACCTTCCATGTCGACAACAAGCTGAGCGAAGAGGGCGGCCAGATGCCCGTCGATCTTACGTTCACGTCGATGGAAGATTTCTCGCCAGCGCGCATTGCCGAGCAGGTTGGTCCGCTGAAAGAGCTGCTGGATGCCCGCAATCAACTCAAGAGCCTGCTGAGCCTGATGGACGGTCGCCTCGGAGCTGAAAAGCTGATCGAGGACGTTCTGAAGAACAAGACGCTGCTTGAATCCCTGAAGGACATGAGCCCCGAGGAAGTCGCGGCCAAGTTCTCCAGTGGCGATAAAGAAGAGGACTGAGGCCCATGGCAGACACAGAAGCAGGTGCCCTCCCGGCCAGTGCCGTCGAAGCGACCTCCGTCGATGAATTCGCCGCGCTGCTCGAGAAAGACTTTGCCCCGAAATCCGGCGAGATGCGGACCGAGGCGCATAAGGCAGTCCAGACCCTCGCCGAGATGGCCCTCAAAAAGGCGAACCTCGTTCCCGAAGAGGCGGTCAATCAGATCAAGGAGATGATCGAGGAGATCGACAAAAAGCTCACCGATCAGATCAACGAAGTTCTCCACCACGCCGACTTCCAGAAAATGGAGGGGGCATGGCGCGGACTGGCTCACCTGCTCGGACGTTCGGAAACCGGTGCCGACCTGAAGATCAAGGTCATGCCGATCTCGAAAAAAGAACTCCGCAAGGAACTGGCACGCACGGCAGATTCCGAATTCGACCAGAACCCGCTGTTCAAGAAGATCTACGAACAGGGCTACGGCGTTCTCGGCGGCGATCCCTATGCCGCCATCGTTGCGGATTTCCACTTCGACCACGGGGCGGCGGATGTGAAAATCCTCCAGGGCATGGCGCGTATCGCGGCATCGGCCCACGCGCCCTTCATCGCCGGGGCCTCGCACACGTTGTTCAACCTCGATGACTGGCAAGGCCTGCCGGACCGCAAGGATCTCGCCAACATCATGACGACGGCACCCTATGCCTCGTGGCGTGCCCTGCGCGAATCCGAGGATTCTCGCTATCTGGGTCTTGCGATGCCGCGGTTCCTGGCGCGCACGCCCTATGGTGCCGATAACCCGGTCGATGAGTTCGACTTCAAAGAGCAGATCGACGGGGCGGATGCTTCGAAATTCTGCTGGGCGAACTCGGCCTATGCGATGGCCGCGAACATTACGCGCGCGTTCAAGACCTATGGCTGGTGCTCGCGCATCCGCGGCGTCGAGTCCGGCGGGGCGGTCGAGAACCTGTCGACCTATACCTTCCCGACCGACAAGGGTGGCTATGCCTCCCAATGTCCGACGGAGGTTTCGATCACCGACCGCCGCGAGATGGAACTGGCCAATGCCGGTCTCATGCCGCTGGTCTACAAGCAGAACTCGAATATGGCCGCCTTTATCGGCGCACAATCGGTGCACCAGCCGGCGGTGTACGACAATCCGGATGCAAGCAAGAACGCCCAGTTGGGCGCGCGCCTGCCCTATATCTTCGCCTGTGCACGCTTCGCCCACTATCTGAAGCACATGGTGCGCAACAAGGTCGGCTCCTACATGGAGCGGGACGATATGGAGCGCTGGCTCGGCGGCTGGATCAACAACTACGTCCAGTCCAGCGCAACGGCATCCGAAATTCAGAAAGCACAGAAGCCGCTCGCAGCGGCGGAAGTGGAGGTCGTCTCAGACCCGGAAAATCCGGGCATGTATTCGGCTAAGTTCTTCCTGCGACCTCACTATCAGCTTGAGGGCACGAACGTTTCGCTACGTCTCGTCTCCAAGCTACCGTCGCAGGCAGGTGGGTGAACGCCATGGGCGATCACAGTGTAAACGTAGACAACTTTATCTGGTAAAGGAGAGCGATCATGGCACAGGATATGTTCCTGAAACTTACGGACATCAAAGGCGAGTCGAAGGATAAGGTCCACAAGGACGAAATCGACATTCTTGCCTGGAGCTGGGGTGCCAGCCAGTCCGCGACCATGCACATGGGCGGCGGCGGCGGCGGCGGCAAGGTTGCCGTGCAGGATCTGAGCTGCACGAAATACAACGACAAGTCGACCGTTATCCTGATGCAGCACTGCTTCCAGGGTAAGCACATCGCCGAAGGCAAGCTGACGGTCCGCAAGGCCGGTGGCAAGCCGATCGAATACCTGACGATCTCGATGAAAGACATCCTGGTCAGCTCGGTTTCGGCTGGTGGTTCGGGCGGTGAAGACCGTCTTACGGAAAACGTCACCCTCAACTTCGCAAAGGTCTCGGTCAAATACATCGAGCAGAAGTTCGACGGTTCCGAAGGCGACAAGCCCGACTACGCCTACGACATGTCCGAGAACACGGATATGGGTACGTTCCTGATGGGCTAAGGCTTTTCAGGCTGCATAAGACGGCGGGCCACGGTCCGCCGTCTGCCTATCGGGGGGATTAGACGTGGCGACAATGACTCCGCAAGAGGCGCTTGGCGCCGGAGATGTGATGGCCTGCAAGGCCGCCCAGATGGAGCGGGTCAAGTCCGCCCCCGGCGACGCGAAAGAGCGCGCTTTTCTCGCACAAATATTCATGGTCGAAGGCGATTGGGATCGCGCCGAAAAGCAGCTCAAGATGCTGGCTGATCTTCAGGCGGACGCCATCGACCTCGTGACCGACTATTGCGCGGCCCTTGCCGCCGAACGGATGCGCGTCGATGTGATGGCGGGCAAAATCGCCCCCGCGATCATGGGCGAACCCGAGGCATGGCTCGCCAAGATGGTCGAGGCCCTGCGCCTTGACGCGTCGGGTGCCAATGCCGATGCTTACGCCCTGCGCAACGAGGCGTTTGCCGAGGCCCCTGCCGTGCCCGGCACCATAGACGGCAAGACGTTTCAATGGCTCTCGGACGCCGATAACCGCTTTGGCCCGGTACTGGAAGCGGTCATGAACGGCGAGTATCACTGGATACCGTTCAACGCCATTGCGACCCTGACTTTCGAACCGCCCCGCGACCTGCGTGACATGGTCTGGACCGTCGGCATCATCACCCTGACCAATGGCGGCGAGTGGCCGGTGCTCGTGCCGACCCGCTATCCCGGCTCCGACCTCAAGGCCGGTGCCGAGGATGGCCATTCCCTCGCGCGCCGTACCGATTGGTCGGTGCTGCACGAAGATCACTATGCGGGCCTTGGGCAGCGGATGCTGGCCAGCGATGAAGACGACATCGCCCTGCTCGATGTGCGTGAGCTGGCCTTCGATCATCCCGATGCGCCGGACGTGACCATCGACGACATCGTTGCTGGCGACGAGGCCCCGGCGGGTTCCGCAACCGATGGCGGGTGAGAACGACCGGTTCTGGCCCTCGCTTTATGACCGCTTGCGGACGGGGGAAGCCGAGGGGATCGATGACTACTTCGTGGACGGATCGCGCCTGCGCAATGTGGTCAAGCGTGATCTTGAAACCCTGCTCAACGCCACGTCACTCGAATCGACCGTCGATCTGGAGGGCTATCCGCGCATTCGGGCCTCGGTGCTGAATTACGGCCTGCCCGACCTCACCGGTAAGATCGTCGCCGGTCTCTCGGCCTGGAATATTCAGGAAGCCCTGCGCGACGCGCTGAGTAATTACGAACCCCGGATTATGCCGGACAGTCTGAATGTAGCCGTCGATACCACCGGCGTCGGCATGAACTCGCCCCGCGCCTATGATCCGGAAAGGGGGCTGACCTTGTCGATTGCAGGCACCATTCTGGGGACGCCGATGCCCGAGTCGGTCTTTATTCAGACCCGGTGGGACATCGAGACAAACGAGCTGCAAGTGAATCTGGAGTAGGTCTTGGACGAGCGGCTGAAGGCATTATACGAGGCGGAACTCCATCATCTGGAGACCCATGCGAGTGAGTTCGTCACCCGCAGCCGGTACTCGCGTCTGGCCGAGCGGCTGGGGCTTGGCGAAAGCGCGCAATTGCGAGACCCGTTCGTGGATTGGCTGCTCGACGGCTCCGCGTTTCTGTCGGCGCGTATCCAGCATCTCATCGAGTCGGAATTCCCTCGTTTTACCCAGTCGCTGCTCTCCATCGTCTACCCCCACCTTGCGCGCCCGACCCCGTCGATGATGGTCGCGCAGTTCGGTTTCGATCAGGCGGGCAAGGCGACCATGGGCGGCCCCATCGTGCCGAAAGACCTTGCGCTGACCATGCGGGCCTTTGGTCGGCGCAGCGGCGAGCGCAAATCCGAAGCAAAGCGGGTCACCTTTACCACGGGGCGCAGCATACGCCTCTGGCCGGTCAAGGCGACCGAGGCCGAGTTCCTGCCCACTTCGGCGGCGCTGGTGAATTATCTCGGTCCCAATAGCGGCGATCCGGCCTCGGGTATCCGGGTCAAGCTAGAGCTGCAATGCGAGGGCAGTTTCGCCGAATCGACGCTGGATCAGATGGACCTGTTTTTGGCGGGCGGCCCCTCGGTTGCGCCGATTTTGTTCGAGGCGATTGGCCTGTCGCGGGCCAGAGCATCGGTGATGATCGGCGCGGATCGCAAGCGCGGATCGAAGCGGAGCATCCCCATTGAGGTCGAACCCCTGGGTCTGGATGGCGAGGTCACGACCGAGGGCATCGGCACCGAACGCGATGCGCTGCTCCCCTATGATGACCGTAGTTTCGAGGGCTATCGCCTGCTGCACGAATTTTTTGCGCTGCCGGATCGGTTCCATTTCGTGCGGCTGTCAGGCCTGCAAAAGGCGTTGGAGGGGGTCTCCGAACGCGAGGTCACGCTGGTCTTCCTGTTCGACCAGCCCTTCGAGCAATTGACGGGCCGGGTGGGGCCGGAGGCGTTCCGCACGAACTGCGTTCCTGCGATCAACTTGTTTGCAAAATCGGCGGATAATGTCGATTTCAACCCGAAACGCCCGGAACATCACGTCGTCCCGGACCTCGATGATCCCACGGCGTTCGAGGTCCACTCGATCCGCTCACTGGTCGGGCGTACCGAGGGCGGCGACCGCCTGCGCTTCAAGCCGTTTTTTTCCTCCTCCGGTTTCGGGGCCGAGGATACCCGCGCGGCGCGCTATTTCTCGGTCGATCGCCGAGCCCGCTCTGCGCCGCAAACCCTCGAAGATGATCCCCTGCTGAAAGAATATCGCGGGTCCGAGGTGTTCGTGTCGCTCTCGGACGAGGCCTTTGCGCCCTATCGCGGCGACCTGCGTTCGCTGTCGGTCGAGACGCTCTGTTCGAACCGCCATCTCGCGCTCTATCGCCGGACCGGGGATATTGACCTGAGCAGCAGCGAGGATGTCGGCGCCGACTGGATTCGTTCGGTGGCCGGACCGTCGGAGCCGCGCGCGGGGCTGACCGACGGGCGGCGGCAATGGGATATCGTCTCGCATCTCAGCCTCAATCACCTTTCCTTGCTCGATGACGGCGGCGGCGAGGCGGTCGAGGCGATGCGCCAGATGTTGCGGCTTTACGCGTCCCGTTCGTCGGCGGCCCCGTCCTCGCGCATGATCAAGAACCTGCGCAGCATCGCGGCTGAGCCGGCCATTGCCCGCCTGCAACCCCAGAAAAGTTCGGGATCGGGCGCGCCGCAGCCCATTGTCTTCGGGCGCGGCATCGACATCAGTCTCACCTTCGAGGAATCCGAGGTGGCCGCCGCCACGCTGGCCGCCGTACTTGATCGTTTCATGGCCGGATATGCACCGGCGAATTCATTCACACGCACCACGCTGAAGGGCGTGGATGGCAGGACGAGGGTCGAATGGCCGACGAGGGCGGGTCTGAGGACCATTCTCTAGACGCCGTCGCAGCGATTATGGAGAACCCCGAGGCGTGGGAGTTCTTCGCTGCGGTCAGGGCGCTGCAATCGGCCCGGGGGGATCGCCCCGCGGTCGGTCGCTCCACGCGCATCGAACAGGATTTCCTACGCTTCAAACAGGAACCGAGCCTCTCGTTCCAGCCCTCGGAGTTGATGGAATTCAAGGCGGCGGAAAATACCGTGGCCCCGGCCTGGGAAATGCGGCAGGTGTTCTTTGGCTTTTTCGGGCCGAACGGGCCTTTGCCGACCCATATCACCGAGGATGCCATCGCCGATATGCGCGGGCCGGATCGGCACCGTCTGCTCCCGGATTTCTGCGATATTCTTCAACACCGCATGACCTCGCTGCTCTATCGCGCATGGGAGTCAGTACAGATCACGGCCAGTCGCGATCTCGGCGGTGACGACCCCTACAAGCGCCGCATCGGCGCGCTTTACGGCGAGGCGATGCCCGCCTTTGTCGAACGCGAGGCGCTGGGGGACGATTCGAAGCGTTTCATCTCGGGCCATCTTGCGGCGCGGCGTGGGTCGGTTGCGGCGCTAGAAGCGGTGGTCGAGACGATCACTGGTGCGAAGGCCACGGTGGATCAATATGTCGGTGAATGGCTGATCATTCCCGAGAATGAACGCTCGTGTCTCGGGACCGCGCGCCTTGGCGTCGATACGACCATCGGCGAGCGCGCCTACAGCGCCCAGAGCCGCATAGCGATCCGCACCGCGCGGTTGAGTTTCGACGAGTATCAAGAACTGCTGCCCGATGGCGATCTGTTCGGGCCGTTGCGCGATGCCGTGCGCCATATCGTCGGCCTCGGCATGGCGTGGGAGTTGCGCCCGGTTCTCAAGGTCAGTGAAATCCCGGACTGCGCCCTCGACGGCAACCGCCGCCTTGGCTGGGATACCTGGATTGCCGCGGGCGATCGGATGCAGGACGGCAACGAGCTCGCGCTGGAGGGAACGCTGGGCGCGGTGTGACGTGTAGGTTTTAAATCTGTGGAGAGTGACATGAGTGACAAGAACACGGTTCGCGACAACTACGGTTGTTTCACCGGTATCGGGATGACCTATTGGCACGATCTTGCCCGGGGTTTGAAGCCGTCCCTTGTGCGGGATCGCATGGGAACCCGCATTGATTATGCCCCTGATCCGGAGGACGGGCTGGCGGCCAATAATGGCGGAATCCTCGCGCCCGAGATCGGGTATGTGGAGCGCAGAAAGCTCTACTACCGGTTCTACTCTGCCTATGCCCATAACAAGTATGCCGGGCGCGGCTGGCATGGCCATTGGTGGATCACCGAGAATGTCTTTCAAACACTGAAGGCCGAGGCGCTGGAGAACGACGAATCCTTGCGCGCCGTTGCCTCTCGCCGCCTCGCCCTGCCTCTGGTGTGGAGCGACATCCGTTATGTCGTTTGCGCGACGCCGAAAACGAATTTGAAGGTGTGGTTCGGCCCCGGCAAGGTGGCGCATCCCTCGATTTCTCCCGCCTCCGCCGCGCGCACCAAGCCTTGGGACAAGGCAGAGCCGGAAACCCACGAGGATCGGGCGAAACGCGCGAAGGACGAGGGCCTCTATGGTGATGCGCCATCAACGTCGTTGCAGCAGCTTTTTGTGCCCGGCGACATCGCGGCAGGTGTCTTCGACGACTTTTTCCACGTTGTCGGAGTCGGACGCGTGCTCGACCGCGAGGCGCTGGAGTTTGACTTCGGCGGTTCGACGAAAGACGCGAAGTGGCCGGGGGCCAAGCGCGGGGCCACCCATGTCTGACGCGCGGCTTACGGGTACTGTGGTGCATATCACACGCCCGAAACCCGTGTTACGGTAAAGAAAAACGAACGAGTCACCCAAGGGGAGAGGGTCCACTATGTCGTCGATGAAACGCTCCGATATTGTCGCCAAGCTGAATGCACCGTGCCGCCGGGCACTGGAAAACGCCATGAAGCTGGCGAAGCTGCGCGGTAATCCCTATGTCGAGCTGGTCCACTGGATCGAACAGATTGCGCGCACCGAAAACGCGGATTTTCAGAGAATCTGCAAACACTTCGGCGTCGACGAATCGCATCTGATGGCGGATCTGACCGGTGCGCTCGACCGGTTGCCGCGCGGGGCGAGTTCGATCTCCGATATTTCCGACCATGTCTTCGATGCCATCGAGCGCGGCTATGCACGCGGGTCGATGAAGTTTGGCGATGACGTGGTGCGCTCGGGCTATGTGCTGGTCGCCGCGCTGCAAACGCCCCGGCTTGAGAACATGCTGGAGGGCATGTCGGCACAGTTCACCAAGATTGACCGCGACGATCTGGTCGAGGGCTTTGCCGGCATCACCAAAGGCTCGGTCGAAGACCATATCGGGGCCGTCGGTGCCTCCGCCGGTGCGCCGGGCGAGAGCAGCGGTGCGATGAAGCAAGAGGGTGGAGCCGAGGGCGGCGCGCTTGCCACCTATGCCACCGACATGACGGCGCGGGCGAAGTCCGGCGATATGGACCCGATCGTAGGCCGCGATCCCGAAATCCGCCAGATCGTCAATATTCTCATGCGCCGTCGACAGAACAACCCGATCCTGACCGGCGAGGCAGGCGTCGGCAAGACGGCGGTGGTCGAGGGCTTCGCCCAGCGTCTCGCGCGCGGCGACGTGCCTCCGCAGTTGAAGGATGTGTCGCTCTGGATGCTCGACATCGGCCTGCTGCAAGCGGGCGCGAGCATGAAGGGCGAGTTCGAGAACCGCCTGCGTCAGGTGATTGACGAGGTCCAAGGCTCTGAAAAACCCATCATCCTCTTCATCGACGAGGCCCACACCCTGATCGGGGCGGGCGGCGCGGCGGGCACCGGCGATGCTGCCAATCTGCTTAAGCCTGCTCTGGCGCGGGGCGAGTTGCGCACGGTCGCGGCGACGACTTGGGCGGAATACAAGAAACACATCGAGAAAGACCCGGCCCTTACCCGCCGTTTCGAGGTGGTGAAGGTCGAGGAACCCTCCGAAGAAAAAGCCCTGCTGATGATGCGGGGCATGGCTTCGGTGCTCGAAAAACATCACCGGATCCAGATTCTCGACGAGGCGCTCGAGGCGTCGGTGCAACTCTCGGCGCGCTACATCCCCGCGCGGCAGTTGCCCGATAAATCCATCTCCCTGCTCGATACCGCCTGTGCCCGCGTCGCGGTCAGTCAACACGCGGTTCCGGCGGAAGTCGAAGACCTGCGCCGCAAGATTGACGCGCTGGTGATCGAGACCGACATCGTGAAACGTGAAACAGCGGTGGGCGTCGATTCCGGCGAGCGCGGTGAAGAGATTGCTGCTGAACTGGCCGAGGCTCGCGAGGCGCTGGTCGAGGTCGAGGCGCGCTGGGAGAAAGAACAGGCGCTCGTCACCAACATCCTCGACATCCGCGCGAAACTGCGCGGCGATGCGGCCCCGGTCGAGGGCACCGGGTCTGAACTCGAAGAGGATACCGAAGCCGCAGTGGCGGAGCAGGCCGATGAGGCTGCGAGCGATGCCGCCGAGTCGAATGGTCCTGCGCCCGAAGAAACGCCGGATACCTCAGCGGGTCTCAGCGATGAAGAGCGTGCGTCCCTGCGCGAAGAACTCGATGGCGAGTTGGCCAAACTGACCGAATTGCAAGGCCAGAACCCGCTGATCCTGCCGACGGTCGACCGTCAGGCCGTTGCCGTCGTGGTCGAAGACTGGACCGGCATTCCGGTCGGGTCGATGATCTCCGACGAAATCGAGACGATCCTGAACCTGCCCTCCTTCCTGTCGAAGCGGGTGGTCGGGCAGGATCACGCGATGGAGATGATCTCCAAGCGCATCCAGACCAGCCGTGCGGGCCTCGATGCGCCGGAAAAACCCATCGGCGTCTTTATGCTCTGCGGTCCGTCCGGTGTCGGTAAGACCGAGACCGCCCTGACATTGGCCGAGGCGCTCTATGGCGGCGAGCAGAACCTTATCACCATCAACATGAGCGAATTTCAGGAGGCGCATACCGTCTCGACCCTGAAAGGCGCGCCTCCGGGCTATGTCGGCTACGGCGAGGGCGGGGTGCTGACCGAGGCTGTGCGGCGGCGGCCCTATTCGGTCGTGCTGCTGGATGAGGTGGAAAAGGCCCACCCGGACGTGCATGAAATCTTTTTCCAGGTCTTCGACAAGGGCGTCATGGAAGATGGCGAGGGACGGCGCATCGACTTCCGCAACACGCTTATCCTGCTGACCTCGAATGTCGGCTCCGACCTGATCCTGAAGATGTGCGAAGACCCTGAACTCGCGCCTGAACCCGAGGCGATTGCCAAGGCGCTGCGGCCCGAACAGTTGGAGACTTTCCCGGCGGCGTTGCTGGGCCGTCTGGTGACGATCCCCTACTTCCCGCTGTCGGATTCGATGATCGACATGATCGCCGGATTGCAACTGCGCAAAATCCAGCGCCGGGTCCGCGACAACCACGATGCCGAGCTGACCTACGACGATGGCGTCCTCGACCTGATCCGCTCCCGCTGTACCGAACTGGCGTCGGGCGGGCGCATGATCGATACGATCCTGACCAACACCATGTTGCCCGCCATCTCCCGCGAGGTGCTGGGCCGCATGGCGGAAGGCGAGCCGCTCTCGTCGATTGCGGTCACCGTCGAAGACGGCGAATTCGCGTATCAGGTGAGTTGACGCTATTGTACCCTGCCGATACTCGAACGGTAGGGTACAATTGTATTTCAGGTGTTGTGTGAAGTTCTCGAAAACCAATCTCGACCGGATGGCTGACCAGCGTGTCGAAAGGTTCTATCTTCGCCTCGCCGAGTATCTGCGCCAGAATGTACCCGAGGCCAAACCGATGACGCAGCATGAGTTGATTGCCCATGTGCGAGAGGCTTCGCGTGTCGCGCGCGACCATGGCTTCCGCTGTGAACAGGCGCTCGCGTTCTGGTCTGAAGTCAGTCTACGCGAAGGGAGCGGTGTGTGGTTCGATTCCGCGATACAGCCAGCTCTGAAGGATCGCGAGGCTGCCGAAGCTGATCGCGTCACCCGCGCCATTGATGCCCTGGAGGCAGCTTGATGGGCATTTTCGGTGACGCATGGGACCGGATTACCGGTATTTTCTCGTCCGATCCGCCGGAAGAGGTGGTGGGTGCGTGCCCCGATGCCATCTCGCCAGAGGCGGCGCAGGCGTTGTTCGATGATATGGCGGCGCAGGTCGATATCCCGTTCGATTACCCGCCCGATTGCTGCTATGCCCGCGCGCAGCGCATGGCACAGCTGATGTCTGACCGCGGCATCGCGAGTAAGAAAGCCTGGGTCTATGGCAGTCTAACCCCCGTTACCTCCAGCGGCGATCCGGTTCGGTTTCCGCCGACCCCGTCCGGCGATGTCGTGACCTGGGGCTATCACGTTGCCCCGACGGTTAGTGTTCGGCAGCCAGACGGCTCTTGCCGCGATATGGTAATCGATCCGTCCCTGCGCGATCGTCCGCTGACAATCTCCGAATGGGAGGAAACCATGGGGGGTGGCAGCATGTCGAGGCTGACCCCGAGCGATACATATCTTTATCGCCCGGACGCCGGATATCCGCCACTGACCCAGGATGAAACCACCGACCTGCTCGGCGCGGATTCGGGGATGCGCGGTGCCTTCGCCGCGCATGTCGATACGCGCGATTCCGTTCTGGGACGATGAAGGCGTGGATCATTTGCGGTCTTGCTGCGATTGGCATTGCCCTGTCGGTGTTGGTTCTTGGACCGTCCACGACAATGCAGCCCAAAGAGGATAATGCGATGACGGCACAGTTGAAATACGTCAAAGATTTCACCGTCGATGAGCAAGGCGAAAGCGCCGTCGTCACCTTCGAGGATGGTCAAAGCGTCACCTTGGTCAACGGCCAGGACGGTGTCGATCTGCAACGCAAGCGCGCGTGGCTCGAAGCTGATCTGGCCCGGGGCGCGCCGGTGGCGTATTTTCCGGAGGAGAGCGGTGTCATGCCCGCTACAGTCACTTTCGGCGTTGAAATACGCGACGCCGGGCCTGACCGGGCGGGCGCAATGGCTGTTTTCGGGTTTCCGCGCCCGTCGCTTATGTATCTGATGCCGGAGGTAGAAGGCAGGGATCGCCTCGCAAAACTGATTGAGCAGGCCGCCGAAGAGGGCTCTGCCGCAGTCTTCGCAATCAGAGGCGCCTTCGAGATCGAAGATGTCTTGCTTATCAGCCGCGAGGCCGCCGGTGCGATGAAGGGTGTCGAAGCGCGATAGGGGGTCGCCGGGGTCTTTCAGACCGAATGGCGCGCAATTTGCTTTACTGGGTCCATCCTTGTCTAAGATGGGACACCATACAATTATGGCTGAATACCTCTTTTGCATATCGCGGCCCGACCGTGACGGTGTTGTCGAGATCATGACGTCACGCGATGACCCGCGGCTCGAATCAGCGGCGAGTATCATGCTGCGGCGCAGCCTCGGCATCCACGCTATCGAATGGACCCTGCCGGTCGTCAGTGGCGACCTGTCCATGGCAGCTTTGAAAAAATCACTGCGCGGCCATCGCCTTCGCGGCAAAAGTCTTGGTTTCCGCTGCGATCCCATGACGGCACGCGGCGAGGCGATCAAGCTCACGACCCTGCGTCCAGGCAAGGCAAAGGACCAAAAACGCAGTCTGTTCAAGCGGCTGATCCGCGCGGCATAAAGGCGACACCGGCGACAATATGACAACAGCCGTTGGAACTTTTGCCTTATTCCAGCGTCAGAGCGGTGTCTTCAAAGCGAAATGCGATCAGCGTGATTGCGTTTCTCTCCAGCCGCCAGAGGTCGTGCCGCCATGTCCCGTGTTTTTTCGATTGCCACCGCCGTTATCGCGCTTCTGCCCCTGTCGGCCCTTGCCCAAGACCTTGGCGAGTCCGCGGCTCCGCGCCCGGATGAGCGGGGCACCTATACCATCGTGTCCGAGAACGATGTCTTCGTGAACACCGACCGGAACTACACCAACGGGTTTCGGGCGTCCTATCTGTCGGGCACCACAAGATCGAGCGATGGCCCCGAGGGATGGATTGCTAAGAAAATCTTCGGCGTGCCGGAAACGGCGGCGATTCGGCGCGGCATTGCCTTCGGCCATTCGATTTTCACGCCTCAGGATATTGTCGAGCCGGGGCCTCTGCCCGATCAGCATCCCTATGCCGCGTGGCTCTATGGCGAATACAGCGCCGTGATCGAGCGCAAGCATGAGGTTGATCAGGTTGTCCTGCAACTCGGCATTGTCGGCCCCTCCGCCCGGGGTGAGCGTATCCAGAACGAGGTGCACGCCCTGATCGGTTCCGACGAGGCGGCGGGCTGGGATAACCAGATCGATGACGAGCCGGGCTTCGTGCTTGCCTATGACAAGCGCCTGCGCGCGCTGGTGAAGATCGGCGATGACGATTTCGGTGCGGACCTGACGCCGAATTTCGGCGCGTCGGTGGGGAATATCCACACCAACGCCCGCGCGGGCATGACCCTGCGCATCGGCGAAAACCTACGGAATGATTTCGGCCCGCCCCGGGTGCGCCCGTCCCTCGGGGGCGCGGGATATTTCAATCCCATCGACGAATTCAGCTGGTATCTTTTTGCCGGGGTCGAGGGCAGGGCGGTGGCCCATAACATTTTTCTGGATGGCAGCCTGTTCGATGACGATTCGCCCAGCGTGAAAAAGCGCCCCTTCGTGGCGGATTTCCAAGGCGGCGCCGTGGTCCAGTATCGAAACGCCCAGCTCGCCTTTACCTATGTCGAGCGGACGGACGAGTTCGATACCCAGGAAGAGCGTCAGGCCTTTGGGGCGATCAGCTTGTCTTTGAAGTACTGAGAATCACGGCAGAGCGAAAAAGCGTTCTCTTTTCAGAGCTTTGCTGAAAGCTACACCAGCTATTGCGGGTGTTTAGGTCGGACTGCGTCGGATCGTTGTATCGCGACGGCCCGGTTGCAAATATTCGTTTAAGTTGCTAATGAATATTCAGAACTCTCTTTATGCATCTTGTTGCGGCATGAGATGGCCTGCTCCCGACTTTCGCGGGTCGCCATGATCGCGAAGTTGACCTTAGCTGGTATGCTGAAGACTTTGCACATGTTCAGAACGGTCGCCGACGGTGGCGTGCTTGTGCTGATCGTCACAGCGTTGGTCGACAACATGGTGTACGAAAGAGAAATTCGTCGTTGAATGTGAATCCTTTAAGCCTCCAGGGGGTAACGAATATGCGCGTATCAGTATCGCTTTCACTCAGCACGGCACTGTTCGTCGCGGCGGGTATGTCCACCGCGTCGGCTATGGATGCCAATGAGATCTTCAACCGCCTCAAGGCGCAGGCCAACGATGCACCGACTGCCTTATATCAGGGCGAGTCAGCCACCCGCGGCATGACGATGACCTATGGTGCCGACCGCAAGGCGCCGGTGCCCGCCGAGACGGCCCCGGCCCTGCCTTCGGTTCAGGCTGCGCCCGCACGGCCCGGTGTCGTCGATACCACGTCCTATGTCACCGTGACCGAGCCCGCATCGGCACCGATGGTTGAGCAGCCCAAGCCTGCCTACACGATCATCAGCGAACCGACGGAGTCCGGCGTGACGCCGTTCGAAACCGTGACGGCTCCGGCTGCCCCGCAATATGTGCCGGCCCAGCCCGCCCGGGTTCAGATGGCCCCGATCCAGACCGCTCCGGTGACCCCGACCTATCAGGCCGAGCCTGCCTATACGGTCGTTGAAACGCCGAAGGCGATTCCTGTGGCAACGCGGGCACCGAGCGCCGACAGCTACAGCCAGGTCGCTGAAGACAAGCGCGTCGATCTGCGCATCTACTTCGAGTGGAACTCGGCATCGCTCAAGCCCGAGGCCGTACAGCAGCTTTCCGAGCTTTGCAGTGCGATCCGCCGGGTGGGTGCCTCGCCGGATAACCGCTTCAAGATCATCGGTCACACGGACAAGTCGGGCACGTACGACTACAACCTCTACCTGTCCAATGCCCGTGCCAAGGAGGTGAAACGTCACCTGGTCGAGTCCTGTGCACTGCCTGCCGAATCGCTTCTCGCGGTCGGTGAAGGTGAGCGCCAGTCTTCGCCCACGACGCCATCCAATGCGCCGCAAGAGCGCCGGGTGGAAATTCAGTTCGTCAGCTGATTAAGTATACAGGCCACGCCGCAGCATGATCTGCGGCGTGGCTCTGGGATATTGAGATTGTAATCGCTGGGGGGTCTAGGCGATGAAGTGGTTATCAGGGCCGGTTGGCCTGCTCGCCTTCCTCGGATCGAGTTCTTTGGCGTTTGCCCAGACTGCTCCTGGTCCTGTCGTTGTTCCGCAAAACATTGCCGAAATCTCGGGTATATCAGGAGAATCGCTCGATACTGCCGTCGAGGCGTTGCCGACGGTCAATCCTGAAGAATCGGCCTTGCCGAACATCACGATTGAATTCCCGACGCAGCAACCCCCGGCAAACTCGTCGACCCTCAATTTCAGACTTTCCGACATCGCAATCGAAGGCCCCGAGGTCGTACCGCGCGAGACTTTGCGCCCGATCTATGCCGATCTCATTGGCACTGAAATTACCCTGCTCAAGGCTTTTGAAGTCCTCGAACAGATTCAGGCGAAGCATCGGGAGGCAGGCTATGTCTTCACCCGTGTGATCGCCCCGCCCCAGGAAATCGATGCCGGTATCTTCAAGGTTCAGGTGGTCGAGGCCTTTATCGGCAAGGTCGAGATCGAAGAGCCGGAGGGGCCGGTCGGCGCGCCGATGCCCTTGGTCCGAAAGATTGTCGGGCGCATTGAGGGCGTTGAAAATCCGAGCTTGCAGGAACTCGAGCGCGTTCTGCTCCTGATCAATGATATTCCCGGCATTACCCAGGCAACCGCTGTCCCGCGTCCCGGCGAGGGCCTAGGTGCCGTCGATCTTTTCATCAATGTTGTCCGCGACCCGTTCTCGGGTGTGTTCTTCGCCGATAATCGCCAGTCACCGATCCTCGGCCCGCTGATTTTGGGGGTCTCGCTTGAGGCGTCGTCCTGGTCGGCCTGGGGCGATACGACCACGCTGTCGTTCTTTAATACCGGCGGTGATCGCATTCCGGATGATTTCAAGGAACGAAATATCCTCCAACTGACGCACCAGCGTCATATCGGCTCGAACGGCACGACGCTGACGGTCCGGGCGCTGGCCTCGATGAACAATCCCGGGGATGCCCTGAATGACAGTGACATCGACGGCGAGCAGTTCAATGGCGAAATCACCGTCGAACATCCTTTCATCCGCACCCGGCCCCTGTCGATCTGGGGCTCTGCCGGTGTTGCCTTCGAAGAGAACGAGGTCGAGAGCCTTGGTGGTCGGACGCAAATCGTCGATGACAGCGTGCGGGTCGTTTATCTCGGCGGGCGGCTGCTACAGCGCGATGACCACGGCTACACGAGGGCCGATGTGCAACTGCGCCAAGGCGTCGATATTCTGGGGGCGAGCGACAAGGGCGATGTAAATCTCAGCCGTTTCGACGGCAATCCCGAATTTACCTCCCTGAGCGGCAGCATCGAGCGTGAGGTGATCTTGCCGATCGACGAACGCCAGATTTCTGTCTTCGGCCTTGCGCTTGGTCAGGTATCCTCGAACGCCTTGTTGTCATCGGAAGAATTTTCGGTTGGCGGGCAACAGATTGGCCGCGCCTACGACCCGTCGGAATTCACGGGTGATTCCGGGTTCGGCGTGGTCGGCGAAATTCGCTACAAGGCTCAATTCGACGTTCAGGGCCAGCCGATTGGCGCCCAGTTCTACGGCTATGGCGATTACGCCGAAGTCTATAATCGCGGCGACGCGATCGACGACGAAGATCTCACATCATATGGCGCGGGCGTGCGCCTGAGCCTGCCCTATCAGGTCAGTCTCAGCGGTGAAGTGGCGGTGCCGCTTCAAAAACTGCGCCGTAACGAAAAAGACGAACCGCGCTTCTTTTTCAATCTCGCCAAGAGATTCTGACGACCCGTTACCCAAGGAGTTACTGGCATGGCTGCCCGCGTATCCGAGACGAACCGTACCCCCGCCCGCAGCCGTTTGCGCAGTGAAACATCGAGACAGGTCATTGCGACCCTGATCTCGACCGGCATGGTGCTCCAGCCGATTGCCGCCGCGGCCACGCCCACGGGCGGCACGGTCGTTGCGGGTAATGCGACCATCGACACAACCGGTAACGTGACCAATATCGAGCAGATCGACGCTCGGGTGGTCATCGACTGGGAATCCTTCGACATCGATGCGGGCGAGTCCGTTCGGTTCCAGCAGCCGGGCACGGGTGCCGTCGCGCTGAACCGGGTTTTCAACGAGCTGCCCACCCATATTCGCGGTCAGCTTTTGGCCAATGGCCATGTCTGGATCGTCAACCGCCACGGCATCACGTTCCATGCGGGCTCGGTCGTGGATACCGGCGGTTTGCTGGCCACGACGGCGGATATTCCGAACGCCGATTTCATGGCGGGCAGCAACCGTTTTACCATTCCGGGCGAAGATGGTGCGACCGTCATCAACAACGGCTCGATCAGTTTTGGTCAGGCGGGACTGGCCGGTCTGGTGGCACCGGGCGCGCAGAATAACGGGCAAATCGTGGGCCAGATGGGCTCGGTCATCGTTGCGGGCGAGCGCACTTTTGCGATCGATTTCGCCGGTGACGGCATGTTCGCCTTCGAGCCGCTGGGCGCGGCGGGCGGCGGGGGCCGGGTTTTGAATACCGGCACGATTTCCAACAATGGCGGCTATATCCTGATCGCGGCGCGGACGGCGTCGGGCATGGTGGACGAATCCGTGTCGCTGGGCGGTCTGGTCGAGGCGAATACCGCCGAAATGCGCAACGGGCGCATCGTCCTGTCGGCGGGCGACGGGCTGGCCAATGTCACCGGCACGCTCTCGGCAACCGGGGGCACGGGCGAGCGTGGCGGTTCGGTGCAGGTATCGGGTGGCCGGGTCAATCTCGACCATACCGCGCGGGTCGATGTTTCGGGCGGAACCGGCGGCGGCACCGCAGAGATTGGCGGCGGGTATCAGGGCGCGTCGATGGGCGCAGACTTCCGCAATGCACAGGATACGCGGGTACAGGCAGGCGCGGTCGTCGCGGCGGATGCGCTTGATACTGGCGACGGTGGCACGGCAGTCATCTGGGCCGACGGCAGCACCGGCTATGCGGGCACGATCACAGCCCGAGGCGGCGCACAGTCGGGCAATGGCGGTACGGTCGAGGTCTCGGGGTTACAGACGCTAGGTTTTTACGGCACGGTCGACACATCGGCGGCCAATGGTCATGTCGGTACGCTGTTGCTGGATCCGACGAATATCGTTGTGCGAGATCAAGGGCTGGTTCCTGCGCTTGATCCCGTTGATGACGACGCTCTGGACGCTGGAAACACGCCTCCAGCTCCAAATGATGGTGCTGGTTTCATCGGGTTTGCCGAAGGCGGCGCAAACGATTTCGTCATTACGCCGGATGCAATCGACGACGTCAATGCGCTCGTAACGCTTCAGGCATCGAATGACATCACCTTTCAGGACAACCTGGATCTCGAACACGACCTAACGGCGCAGGCAGGCAATGACATCAACGTCAATGCGGCGATCAATATCGTCGGCGCTGGCGGCGCGGATGGCGATGGCAACTTGGTTCTCGAGGCGGCCTCGGCCAGCGCCGTCGACGATATGGGTGACCCATCCACCGTCGCCACGGGTACGATCAACTTCGGCGGTTCCGGTACAATCTCGGCTAACGATGTGACCCTGAGAGGCGGCACCGCGGACATGACCCTCGGCGCTGTCACTGCCACGGGTGCGCTGAATGTCACTACGGCAGGAGCGTTGTTGCAGGCAGGGGGCACCGCCGTCAGTGTTGCTGGCACGACCGATCTGGATGCTGGCGCGAACGCGATCACGCTCGAATCGGCCCTGAACGACTTCAACAACGACGATGCGGGCGATGGGCGGGTGACGGCGAGCGGCGACGCCATAACTCTGCGCGATGCTGATGCCATAGATCTTGGCAATATCGATGCGGGCGGTGATCTCGATGTTATGGCGGGTGGGGCGATTACCCAGACCGTTGCGGGCGGAGCGATGGCGGGCGATGCCGTCAACGTCGCTGGCACGACCGATCTGGATGCTGGCGCGAACGCGATCACGCTGGATTCGGCGCTGAACGACTTCAACGACGACGATGCAGGCGATGGGCGGGTGGCGGCGAGCGGCAGCGCGATCAGCCTGCGCGATGCCGATGCTATCGAGCTTGG
>CALGNO010000120.1 GCA_937958625.1 uncultured Neomegalonema sp.
GCGGATGCCTCGGGTCAGCGCGTTGCGCAGGCCGGTTTCGTGGGTGCCGCCCATGGGGGTCGGGATCGTGTTGCAGTAGGACGAGGTCGCGCCGTCGCCGAACTCGGTCCAGTGAACCGCCCATTCGACCGCGCCCATCGTGTCCTTGAATTTCTCCGAGAACTCGGCCCGACCGGCGAAGGGTTGCGGCGACAGCGTTGTCTCGCCCTCCATTTCGGCAGCGAGAAAATCCGCCAGCCCGTTCGGAAAGTGAAACACGGCCTCGGCGGGCGTCTCATCGCCTTCTTTCAGTAGCGCGGGATCGCATTTCCAGCGGATTTCGACACCTTGGAACAGATACGCCTTCGAGCGGGCCATGCGTAGCAGGCGCGCGGGCTTGAAGGTGGCACGGGGGCCGAAAATCTCCGGGTCTGGCGAGAACGTGACTGTCGTGCCCCGGCGGTTCTGCGTCGCACCGCGTTTTTCGAGCTTTGACGTGGGCAATCCGCGCGAGAAGGTCTGTCCGAAAACCTGCTTGTCGCGGGCGACCTCGACATCGAGATGGTCGGACAGGGCATTGACGACCGAAACGCCGACGCCGTGCAGGCCGCCGGAGGTCTGATACGCCTTGCCGGAGAACTTGCCGCCCGCGTGCAGGGTCGTGAGGATCACCTCAAGCGCCGATTTCTTCGGGAACTTCGGATGCGGGTCTACGGGGATGCCGCGCCCGTTATCGCTGATCCTGACCGAGTTATCGGCATTGAGCGTCACCTCGATGCGGTTGGCGTGACCGGCCACCGCCTCATCCATCGAGTTATCGAGCACTTCGGTGACGAGGTGATGCAGCGCGCGTTCGTCGGTGCCGCCGATATACATGCCGGGGCGTTTTCGGACCGGCTCCAGCCCTTCAAGGACTTCGATATCTTCGGCGGAATAATCCGACGAGTCGGCGTGCTTGCCGTCAAACAGCGGGGTTGCCATGCCTGTGCCTCGTGTTCTTGTTGTGTTTTTGGCGCTCCCCACCGCATAGCCGAAACGCTGCGCCTTGAAAACCCCGCCCGGCACCGATACAGCCGAACGGTGGTTATGGGAGGGCGCGATGAGCCGAACAGTTTACGTCAACGGAGCGTTCGTGCCCGAGGCAGAGGCGACGGTGTCGATCTTTGACCGGGGCTTTCTGTTCGCCGATGCCGTCTATGAAGTCTCGACCGTCCTCGACGGAAAGCTGGTGGACAATATCGCGCATATGGAGCGGCTGAAGCGGTCGCTTGCTGAATTGAAGATGCCTGCGCCGGTGCCGGTGGATGACATTCCGGCCCTGATGGAAGAGTTGGTGGCGCGGAATGGCGTCGATCAGGGGCTGGTCTATCTTCAGGTGAGTCGCGGGGCGGCGGAGCGGGACTTCGTCTTTCCCGCCGATCCGAAACCGAGCCTCGTGATGTTCACGCAGACCAAGAATGTCGAGAGCACGCCCGCCTCAGAGAATGGCCTGCGCGTCGTGACGCTGGACGATACCCGCTGGGCGCGGCGGGACATCAAGACGACGCAGCTGCTCGCGCAATCGTTGGCCAAGCAAGAAGCGGTCGAGCGCGGCGGCGATGATGCGTGGATGGTCGAGGATGGCTATGTGACGGAAGGCTCGTCGAACAACGCCTTTATCATTACCACCGACGGAACGATCATCACGCGGCAGCTTTCGAATTCGATCCTGCATGGCATCACCCGCCGCGTGGTGCTCGAAATCGCCGAGGCCGAAGGGTTGAGCGTCGAACAACGCCCCTTTACCGTCGAAGAGGCGCAAGGGGCCGCCGAGGCGTTCTCGACCAGTGCCTCCGGCTTTGTCATGCCGGTCGTCGCGATTGACGGCAAGACGCTCAGTCAGGGCGTGCCCGGCCCGACCACACGCAAGCTGCGCGCCCGATATATCGAACTCGCGAGGGAAACTGCATGATGAACGGTGCCGATCCGGTCAAACGTCAATACGAGGCCTATCCTTACCCCGCCCGCGATCCGGCGAAGGAGACCGATGAGCTTGTGATCGGCTCGCCGAGTCATCCGCTGGAAATCGACCATTTCATCTTTGGCGGCCAGCGTGACTGGACCCAGCCGACGCGGATTCTTGTGGCCGGGGGTGGCACGGGCGATGCGCTGGTGATGATGGCGCAGATTTTCGCGGATTGGGGCGCGAATGTCGATTTGCACTACCTCGATATGTCCGAAGCGAGCCGCAAGATTGCCGAGGCGCGCATGGCCGCGCGGGGTTTGAGCGCGACATGGCATACCGGTGATCTGCTGACGGCACCGGATATTGGCCCGTTCGACTATATCGACTGCTGCGGTGTGCTGCATCATCTGCCCGACCCCGAAGCCGGGGCGGCGGCGCTGGCGCGGGCGCTGGCGCCGGGTGGGGGCCTTGGCGCGATGGTCTATGCGCCCTATGGCCGGGCCGGGGTGTATGAGATGCAGGATGCCCTGCGTGTGCTGGTCGGTGACGATGAGCCGGAGAAACAGGTCGAACACACCAAACGCCTGATCACGTCGCTGCCCCAGACCAACGGTCTGGTCCGCAACCCCTATATCCACGACCATGTCGAGGCCGGGGATGCCGGGATCTACGACCTGCTGCTGCACAGCCGTGACCGGGCCTATGACGTGGATGGCGTCTATGGTCTGATGGAAGCCGCAGGGTTGGAGCTGGTCAGCTTTGCCATGCCGGGGCGCTATAACCCCCGCGCCGTGATTGCCGATCAGGAGCTGCGCGACCGCGCCGGTACTCTGCCACCGCAACAGGCGGCGGCGCTGGCCGAGCGTATTTCGGGCAACCTCAAGACCCATGTCTTCTATGCGGTGCCGAAGGGCAGTGCCGAGGGCCGTGTGGCCGAGGTTCATGGCAGTGCCGTGCCGAATTTCGTCGGCCCGCGCGGTCATGCGCTCGCCAAGTCGATCTGGGACAAGGGCGGGTTCACCTTTTCGATGGATGGCCTGACGGTGCAGCGCAATCTGCCCAAAGCCGTTGCTGGCATGGTGACCGCGATTGATGGCAAGCGCAGCCTGAACGAAATCCGCGCCAAGCTCGGTTGGGAAACCAAACCCTTCCTGCAAGGCTTCAACAATCTTTATCAGCCGTTGAATAATTTCAATCTGGTGCGCTTTAGCGCCCGCCGCGGGCTTTGAGGGGGATACCGAATGGCATATCGTATCATAGCGGACGGCATTGGCGGACCCGACGTCCTGAAACGCGAGAGCGTTGACCTCGGACAGCCGGGGGAAGGCCAGCTTTTGTTGCGCCATACCGCCGTTGGTCTCAATTACCTCGACACATATTTTCGCAGCGGTCTTTACCCGTGGCCGCCGGGTGCGGACCCGGTGCCGGGGGGCGAGGCGGCGGGTGTGGTCGAGGCCGTCGGTCCGGGCGTCTCGGGCTTCGCCGAGGGCGACCGCGTCGGTTATACCCTGCCCATCGGGGCCTATTGCAGCCACCGGATCGTGCCTGCTGATCGCATGATAAAATTGCCGGACGGGGTGAGTGACGAAGTCGCGGCGGCGTCGATCCTCAAGGGTCTGACGGCGCATTATCTGCTCAATCGAACCTTTGCGGTGAAGCCCGAACACACCGTCCTGTTTCAGGCGGCGGCGGGCGGCGTGGGCCTGATCGCCGGTCAATGGCTGAAGCATATCGGCGCGACGGCCATCGGAACGGCGGGGGGCGCGGAGAAATGCGCGTTGGCGCTGGAGAACGGCTATACCCACGTCATCGACTATAACGCCAAGGACTTCGTCGCCGAGGTCGAGGCGCTGACCGGCGGCGAGAAATGCCATGTGGTCTATGATGGTGTCGGGCAGGATACTTATCCGAAATCCCTCGATTGCCTGCGCCGTCTCGGCCTGTTCGTGACGTTCGGGAATGCTTCGGGGGCGATTGAAAATTTCGACCTGAAGGACATCGCATCGCGTGGCGGGTTGTTCGCGACCCGGCCCTCGCTGTTCAACTACATCGTGACCGAAGCTGAGTTGAAGGAAGCCGGGGATGCGCTGTTCGGCCTGATTGCGGACGGGATGATCAAGGTTGCCGTGAACCAGACCTATGCGCTGGACGATGTGGCCGAGGCCCACCGTGCCCTGCACGCGCGGGAGACGACGGGGTCGACGGTTCTGGTGCCGTAGGGACTATTCTACTACCCGCTCGGTCTTCACGGTAATCTCGCCCTCCAGCATCCGGTGCACCGGGCATTTGTCGGCGATTTCAATCAGCCGCGTTTGTTGATCCTCGGACAGGTCAGGGTCGAGGGCGATGCGGCGCAGGAAGGTGCTGTTGTGGCGATCTTCCTGTTGCCAGGTCACATCGACGCGCGCGGGAGCCATCGACCAGCCCTTGCGGTTGGCGTACATGCGCATCGTCATCGTGGTGCAGGCGGCAAGCCCGGACCCGACCAGCTCAAACGGTGATAGGCCGAGGTCCGTGCCGCCGACCTTCTTCGGCTCATCCGCCAGTACCGAGCGCCCGCGCGTGGCAGTGACCCGATTCAGAAAACCCTCCGCATCCCGCTCATGGGCCCGCACGCCGCTTTCGGGCGCATCGGGGAGCGTGGCCGTCGTCGCGATATAGCGCGAGGCCCAGGTGGCGATCAGGTCGGCGGCGTATTCGGCATCCTTCGCATTGGTCAGCAGGTGGTCGGCATTATCGAGGCTGACGAAGCTCTTGGGATGTTTCGCGGCGACGAATAATCGCGTGGCGTTCTCGATGCCCACGGTTGCATCTCGCGGGGCGTGCAGGACGAGCAACGCGGCGCGCAAATCCGGCAGCAGGCCCTCGATCCGGGACGCCTCGACGTCCTCCACGAACTGTTTCTTGATGGTGAAGGTGCGTCCGGCAAGATCGACCTGCGCCTCGCCTTCTTCATTGATCTGCGCCAGCGCGCCGCCGAAATTGTGAGTGACATGGCCGGGGTCCGCCGGGGCGGCGACGGTCGCGACGGCCTTGATCGAGGCGATCTTTGGGGCCGCCGCCAGCACCGCCGCGCCGCCGAGGGAATGACCGATGATCAGCGATGGCGCGGCAAGATGCGCCTCGAGCGCCTTTGCGGCGGCGAGCAGGTCTTCGACATTCGAGGTGAAGTTGGAATTGGCAAACTCGCCGTCGGAATGGCCCAGCCCGGTGAAATCAAAGCGCAGCACGGCGACGCCGCGCTCGGCCAGGACTTGCGCGATCTTGCGCGAGGCGACGAAATCCTTCGAGCATGTAAAGCAATGGGCGAAGAGCGCGACGGCGGTTGGCGGCTCTACCGGGCGATCCAGCCGACCGGCCAGGGTGCTGCCATCATGGCCGGTAAATTCGAACTTCTCGCTGCGCATGGTATCGTCCCCGTCTATGGTCTTGGTTGTAAAGGCGGCTCGCTTTCGATCTCGGGCGCGATTCCCGGCGAGGTCGGTAGACCGTCATCGAACTGCGCCAGATAGTCGAGTAACAATGTCCTGTTGCCGGTCAACCCCTTGTACTCGGTCAGTTCTTCCGGCAGGTCGCGCAGCACCCGATGCAGTCGCCGGCCCCATTTGGGCACCGTCACAATATCCGCGAAAGAGCACAGATAGCAGCGGATCTGAAACGCGATGGCGTTGGAGCGGGGCAGGCGGAAGAGTGTCTGCAACTCGACCCGCAAATGCTGTTTCCGGCCAATATTCTCCGGCGTCAGCGTGCGCTTTTCTGCGGCCCATTCCGGGTATGCCTCGGAACTCAGATCGAGGCGGGGATTGACCGTCATCGACCAGTTCAGACGCCGGACCGGCGCGCCTTGCCGCAGGGCGAGCAGGAACTTGAGGGCGCGGTCGAACACGCCCGATTCGTGGGCCATCGGCACGGGGCCATGAAACTCCATGAAGTCCATGCCGAGGTTGAAATCGAGGGACCAGTCGGACTGGCTGGTCACCATCCCGGCATCGAGCCACAGCGTGTTGTCGCGCTGATCCAGCAGGCAAAAATCGCCCTGCACTTGCCGTGTGATGTATTCCAGCGGCGGGCAGGGCAGGGTCGTGTCGTCTAGGAAAGTGAATGCCTGTTCGATGCCGAGGGGACGGTTCCGCCAATGCCACCGGTTGCCGTCACATTCGAGGCTGAATAACGACGGGTGGTCCTCGGCCAGTGCCGTCATGAGATGTTCGAGCAAATCCCACTCCGCCAAGGCCATATGCGGCAGGGATTGGCATCGTAACGGGTCTTCGCCCAGCACCAGCGCGCGTTCGCGCGTTTCGGCGACATAGTGTTCGTCAACATCGAAGCGGTTCTCGAAGACAGTGCCCCTCGCCCCGCGACCATGGGGTTCCAGATTCATCGAGTACGTGAACGCGTCACCGGTCAGGGGGAATGGAAACCGGCGGATCGCCTGCGCGGAATTGCGAAATGTATAGTCGCCGCGAAAGCTCTCGTCATTGAACGCAATCGTCACGGGCGATCAGGGCATTCGGCTGGCGAGATAGGTCGCGAAATCGTAATTCGGACGCTCCAGATGCGACAGGTGGCCGGGTTTAGCCGCCTCGGATGACAGGCCGCGATAGACGCGTTCGGTGCAGACCCGATCCTCGTCATTCACCGCATCGAGCAGGGTCTTGACCGTCTCGAAATGTTTCTCGGCCTCCGGGTCGCGGGCGAAGTCTGGCGACAGACCGCCTCCGTAGAGGATCTTCACATGGTCCGGCCCATCGGGATGCAGGGACAGATACCAGAAATAGCCGGGTGTCAGCGTGATCATCAGCGAGGGATAGATACTCAGCAAGAACGTCATGTTCCGCCGGTCGCCAACCAGCTTGGTATTATCGGGATGCGCGACGCTGATCGCGAAATCCGGGTCTTTCATGATCCAGTGATGATTGAAGGCCGGGTCGCTGGGCGGGCATGTCATCTCGGCGAGGTTGGTGAATCCGCCGATCGTCGGCCCGTGGCAGACCGGCAGGTGATAGCTCTCCATGAAGTTCTCGGCGAGCACCTTCCAGTTGGTGTTCCAGTGATGGACTTCGCGAAAGCTCTCGACGTAATTCTCCATCTCGAAATCGCCGACCAAATCCTGCACGCCTGACAGGCGGCTGGCAGGGGAGGGGGCGTCGGGATTCAGGGTCACCATGACCCAGCCGAGCCATTCCTCGCAGCGGATTTGCGGCAGGCGATAATCGCCGCGCTCGAAGCCCTCGTTGTGCATCATCGCCGGGGCACCGCGCAGGCATCCGTCGAGGCCATAGGTCCAGCCGTGATAGGGGCAGGTGATCCGGGCCGCATTGCCTTCGCCATGCAGCAGCGTCGACATCCGGTGCAGGCACACATTCGATTGTGCGCGCAAGGCACCGTCCTGCCCGCGCACGACCATGATCGGCTGTCCGGCCAGATCGAGGGTGGTGTAATCGCCCGGTTTAGCCAGCGAACTCGCCCGCCCGACGCAGAACCAATCCTTGCGGAAGATATGCTCCAGCTCTGCCTCCAGAAACGCCTCGGAGGTATAGACGCTGGTGGGCATGGCGCGGGCTTGTTTGAAGGGCAGGCGGGTATTGGCCTTCAGCTCGGCGATCGGATCAATGCTGGGATCGTGGATGGTCATGGTCGGCTCACGGAATGATGGGCTATCAACGCGAAAACGATATACCGAAGTCTGCGGAATGGCGATTCCCGACTTTCGATCGACGCTGACCTGATTTGAGGAGGCCCTGATGGGGTACGGAGCACATGCCTACGAGGGCGACCCGCGCAATGCGGATATTCTCGTTTCCATCAATGGCGAGCTGGTGCCGCGCGCCGAGGCGACGGTATCCGTCTTCGATTCCGGGTTCGTGCTGGGCGATGGTGTCTGGGAGGGCCTGCGCCTCCACAATGGCGGTATCCCGTTCCTGCGCGCGCATCTCATGCGGCTGTATGAAGGCGCGCGGACGCTGGATTTCGAGATGGACGTGACGCCCGAGGCGTTGGTCGAGCGGCTGTTCGCCTGCATCGACGCCAATGGCATGACCGACGGCGTTCATATCCGGCTGATGATGTCGCGCGGGGTCAAGGCGACGCCCTATCAAGACCCGCGCGTCACGATCACCCCGCCGACCATTGTGATCGTGCCGGAATACAAGAAGGCGACCGTCGATAATCGGGGTCTGAGCCTCTTTACCTCCGCCTTTCGGCGTACGGGGCCGGATCAGCAGGATCAGAAGCTCAATTCTCACTCCAAGCTCAATTGCATTCAGGCCTGTATTCAGGCGGCAAAGGCCGGGGCCGACGAGGCGCTGATGCTTGATCCGCAAGGCTTTGTCGCGACCTGCAATTCGACGCATTTCTTCATCGCGCGGCGCGGGGAAGTCTGGACGTCGAGCGGCGATTACTGCCTCGGCGGCATTACGCGCGGCAATATCATCCGCCTGTGCGAGCAGGAGGGGATTACGATCCGGCAGAAAAACTTTTCCCTGACGGATGTGTACGGGTCTGAGGAAGCGTTCGTCACCGGCACCTTCGCCGGGGTCTCGCCCGTGCGGCAGGTCGATGGGCGCGTGTTGGGCGACCCGCTTGGACCGGAACCCGAGGTGCCGGGACCGATGGTCCAACGCCTGCGCGTCGCCTATGCCAAGATGATAGAGACGGAGACGACGCGGACGATTTGAGGCTAATCTCGCAAAGGCCTTCTTGATCGGGCGCTGCCGGGATCAAAGACTGCCCTTCACGAAACGCGCTGTTCCCGCGGCGAGACCGTTCGCGATGTACCGGTCATATTGGCCGGGGGCGAAGACGGTAATCGCTTCCTCGACGCCCATAATGTTCTCGTCGAGCAATGTGATGCCGTGATCGAGGAATATGTACGCATCGTCATTGTCGTATACATAGCGTTCCGATGTCTCACACAGGAATTCCACGAACGCTGACATATCCTCGTCTTCATAGGGAAATTTTTCAAATATACGCAGGCTCTGATGGGCCTCCCACAGCGTAATTCTCGTCAGCCGATTTTCAAAGTATGTCAGATTCGGCAGGGCATGAACCGGGTTTTCGGGGATGCGATTTTCCTCGAAGGAGATGTCGTCTTCCAGCTCTCCGGCTTCTGAAATCCAGTCGGAAAAATCCTGTACGCCGGTGGGAGGGCCAAGCGTCGCTGCGACCTGCTCCGGGGTCATGCCGAAAGACAGCGGCCCGATCCCATCGCCAGGTCTTAAAATCCATTTGTACTCAGTCATCGCCTTGGCCCTGTCCTTACTTCACCCGCCGCCTCAAGACATGCTGCGTACGCTGCTGCCTGCGTCAATGCCGCATCGTACTTATTGCCGACGCCCGGTATCGCCTTGATCGCCGCTGCCTCTACCCCGAGTGCTGCTAAAAAGCCATTGCTCCCAAGGGTGCGGGAAAGAGTTTGTCGCCAAGCGCGCCCGGCACCGCTGTGCCCCGGAGTCAGCAGGTGGTCTGCATAATCCATCTGGATCGCCGGTCCCCAATTCCGATGCAGGCCGCCCATGCCCGCCGGTGGAATATGGTGGCGCTCAAGCACACCCGGTATCCGGCCAAGCTGGTTATGAGGGCCGCCGACATAGACGCCGGGTTGAGGTGGATTGTTCGTGCCGCCGAATATTCTGGCGCACATCTCCTTGTTCAGGCGATCACATCGCCGACAATTTCGACGCCATGTGTTGAACCGTTGCGCGCCCCTCTGCATCAGATTCGTGGCCGCCCGCGCTCCCTGGCGCAAGGCTTCTTGGGCGGCGGCCCGCGAGGCGACTCCGCGCGCGACCAACCTTCTGACGATCAGCCTGCCGAGCGCGACACCTCCGGCCACGATAAGAGGAGGCACCATCAGTCGAACTCCTGCGCAATGATACTCTCAAACGCACTCTGATCGAGTTGAGCGAACCCGGCGACGATGCCTTCGACCACGTCGTCGGGCGTCTCGTCATGCCCGGTAAAAAAGGACAGCAAATCCCTCGAATATAGGGCACCCGTTCCGGCGACGGCCCCGCAAAATGCCCACAGAATAAAAGCACGCTCGGACTCCAGGCCGATCTGAGCGCCTGTACTTTCTGCAATAACCGCAAGGTCTTCGAAGGTTTCATCCGCGTCGAGGCCGTGCTGATCCATCTCAAGATCGTATAACGCTCCAGCAATTCGCGCCCGGAGGGTCGTACTGCGCGATTCTGCAATCGCGTCATATTGTTCGAGCGAGGCAATCCGGAGCATACCGCGCGTCGGGAGCGGCAGATCCTCAGGCTTTTCAAATAGTCTTGGATCGTTTGCATTAGGCGTTCGTGCGACGAGGGCGAGGGCCGGTCCGAACAAACGGGCGACCTGCCCGGTGTCGAGGACTTCAAGCACGCCGTTCAAGGCCTCCGGGTCGGCATGTCTGAATAGCACAGCCTCGTATCCCGTTCGCGCACCCGGCTGTTCGCCATCGAACCTGCCCGCAGGTATTTCAACCATATTGAGACCGCGCAGGTGCCGATAAATCGCATCATATGCATCGGGTTCGTCTGGCCATATCCACCAGACACAAGACGCACTGTCACCGATGATTGCTTGGATTTTCTGCAAGTCTCCGATGCCGGAAATGTCCACCAGATGCGGCCCTGAAGCGACCGAAGGGGCATCAATTTCATCGAGATACAGCGGATCGAATTTCAATCCCTGACTCGTCAAAATCTCTTGCAGGAAGTCCAGTTTCGCCGCGTCGATTGCCGCAAACACGCGCGCGTGTTCCAGCCGTTCCAGAAGGATTGCAGTGATTGGATCGGCGTTAACCATAACTGTCGGAACTTCAAAACAAAGACGTTTACTGAAGCGCCAGGCTATCGGCTGTAAGGCTTATAGTCCAAGATATTCTGGGCGCAGTTATCTGGCCGACCTGAAAGATAAAGCCCTGCTCGCCATCAAACAAAAATGCCGCCGAATTGCTTCGGCGTTTCAGATTGCTGACAAAGGTCTCGCGTGAGCGGGGCCTTTGTGATTCAGTTGGGCATGTTGAGGAAACGAGGCCTGTTGCAGACCGAGATCGAGATGGTATCGCTCGATGGTCTGGTTCCGGAAGATCACCTGCTTCGCAAGATCGAGGCGGTGATAGATTTCAGCTTCATCCATGACCGGGTCGCGTCGCTTTATTGCGCGGATAACGGACGCCCGCCGCTTGATCCGGTGCTGATGTTCAAGGCGCTGTTCGTGGGGTATCTGTTCGGGGTGCGCTCGGAGCGGCAGTTGGTGCGCGAGATCGAGGTGAATGTCGCGTATCGCTGGTTTCTGGGGCTGCGCCTGACGGACAAGGTGTTCGATGCCTCGACCCTGAGCCAGAACCGTCGCAGACGCTACAACGACACCTCGGTCGCGCAGGACATCTTCGACGAGATCGTCGAGCAGGCGATCCGCCTTGGTCTGGTGGACGGGGCGGTGCTTTACACCGACAGCACGCATCTGAAAGCCAATGCGAACAAGGGCCGCTATGACAAGGCGGTGGTGGAAAAGAGCCGCGCCGATTACTGGGATGCGCTGGACGCCGCGATTACAGAAGACCGCCGTGCCCACGGCAAGAAGCCCCTGAAGGACAGGCCCCGCGAGCCGGTCTCGAAGGAAACGAAGATCAGCCGCACGGATACGGATGCGGGCTACATGGTGCGAGACGGCAAGCCGAAGGGCTTTTTCTACCTCGACCACCGCACGGTGGACGGCAAGCTGGGGATCATCACCGATACCCACGCCACCCCGGCCAATGTCCATGACAGCATTCCCTATCTGGGTCGGCTGGATCGCCAGATCGAGCGGTTCGGGCTCACCGTCGGGGCCGTGGGGCTGGATGCAGGCTATGCCACGGCAGGGATCGCGAAAGGTCTGGAGGACCGCGACATTCCCGGCGTCACGGGCTATCGCAGGCCGACGCCACCCAAGCCGGGCATGATGCCGAAGAAGGCCTTTGTCTATGAGCCAGACACCGACGGCTACCGCTGCCCCGAAGGCCAGCTTCTCACCTATGCCACCACCGACCGGAACGGCTATCGCCACTACAGGAGCGACTCCGCCATTTGTGCGCACTGCCCGCTGCTCGCCTCCTGCACCGCCAGCGCCAACAAGACCCGCATCATCCCCGCCATGTCTGGCAAGACATAAAAGACCGCACCGACGCCAACCGGCTCACCGACTGGGGAAAGCGCGTCTACAAGCGCCGCAAAGAGACCGTCGAACGCTCCTTCGCAGACGCCAAGCAACTCCACGGTCACCGATATGCCCGGTTACGGGGGCTGGTCGGGGTGGAGTGCCAATGCCTGCTCGCCGCAACCGCCCAGAACATCAAGAAAATAGCCCTCGCAGCAACGTCGATCCAACCAGGGACGGCATGAGGGCAAGAAAACCTTCGACAATCGGAAAACTCAAGCCACCGCAAATCCAGACAAAGAAAAACCCCGCCAGAAAATAACGGGGTTTGTCAACGACCTGA
>CALGNO010000121.1 GCA_937958625.1 uncultured Neomegalonema sp.
AGCGTTCGGCGATTGGTTGACCGAACAGCGCAGCCGCATCTCCGCGAAATCACGCCTCGGCGAAAAGCTTGCCTACGTCGCGCGACATTGGGACGGGCTGCAGACTTTCCTCACCGATGGCCGTGTCGAGATCGATTCCAACAAAGTCGAAAACCTGATCCGCCCGATTGCCCTCAATCGGAAGAATGCGCTCTTCGCGGGGCACGACGAAGGTGGCCGAGCCTGGGGCATCATCGCGTCCTTGATCGAAACCGCGAAGATCAACAACGTCGAACCCTTCGCCTATCTCAAGGCAACCCTGCAAGCCATCGATCAGGGCCATCCGCAAGACCGCCTCGACGAACTGCTCCCTTGGAACTGCGAGAAACCGTCAACCTGATATCAGAGTGCGCTTCTCGCACCGCTTACAGATCACGCAGGATATGGGCGTAATCAACAGCCGTGCGCCGGTCCCTTACCGCGACCTCACGCCAGCCTTCAAGGGGTGCGAACAGCACGAACAGGCTCGCGACGCCAGCGCGCTCGTATTCGTAATCAAAGTGGGCTTCCCGATCAGGTTTCATCGGAAGCGGTGTGCGAGGTCGAAGCTGAAGCTTTCGATCTGATCGCGGGTCAGGCCAATATCTGCAAGATGACGGTCGTTCAGCCGCTCGAGGGCCGACCGGGTCTGTGTGTTGACGATATACTGGCGAATGGCAGAGCCAATGCCGGTGGCGAAATCCGCGACCCGGCGATAAAGCGGAGCCTGGGTGAAGGGGGTTTTATCGACAAGATAGTCGCTTTGTTCGTATGCAGCCATGATATGCCTCATTATGCGGGCTTGGCCCCGCTGTTGTGTTACGTTGGCGGCTATCTAAGGCTTATATCGCGCTGCAACAATTTCCCATGTGGACAGACCGTTGTGACCGCTATGCATAGCTAATAAAGCTTTTCCGTTGATCGGCCTAAGAACTATACAATCATTCCGGAAATTAACCCTCAGAATGATCTGCAAAAGACGTCGGATTGACCCTGCCCCGGAGGCACCTTTATGCTGAAAGCCCGCGTTATTCCCTGCCTCGACGTCAAGGATGGCCGTGTCGTAAAGGGCGTGCAGTTCGTCGATCTGATCGATGCCGGTGATCCGGTCGAATCGGCGGCGGCCTATGATGCCGCCGGGGCCGACGAGCTATGCTTTCTCGATATTGCCGCCAGCCATGAAAATCGCGGCACCCTGCTTGATGTGGTGCAGCGCACGGCGGAGCGATGCTTCATGCCCCTGACCGTTGGCGGCGGCGTGCGCGAGGTCGATGACATTCGCGCGTTGCTCTTGGCCGGGGCCGACAAGGTCTCGATCAATACCAGCGCAGTCAAACGCCCGGACTTTGTGCGCGAGGCGGCGGAGAAATTCGGCTCGCAATGCATCACGGTCGCCATCGACGCCAAGGCCGTCGCGCCGGGCCGGTACGAGATTTTCACCCATGGCGGGCGCACGGAAACCGGCATCGACGCCGTCGCCTTTGCGCGGCAGGTCGAAAGCCTCGGGGCGGGGGAAATACTGCTGACCTCGATGGATCGCGACGGGGCCAAGATCGGTTACGACATCGCCCTGACCCGCGCCATCGCCGATGCGGTGGGCATCCCGGTCATCGCTTCGGGCGGGGTCGGAGAGCTTGAGCATCTGGCGCAAGGGGTTCTGGAGGGCCATGCGTCTGCGGTGCTGGCGGCGTCGATTTTCCATTTCGGCACCTTCACCATTGCCGAGGCGAAACAGGCGATGGCGGCGGCGGGTGTTCCTGTGCGTCTTGCGGCCTAGATCAACGCGCCTAGCAACAATCAGGATGACATCATGAAAATCGTCGGTATCTCGGGCAGCCTGCGCAAGGCGTCGTTCAACACCAAACTGCTGGAACTGGTCGCGGAGATCGGGTCGGATCATCAACTGGAGATCGTGCCCCTGAACGACATTCCGCTCTATGATGGCGATCTGGAGGAGGCGGGGATGCCTGCATCTGTCACCGCGCTGTCAGGCAAGATTCGTGCTGCGGATGCCCTCTACATCGCGACGCCGGAATATAATTTCAGCACGTCGGGCGTGCTCAAGAACGCCATCGACTGGCTGTCCCGCGACCGCGATCCGTCCATGCCCCTTGGCGGCAAGGTCGTCGCGCTGGGCGGGACATCGGCGGGAATGTCGGGCACCTCGAACGCGCAGGCCCACCTGCGCCACACGCTCGCGCTGCTTGGCTGTGACATGGTGACGAACCCTCAGGTTCTGGTCGCATCGAATTACGAGGCCATGGTCGAGCCGAGCGATATGCTCAAGGACTTGATCGGCAAGCAACTCGCCGCGATGGAAAAGCGGGTGAAGATGCACGCGGCGATGGGATAGCTCGCCATGACCACCGCCCCCGACACGCTCGCCCGCCTCGAGGCGACAATCCTAGCCCGCAAGGCCGAGGGCGACGCCTCGGCCTCCCACACCGCTGCCTTGCTGGTCAAAGGCCCCGCCAAATGCGCCGAGAAATTCGGCGAGGAAGCGGTCGAGGCCATCATCGAGGCTGTGCGCGGCGACCGGGCGGCCCTGACTACCGAGGCGGCAGACGTGCTCTATCACCTGTTGGTCATGCTGGCCGCGCAGGATGTGCCGCTGGCCGACGTGCTCGCTGTGCTGGAGGCGCGGGAGGGCCGGTCGGGGATTGCGGAAAAGGCGGGGCGCGGTTAGCGGGGCGAGGGTAGGGATGACGAATTTGCGCCTGCGCCGCTGGAATCTTGACCTCGTTCTGCTCTGTCTTAGCAATCACAGCGCCGGTTAGGTTATCGGCCATTCAGCCGATAAGGACGCTGTTTTCGCCAGCGACGATGGCGTCGGGGCCGCCCAAAGCCTCGACCACCTTGTCGCCGACGCGGGTGGCTGGCAGGCCATTGATGGTCACCGTCGTGCTCGCTTGCAGGACGACGCCGGGACCGTGAAAGCAACCGGGCGCAACCGGTGCGGGCATGGTGCAGTTATGCATGTCGGGCGTTCCGTTGCCGCTCATGGCTGTCATGCCAGCGGCAGCGCCCTGAGCGGAGGAAATTGCAGCGGCGAAAGCGGCGGTTGCGGCGGCCTTTGCCGCGGCTTCGGCGGCAAGGGCGGCGGGTTGGCCAGGGGTTCCGCTGGCGGCTTTCGTGGCACTTTCAGCCGTTTTCACGGCAATATCGCCGGTTTGCTGAACGGCTTGAAGCGCCCCTGCCAGCGCCGCCGGAACGGCCCGCCATGCCGGTTTGAACCCGATAATCACATTGCTCGAACCGGGGCCGGGATTAAGCGGAAACCCGTGGGCGGTTTGATCGGCGACCCTGACTGCAGGCGGCATAACACTGTACTCCACTACTTCACGGAGAATTATACCTCGAATCATTCAACCCGACAAATCCTCTGACTTGCCTCTGAAACCGGTGGCGACGAGGTACATTTCCGAGCTGTCCGAGCGACTGGCCGGGGGCTTGAAATGGCGCACGGTGGCAAAATCGCGTTTCAGTCCCGTGACCAGCTCGCCATCGGCTCCGCCTTGAAGAACCTTGGCGACGAATATTCCTCCGGGCGAGAGGGTCTCGCGGGCGAAGAGGGCAGCGGTCTCGACGAGGGCAACGATGCGCATATGGTCGGTCGCCTTGTGGCCCGTGGCTTTCGCCGCCATGTCGGACAGCACGGCATCTGCAGCGCCGCCCAGCGCCTGTTTGACGGTGTCGTCGGCGCCATCCTCCATGAAGTCGAGTTGTATCTGGGGGGCCCCCTCGATGGCGGCGACCTCCTGCAAGTCGATACCGAGCACGAATCCCTGTTTCTGGTTCCGCCGCGCCCCGGTCGCATTGACCCGGTCGACCGCCACCAGCGACCAGCCCCCGGGGGCCGAGCCAAGATCGACGACCCGCATCCCGGGTTTCAGTAACTTGAACTTGTCGTCGATCTCGATCAGCTTGTAGGCGGCGCGCGCGCGCATGTTTTCGGCGACGGCGCGCTTGACATAGGGGTCGTTGAGTTGCCGGTCGAGCCAGAGTGTCGAGGACATCTTGCGCCCCCGCGCCGTCTTGACCCGGGTGCGAAGGTGGCGCTGGCCGCGCCCTGAATCGCCCTTTTTCTCGCTCATCGCCTTTGGCTCCGTCGGGCGACCTTGTCGCGGTTCATCAGACCATAGAGCAGCCCCTCGCGCAGGCCCCGATCCGCCACACGCAATTTCTCGGTTGGCCAATGGTCGACAATGGCGCTGAGGATCGACGAGCCGGAGATTACGAGTTCCGCGCGGTCATCGCCGATGCATGGGATGCGTGCGCGCTCGAACCGGTCCATACCGATCAGGCGGTCGATCACCCCGGTCAACTCGCCGCGCTGCATCCAAAGGCCGTCGACCTTACCCCGGCTATAGCGCGGCAGATCCAGATGAACGCCCGCAAGCGTCGTTATGGTGCCGGAGGTGCCCAGCAATTGCATCCGCTGTAGCCTATCAGGGGTCGCCGCCGCGCCATCCGCCGCAAAGGGTGCGATCAACTCGTTGGTAAAGGCGCGCATGGCGGCAAAGCGGGCGACCTCGTCGTCCATATGCTTGAATTTTTCCGCCAGAGTAACGACCCCCACGGGAAGCGATGTCCAGCGGGCACCCTCGGCGAGCCTGCGAATCTCCGCATCTATGGTGGCCCGGTCCACATTGCCCGGGGAGACACCGAGCAGAATATCGCGGCGGCGCTCCTGCGGTGTGTGGGCGAGGTCGATCCAGACGATCTCGGTACTGCCGCCGCCTATATCGAAAACGAGCAGACAATCGCGGTTGGTATCGAACAGCGGCGCGCAGCCGGCGACCGCCAGACGCGCCTCGTCGCCCGCCCCGATTACATCGAGATGCAGTCCGGTTTCCCGGACGACGCGCTGCACGAATTCGTGTCCGTTCAACGCACGCCGGCACGCCTCGGTGGCGATAGCGCGGGCGCGGGTTACCCGGCGGCGGGTCATTTTTTCGGCGCAGACTTTCAGCGCGCTGACGGCGCGGTCCATTGCGGCGCGAGACAGGGTATTGGTCTCCTCGACGCCTTCGCCCAGTCGGACAACCCGCGAGAAGGCATCGAGAACCCGAAAGCTGTCGCCATCGGGCCGCGCGATCATAAGGCGGCAATTATTCGTCCCAAGATCAAGGGCAGCATAGATATGACCGCCAGACCGAGTGTGGCCACGGGTCTTCTTCGGTTTTGAGACCGGCTTGGGCCGCGAAGCACGCCGTTCCCGCGACGGCGGCTCTGCCGCGGGAAGGTCCGCTGAGGGGGCAACGTCTGACGGTATATCGCGCGGTCCCGTCACTTTTGCCCAACCTCTTCATGCCTGCTTTTTCTGCACCCTATCAGCGGAGTGCAGCGGCGTGAAGGGGGCGTCAGGCACTCACGCGCATGGCGGTCTGCGGCTGAGCAATCGGCGAGCGCTCGCCATCCACCGGAGCACTGGAATCGCAGCCCAGCGCCTGACAGACGGCAAGGGTCAGGTCGGCGCGGTTGAGGGTGTAGAAGTGGAACGCGCGCACGCCTTGTTCGCGCAGATCATCGCACTGCCCAGCGCAGATCGCGAGGGCAAGATCGTGGGCCGCGCCGCGCGCCTCGGCCTTTTCGAAGCGGTCTGCAATGCGGGCCGGGATCGTTGCGCCGCACCGGGCGGCAAAGCGTGAAATACTGCCAAAGTTCGCGATTGGCATAATTCCGGGGACGATGGGTGCATCGATGCCCGCGCCCCGGCACTTTTCGACAAAGCGATAGAAATCGTCATTATCGAAGAAAAATTGCGTAATGATGGTATCCGCCCCGGCATCGACCTTGCGCTTCAGGTGATCGAGGTCTGATTGCTCGCCTAGGGATTCGGGGTGCGCCTCGGGATACCCTGCCACCGCAATGCGCAGGTCCGTCCGTTCGCGAAGCCCCGCAATCAACTCGGGCGAGGACTGGAATCCGTGGGGATGCGGCGCAAACCGGCCCCCGGCCCCGTCAGGCGCATCGCCGCGCAGCGCCACGATCCAGCGCGCCCCCGCTGCCGCATAATCTTCGGCGGTCGCGAGAATCTCGCCCTTCGATCCGCCGCGCATGGTCAGATGACCCGCAAGGCCGAGAGTCGGATTCTCGATACGCAGGGCGTCGATGGTCCCGAGGGTGCGATTCTGATCGCTGCCATCCGCGCCATGGGTGATGGAGACAAAGCGCGGGTTCAGGCGCGCCAGTGTCGAAACCGCCTTTGCCAGACCCGCACGCCCGGTTTCAGACCCCGCAGGAAAGACTTCGAACGAAAGATCGAGGGCAGGTGAAGGGATCGCCATGGTGCATCTCCAGCTTTTAATTGACTTCATCATATAGACATTTCTTTATGTCTGCAATATATATCTGTCGAGAAAAGAATGATTGCGCCCATGGGGCGTGTCGGAATTGATCGGTGCCAAGTCGCGAGTGATGCGCTTGGATAGGATCGAAGGCGATACGAGTGTTCGCCAGGATGATAGGGAATGGCCGATGGCACAGCTAACCGTGGTCTACTGGCGCGACATGCCTGCACAGGTGATCGTGAAGGCGGGCCGAAAGAACGCCAAGCGCCAGCTTCCCGAGCGGTTCGAGCAAGCCATCGACCGCGCCGCCATGAAATCTGGCGCATCGGACTCCGACGCCTATCTGGAAGACTGGCGGCGGGCTGATCCGGTCGAGGTCGAGGGCAGCGATCTGGATGCCATCGCCGACGCCGAAGCCGCGAGGCTGGATGAGACCTACGATAAGGACGCGCTGAAGGCGCTGATCGAAACCGGCGGCCACGCCGCCCCATGAAGGAGAGTCTGATGGCTGTTCTCGCATCCCTGTTCGGCAAGCGCCATGCACCGGTCGAGGCCCCGGCCTCGGACCGTATGGCCGTGCGCGCCTTCCTGAAGGATTGTTCGATCGAGGTCATGCCGAGAACGGCGGCCAAGGTCGAGGACTTTAAGGCCATCCTCTCCCCCGGAACCCGCGTTTATATCGCTCATATCGAGGGCACGCCCATCGAGGAGATGGTGGCAACGGCCAAGCGCCTGTCCGCCGATGGTTTTAACGTGATGCCGCATTTCCCGGCGCGGATCATCGCCGATGCGGCAATGCTGGAGGACTGGCTCGACCGGTATCAGGGCGAGGCAGGCGTCGAGCAGGCTTTGCTGTTGGCGGGCGGCGTCGACAAGCCCCACGGCACGCTGGCCTCATCCATGGACATGATGGAAACCGGCCTTTTCGACAAGAAGGGCTTCAAACGACTCCACGTCGCGGGGCATCCCGAGGGCAACAAAGACATTGACCCCGATGGCTCTGACCGCGCCGTCATGGATGCCCTGCGCTGGAAACAGGGCTTTGCCGAGCGTACCGATGCCGAAATGGCCATCGCGACTCAGTTCTGCTTCGAGGCTGGTCCTGTGATCGAATGGGCCGACCGGCTGAAGGCCGAGGGCATCGACATTCCGATCCATATCGGCGTTGCCGGTCCCGCCAAGCTGCAAACGATGATCAAATTCGCCATCGCCTGCGGTGTCGGCCCGTCCCTGCGCGTGCTGCAAAAGCGGGCCAAGGATGCCACCAAGCTGCTGCTGCCCTTCAAGCCGGACGAGTTCGTCACCGACCTTGCCCTGCACAAGGCGGCGAACCCGGATTTCAACATCACCCACGTCCACTTCTTCCCGCTTGGCGGCATCGGCAAGACCGCCGAATGGGTGGACGAAGCGCGCAGCGCCTAGTCACACACTGCGTCATCCTCGGGCTCGCCCCGAGGATCTCCTGCAAATCGAAAAATCCTCGGGTTACGCCCGGGGATGACCTTAAGGTAGCATCCATGACCCGTACCGTCGTCGAATCGAAGACCAAGACCGTCATAATCGGTTTCGACCAGCCCTTCTGCGTCATCGGCGAGCGGATCAATCCGACGGGGCGCAAAAAGCTGGCCGCCGAACTGGAACAGGGCGATTTTTCCACCGTCGAGGCCGATGCCTTGGCGCAGGTCGCGGCGGGGGCGACGGTGCTGGATATCAATTCCGGCGCGGTGTTCTCGAACAAGATGGCCGAAGATCCGCGCTATGCCGACAACAACTTCGTTGAACCGCCCTTGATGCGCGAATTGGTGAAGCGCGTGCAGGCATTGGTGGATGCGCCGCTCTGCATCGACAGCTCGGTTCCCGGCGCGCTGGAGAACGGCCTCGAGGCTGCCGAGGGCCGTCCGCTGCTCAATTCCGTGACCGGCGAGGAAGAACGCCTCGACCTCGTGTTGCCGCTGGTCAAGAAATACAACGTTCCGGTGGTCGCGATCTCAAATGACGATACCGGTATCTCCGAAGACCCGGACGTGCGCTTTGCCGTGGCGAAAAAGATCGTTGAGCGGGCCGCCGATCACGGCATCCCGGCGCATGACATCGTCGTCGACCCGCTGGTGATGCCCATCGGTGCCATGGGAACCGCCGGGTTGCAGGTCTTTTCGCTGGTGCGCCGACTGCGCGAGGAACTAGGCGTCAATACGACCTGCGGGGCCTCCAATATCAGCTTTGGCCTGCCGAATCGCCATGGCGTCAACAATGCCTTCCTCGCCATGGCCGCCGGTGCGGGCATGACCTCGGCCATCATGAACCCGGTACAGCTTCCTGTATCGGCCAAGAAAATCGCCGAGAAGAAAGAGGCACTGGCCGCCGCCGGCATCGCGATTCCCGACGGCCTCGATGATGAGACCTTCGTGAAGTTGACCGGCATGGGCAGCACCCTGCCGCAATCGGGCAAGGAGATGGAATCGATCCGCGCCGCCAACTTCCTGCTCGATAACGATCCGTCCGGGGCCGAGTGGATCAAGTCGAACAAGGCCGATGGCCCCGGCCCCGTCGGGGCGCGCGGTGGCCGCGAGCGCAAGCGGCGGCGGGGATAAGCCTGTTATGCGTGGCTTTTCTTCCCGGAAGATCGAGACGACCGGCGGCGCACTGCACGCGATGATCGGCGGTCAGGGCGCGCCCCTCGTCCTCCTCCACGGATTTCCTCAGAACTGGCGCATGTGGGCAAGTGTCGCCCCGGCCCTTGCGGCGTCACGACAGGTCATCTGCTTCGATCTGCCGGGATACGGCGACAGCTTTTGTCCCGCCACCGTCGATGCGGCGAGCAAGCGCAGCATGGCCGCCGGGATCGTCGAGGCGATGGCGGCCCTTGGCCATGACCGGTTCGATGTGGCGGGGCATGACCGGGGCGGGCGCGTGGCCTATCGCATGGCCCTCGATCATCCGGCGACGGTCGCGCGGCTCGCGGTGCTCGATATCCTGCCCACCTGCGAATACTGGGAGCGGATGAACCACGCCTTTGCGATGAAGATCTATCACTGGCCGTTCCTCGCCCAGCCCGCGCCCTTGCCCGAAAAGCTGATTGGCGGCGCGCCGGATTATTTCATCCGCCATACCCTCGCGAGTTGGACCGCAAAGGGCGACCTGTCGGCCTTCGATGCGGAGGCACTGGAAAGCTATTGCGCCCAGGCCCGTGATCCGGCGCAGCTAACGGCGATGTGCGACGATTATCGGGCGGGCGAAGGGGTCGATAATGACCACGACCGGGCGGACCGCGATGCGGGACGCCGGATCGACTGTCCCACCCTCGCCCTCTGGGGTGGCGCGGGCATCGCCGCCGGGGCCAGCACGCCGCTGGATACCTGGCGCGCATGGTGCCGCGATGTTCGGGGCGAGGCCATCGACGCAGGGCATTTCATCCCCGAAGAAAACCCCGACGCGACCATCGCCGCCCTCGACGCCTTTTTCGACTGAGCCGCTTGCACCGCAGTCAAAAGGATTCCGCTTTTAGCGTTTCTTCCTCTTTACCGCACGCTTCGAAATTATCAAATTGATACGTCAGCTTGGTAAAGGTTGTAGACGTGCCGACAACAGCTGCCGACATTTCGATGCTTTTCAAACCCGTCACGTTTTCCGGAAAAGCCTTCCAAGACCTGAAATAAAAACGCCTGTTTTGAGCTACACCATAGGACCAGTTATCGCCACGTGAATAGAAATTGCCCGTGTCCAGCAGTTCGTCGGTTAGAGTGCTCGGCCCATATTTACTGTCCAATGCTCTGGCGAAACTCTCCATGTCGCTTCGCACGGCTATTCCATAGTCGTCGCTGTCGTTCTCTTTGGAAAGTGCAATGACGGAGCAAATCCCTTCGTTTGGCGTCGCGTAGAGCCCGTACAGTGCAAAATCTGGATGTGGATTTGGTGCGCTGTCCACGATCCAAGTATACCCGTCACCGTTTTTCTTGGCTTCGTAGGTGCTCGGGTTTACCCCTCGCTCGAATCCAAATGGCTGCACCGCATCGGCGAAGGCCATCGATGTCATGAGGATGAAGGCGGTTGCCGCAGAAATCATGAATTTCATTCTAATGCTCCGATTTTCTTCTGATGCAATTCAACCGAGTTAGGCAAGAAGATGCAATATTTATTACGCCGATTATAGATTGGCACTTTCGCTTCTTCGGATTGAAAAAAATTGGAAGACCGCAACTTCCGGGTGGAGCGCCGCGCGCGCCGTCGCTAACGTGTCTGCATCAGGGAGGCCACGATGCAGACGACTAACAGCACAGCCGATTACAACCGGATGGCCGAGGCAATCCGGTTCATCGATTCGACCCTTGACGACAAGCCCGATCTGGACGCCGTCGCCGCGCATCTGGGCCTCAGCCCCGCACATTTCCAACGGGTGTTTTCGCGCTGGGTGGGCGTCAGCCCGAAAAAATACCAGCAATACCTGACCCTCGACCACGCCAAGACCCTGTTGCGCGAGCGGTTCACGGTGCTGGATGCATCGCTTGAGTCCGGCCTGTCAGGCCCGGGCCGCCTGCACGATCTGATGGTCTCGTGGGAGGCGATGTCGCCGGGCGAGTACGCATCCGGCGGCGAGGGGCTGCAAATCACCTATGGATTTGCGGCCTCGGTCTTTGGCGAGGCCTTGATCCTCTGGACCCCGCGCGGGGTCTGCGGCATGGGCTTTACCGCCGAAATGGGCCGCGAGCCATGTCTTGCGGATATGCGCCGACGCTGGCCCAATGCCGTCTATGATGAGGACGATGCGGCGGCGGCACAGCATATCACGCGGATTTTCGCGGGCGAGCAAACCCGGTTGCTGCTCGGCGGTGCACCGTTTCAGATCAAGGTCTGGGAAGCCCTGCTCGCGGTGCCCTCAGGCCATGTGACAACCTATTCGGCGATCGCCAGCCGTGCCGGAAATCCAAAGGCCGTGCGCGCCGTGGGCACCGCCGTCGGGCGCAATCCGGTGTCCTGGCTGATCCCGTGTCATCGCGCTTTAAGGAAATCTGGAGGATTGGGCGGTTACCACTGGGGTCTGCCCGTAAAGCGGGCAATGCTGGCCTTTGAAGCGGCACGACATGATGCCGAGAACGAGGCTTGCGAAACCGCTGCATAGTCCGCTATACGGCGCGTGTTGGAGAGGTGGCCGAGTGGTCGAAGGCGCACGCCTGGAAAGTGTGTAGGCGGGTAACCGTCTCGAGGGTTCGAATCCCTCTCTCTCCTCCACACCCTCCCTAAAGCTCGGATTTGAGCCAAAGATCACGAGGGCAGTCTCTTTGTGCCGTTCTTTGGTCAAGCGGGCCGATTGCTCGACCCGTCGAGCCACTTCTTGCTTTGCCGACTATGCCTTTCTGCGCCGGGGCGTAGGTTTCTTGCGGGCTGGCTTTGCCTTTCCGGCCTTGTCCTGAAGGCCGTAACCGGCAAATCCCTTATGGGTATCGTCGATCTCCGCGTCCGACAGCAGGATCGGGCCGCCAATGGCGAGGCTGAGGTAATATTGTTTGGCGATGGTCTCCAGTTCGATGGCGCGCCACATCGCTTTGGGCAGGGACTCGCCAATGGCGATCATGCCATGATTGGCGAGCAGGCAGGCCGTGCGGTCGGTCATCGCCTGCATGGCCAAATCCGACAGGTTCGCCGTGCCATAGGTCGCATACCCGCCACAGCGCACTGAGTTTCCTCCGAACGCCGCAATCATGTAGTGGCAGGCCGGAATATCTTTCCGGGCAATGGCCAGCGTCGTGCAATAGGTCGGATGCGCATGAACGACCGCCGCCGCATCTTCGCGGTCTCGCAACAAGCGATGGTGAAACCGCCATTCCGTCGAAGGCTTCAGCGGCCCCTCATAGGCTCCGCTTTCATCGTCCAGCGCGACCGATGCGATCATGTCTGGCGTCATCGTGTCATAGGCGGTTGCAGAGGGTGAAATCAGCATCCGGTCCTCGAAACGGGCCGAGATATTGCCGGATGTGCCCTGGTTCAGACCGCTTGAGTTCATCTCGCGGCAGCGCTCGACAATCTCGGCGCGCAGTTTTTTCTCAGCCTGTTTCATGGCGTCCCTTTCCGTGATGCCGCAATCGGATGCGACCTTATCGAATCTCTTGACAAAAAGATGTATCCGAAAAATATTCCAATATCGAAATAAATTTCAACGACGACGAGACAGGGCGGTCTGTGACCTCACGCGGGACAAAAGCCAGCACGACGAATGCCCGCGAAGGCGAACTCGCGGCGCGGGCGGCGTGGCTGCATTTCGTCGGCGGCCTGTCCCAGAGCGATGTTGCCAAGCGGCTGAACGTTCCCAACACCCGCGCCCACCGCTATATCGCCCGCGCGCAGCAAGACGGATTGGTGCGTGTCTTCGTCGATGTGGAATCGGCAGACTGCATGGGATTGGAGGCGCAGCTTGCGGCGCAGTTCGATCTCGATTTCTGCCGGGTCGCGATGGATGTGCCGGAGACGGGGCCGCTGCCCCTGCGCGCGCTCAGCGCGATCGGCGGTGACTGGTTGATGAACACGCTTGCCGCGACCGACCACGAGGTGATCGGTGTCGGCAACGGGCGCACACTTGCGGCTTCGGTCGATGCCATGCGGCGGGTGCCGGTCTCGGGCATCCGGTTTGTGTCGATGATGGGCGGCCTGACCCGCTCCTATGCCGCCAATCCCTACGACGTCATTCATCGCCTTGCGCAAAAGACCGAGGCGGAGTCTTACCTGATGCCCGCGCCGCTCTTTGCGGACTCCGCCGAGGACAAGCTGGTCATGATGCAGCAGACCGGCCTGTCGGCGACCATGGACCTGATCGACAAGGCGTCGCTTGTCGTAGTGGGCGTGGGCACGGTCGATCCTGACACGACCGCGGCTTCTGCCCTTGGCGGGGCGAGCGACGCCCTGCGCGCGGCGGGGGCGGAAGCGGAAATTCTGGGACAGTTCATCGCGGCTGACGGCACCGTAATCGAAACCGAATTCGACGCGCGGGTGATGGCCCCACCGCTGGAGACCCTGCGGGAACGCTCGGTTGTCGCAATCACCGGCGGCCCGTCGAAAACCGGCGCGATCCGCGCCGCCCTGAACAGCCGATTACTCACCGGACTCATCATAGACGAGGCCACCGCTCGCAGCCTTGTCGGTGAAAGGACCATCGAAAATACGGTGGCCGCCGAATAATCAGACGAGCCAATGGGAGGACGACAGAATGTACGAGAAAGAAAAAGGCCTGGTCGATGCGTTTCGCCGGGGTCAACTCAGCCGCCGTGGACTGATCAAGAGCCTTGGCGCACTGGGCGTCAGCGCGGGCACCGCAGGTGTGCTGGTCAACATGGTCTCGACTCAGGCGATGGCCGCTGACTTTGACTGGATGAAACACAAAGGCAAGTCCGTCAAACTGCTGCTGAACAAGCACCCCTATGCCGATGCCATGATCGCCAATCTGGAAAACTTCAAGAAGCTGACGGGCATCGATGTCACCTATGACATCTTCCCGGAGGACGTCTATTTCGACAAGGTCACGGCGGCGCTTTCATCACGGTCGAGCGAGTACGATGCCTTTATGACCGGCGCGTATATGACGTGGACCTACGGCCCCGCCGGCTGGATCACCGACCTGAACGAGTGGATCAACGACAGCGATAAAACCAGCCCGACCTATGACTGGGATGACATGCTGCCCGGCGTGCGCGCGTCCTGTGCGTGGAACGGAAAGCCCGGTGGTGCGCTCGGCTCCGATGACGCAAAACAGTGGTGTATTCCGTGGGGTTATGAGCAGAATAACCTCGCTTATAACGCATCAATGTTCGACAAGATCGGGGCACAGGCACCGACCAATATGGGCGAGATGGTCGAGGTCGCCGCCAAGGCGCAAAAAGACCTCGATGGCGTCTATGGCATCGGTGTGCGCGGGTCGCGGTCCTGGGCGACGATCCATCCCGGCTTCCTGTCCGGCTATGCCAACTTCGAGGAGAAAGACCTCAACATCGCCGATGACGGCAAGCTGTCGGCGGCGATGAATACCGACGGTTCGAAGGCGTTCCACGCCGACTGGGTCAAGATGATTCAGGACAGCGGCGCGTCGGATTGGTCTTCACATACGTGGTATCAGGTCGGCACGGACCTAGGCGCGGGTAAGTCGGCGATGATCTATGACGCCGATATCCTCGGCTACTTCATGAATGGCGGCGACAACGCGATGGCGGGTGAGCTGGCCTTTGCGCCCTTCGCCGCGAACCCCGATGCCGAGTCGCCGACGCCGAATATCTGGATCTGGTCGCTGGCGATGTCGAACTTCTCGAAGGACAAGGATGCCGCCTGGTACTTCATGCAATGGGCTTCCGGGCCGGAGCATGGCCTCTTCGGGGCGGCGGAGATGGACTTCGTGAACCCGGTTCGCAAGTCGGTCTGGGAAAGCGATGTCTTCGTGGATCGCCTCAACAGCGGCTATCCCGGCTATGTCGAGATGCACGATCTCTCGGCCCCCGGAGCCAGCATCAAGTTCACCGCCCAGCCGTTGTTCTTTGATCTGACCACCGAATGGGCCTCCAGCCTCCAGAAGATGGTGGCGAACGAGGTGCCCGTGGATGAGGGCCTTGATCAACTGGCCGAGAGCGTGAACCGGCAGCTTAAGGATGCCGGTCTGGGCTAGGCTGCAACGACCTCGCGAGGCGGTGCAACAGGGCCTCTCCCCCCGCCAGCACCCCTCGCGCTCCGACGGCTCCTCTCCTCTGCGGGAGGGGAGCCGACCGCTTGGCCCATCGCTGCCATCATGAAAGCCCGCATGACCGCAACCCTTCCAAAACCGCGCCGCTTCTCGGTCTCGCGCCGCGCGCTGCCCTATGTGCTGAGCCTGCCTGCGCTGCTGGTATGTATCGGTATCCTCGTGCCGTTCGTGACCGCCGCGTATTATTCGCTGCAACGGTTCCGCATGTCCCAACCGTGGAACCGGGGGATGAACTGGGGCGAGAACTATTTGAACTTCATGTCGGACCCGGACTTTTGGCAAACGCTGAAAGTCTCGCTGTCCTATGCTTTTCTGACCGTCGGGATCGAGCTGCTCCTGGGCCTCGGCATTGCGCTGTTGCTGCAAAAGCGGACGCGCTTGAACAACTTCATTTCCGTCATGCTCTTGATGCCGCTCATGTGCGCGCCCGCGCTGGCGGCCTTGATGTGGAAGCTGATGACGAACCCGAATTTCGGGATTCTCAGCTATCTGGTCGAGAGCATCGGCTTTACCGATTTCCGTTGGGGATCGTCGCCTTCCACGGCCCTGTTCACGGTCGTGTTGGTCGATGTCTGGGTCTATACGCCCTTTATCATGATCCTGTTGCTGGCCGGTTTGCGGTCCTTGCCGACCCAGCCCTTCGAGGCCGCCGATCTGGACGGGGTGCCGAGGCTGCAACAATTCTGGCGGATCACGTTGCCGATGCTGACGCCCTATATCCTGACCGCGTCGCTGTTCCGGTTGCTCGACTCGATCCAGCAATTCGACATCATCTACGCGATGACCCAGGGCGGGCCGGGTGACACGCTGATGGTGTTTCAGGTCGAGGCCTATCTGAACTTTTTCCAGTCGACCAATGTGGGCCGCTCGGCGGCGCTGATGATGATCCTCTGGGCGATCACGTTCTTCCTGTCGAATATCTTCATCAAGAACTGGCTGCGCCTGCGAGAGCGCGCGCGGGGGGAGGCGTGATGATGATACAATTTTCATTACTGACGATCCTTCGAGACGCCGCCAAGGGGCGGCTCCTCAGGATGAGAATAACGCCATGCCGAAACACCTTCATCCTGAGGCGGCGCATAGCGCCGGGACTCGAAGGATGCGAGATAAGCGCGGGCCTCACGTCATGAACCATACCTCTCCCATCGAACGCATCCTGCGCGGCGCAGCGCTCACCATTGTCGTGCTGTTCTTCATGTTTCCGATCTTCTGGATCTTGCTCATGAGCGTCCAGACCAACGAGACGATCCTGCGCTCGCCGCCCTCGATGGTGTTCACGCCGACCTTGCAGAACTATCAGGCGCTGATTACCGGACGATTGGAGACCCAGGCCGGGTCGCTCGACATCGAATTCATGCAGAACCTTTGGAACTCGGTGATCCTCTCGGTCGGCTCGGTCGCGTTGGCGCTGGTGTTGGGGGTTCCCGCCGCCTATGCCTTTGCACGGCACAAGTTTCGCGGGTCTGAAGACATCGCCTTCACCCTGCTCAGCTTTCGGTTTGCGCCGCCGCTGCTCGTGCTGTTGCCGCTGACGATGTATTTTCAGGAGCTGGGTCTGGCCGATACCTATGTCGGGCTGATCTGGGTGTACCAGCTTATCTGCCTGCCGCTGATCCTCTGGATCGTGCGCGGGTATTTCGAGGACATTTCCCCCGATGTCGAGCACGCCTATCGCATCGCGGGGCACTCATGGCTTTCGACCTTTCGCAAGATCGCCCTGCCGCTGGCCGGGCCGGGGATTGCCGCCGCCGGTCTGCTCGCGTTCATCTTTGCATGGAACAACTTCATCTTCGCACTGGTGCTGGCGAGCGCGGATAAGCAGCCCGTCACGGTGGGCGCGCTGAACTTCATCACCGCGTCGGGCATCCAGTACGGGCAGATCGCGGCGGCGGTGATCATGTCGATTGCGCCGACGCTGGCACTGGCGCTTTACGCACAGCGCTATCTGGTCGAGGGCCTGTCCCTCGGGGCGGTGAAGGGATGACCGAGACCGCACTGAAAATCGACGGGCTGACCAAACGCTACAAGGCTGACACCGTCCTTGACACCGTGTCCTTCGATGTCGCCAAGGGCGAGACGCTGGTGCTGTTTGGTCCGTCCGGCGCGGGCAAGACCGTCCTGCTGCGCTGCATCGCCGGGGCGGTCGATCCCGAAGAAGGCTCCATCGAGATCGACGGGCGCGATATGTTGGACGTGCCGCCCGAACAACGCGGCATCGGCATGGCGTTTCAGAACTTCGCGCTTTTTCCGCACATGACCGCCTTCGACAATATCGCCAGCCCGCTGACGGCGCGGCGCTCGACCAAAGACGCGGTGCGCGAAGGGGTGGAGAGCGTCGCAAGGCTGCTCAAGATCGACCATGTTCTCGGCCACCAGCCCCGCGCGCTGTCGAATGGCCAGAAACAACGCACGGCGCTGGCCCGCGCGCTGGCGGCCTCGCCCGAGTTGCTGTTGCTCGACGATCCGTTGCGCAATGTCGATGCGAAGCTGAGGTTCGAGATGCGGCTGGAACTGCCCCGCCTGCTGGCCGAACAGGGGGCGACGGTGATTTACGTGACGCAAGACTACAAGGAGGCGATGGCGCTGGGCGACCGCATTGCGGTGCTCGATGGCGGTACGATCCGGCAAATCGGTACGCCCGAACAGATTTACCGCAGCCCGGCCACCACCGACATCGCGCGCCTGTTCGGCGATCCGGCGATCAACCTGCTGGATGTGGAGCCGGAGCAGGACAGCGCGGGCATCTTCGCCCAGCTTTCCGATACCCGCGTGCCGCTTGATTCGATGCTGGTCGGCGCGGTGGGCAAGCCGTGTACTCTCGGCATTCGTCCCGAGGCGTTACATTTTGCGGATACCGGCATCCCTGTCACGATCGAGGCCAAAACACCGCTGAATGAGAAGACGGTGACGCTCGCGGTGACGAAACGTGGGCGCGAGATCTTGATTTCCCGTCCCGCCGGACGGCCCGCCCCGTCAAGCGGCGCGGCGCATATCGCCGTCGATGCCAGTGACGCCATCTTGTTCGACCGGGGCACTGGTGCCCTCATCGCCGCGACCGAAACGAATGCGGAGGTCGCCGCATGACGATCCTCGCGCTCAAATCGGTGGACAAGTTCTATAACCCCGGCACGAAACATCAGGTTCATGCGGTGCAGAACCTCGATATGGATGTGGCGCGCGGCGAGATCGTTGCGCTGCTTGGCTCGTCCGGTTGCGGCAAAACCTCGACCCTGCGGATGATCGCGGGCTTCGAGGAGGTCTCGAACGGCACGATCACGCTCAACGGGCGCGCGGTTCATACACTGGCCCCCGCCAAGCGAAACGTCGCCATGGCCTTCGAGGGCTATTCGCTCTATCCGCCACTTACGATCCGGGACAATATCGGCTTCGCGCTCAAGTCACAAAAGCTGCCCAAGGACGAAATCGCGCGCCGGGTCGCAGAGATCGCCCATCTGCTGGAAATCGAAGACGTTCTCGACCGCCATCCCTCCTCCATATCCGGTGGTCAGCAACAGCGGGCCAGTCTGGGCCGCGCCCTGATCCGTGAGGCCGACCTGCATCTGCTCGATGAACCGATGGGCCAGCTAGAGCCGCAACTGCGCGCGTTGCTGCGGGGCCGGATCAAGCACTTCATCAAGGAACGGGGCCTCACCGCCATTCTCGTGACCCACGATCAGGCCGAGGCAAACGCGCTCGCGGACCGTATCGCGGTGATGGAAAACGGCGTGATGCAACAGTTCGACTCGCCCGAGGCCATCAAGAACGCGCCCGCAAACCTTTTCACCGGAACCTTTATCGGCGAGCCGCCCATGAACGTCTTCGCCGCCCGCGCCCGCGCCGAGGGCGATACACTGGCCTTCACGCTGGGCGAGGATGTGACCCTCAGCTATCCGGCAGGCGCCTTTCAAGCCGACCTGCGTGACCGGCTCGCGGGCCAGGGCGATGTCACCATCGGCATCCGCCCCCATGCGGTAAAGATCAGCGACACTGGCAGTCCGGCGCAGGTGTTCGCCAATCAGTGGCTCGGCGATCAGTCTCACATCGCCGCGCGTTTTGCGGGAGAGTCGATCATCTCCGTCGAACATGACCGGGTTCCGGCCCGCAAGGGCGACCGCATCGGCATCGCGATTGCCGCCG
>CALGNO010000122.1 GCA_937958625.1 uncultured Neomegalonema sp.
ACGCGAAGACATTTCCTCGATCCTGATTATCGGTGCGGGGCCTATCGTCATCGGGCAGGCCTGCGAGTTCGACTATTCGGGCGCCCAGGCGGTAAAGGCCCTGCGGGAAGAGGGGTATCGGGTCATCCTCGTGAACTCGAACCCCGCGACGATCATGACCGACCCGGACCTGGCCGACGCTACGTATATCGAGCCGATTACTCCTGATTTCGTCCGCAAGATCATCGAAAAGGAAAAGCCCGACGCCCTGCTGCCGACGATGGGCGGGCAAACCGCGCTGAACACCGCGCTGGCGCTGGCCGACGATGGCTCGCTGGACCGCCTCGGGGTCGAACTGATCGGGGCCAAACAAGCCGCCATCGAAATGGCCGAGGACCGCAAGCTGTTCGCCGAGGCCATGAGCCGGATCGGCCTCGAAAACCCCAAATCCGCCATTGCAACCACCATGGACGAGGCCTGGGCAGCGTTCGAGACCCTCGGCCTGCCCGCCATCATCCGCCCCGCCTTCACGCTGGGCGGCACCGGCGGCGGAGTTGCCTATAATAAAGAAGACTACGAGCGCATCTGCCTCTCCGGCCTCGATGCCTCGCCCATGAGCCAAATCCTGATCGACGAAAGCCTGCTCGGCTGGAAAGAATTCGAGATGGAGGTGGTCCGCGACAAGGCGGATAATGCGATCATCGTCTGCGCCATCGAAAACGTCGATCCGATGGGCGTGCATACCGGCGATTCGATCACCGTCGCCCCGGCCCTGACCCTGACCGACAAGGAATACCAGCGGATGCGCGATGCCTCCATCGCCGTCCTGCGCGAGATCGGGGTGGAGACCGGCGGGTCGAATGTGCAATGGGCGATCAACCCTGCCGACGGACGCATGGTCGTGATCGAGATGAACCCGCGCGTCTCGCGCTCCTCGGCGCTGGCCTCGAAGGCAACCGGCTTTCCGATTGCCAAGATCGCGGCGAAGCTGGCGGTCGGCTACACGCTGGACGAACTCGACAACGACATCACCAAGGCGACCCCGGCCAGTTTCGAACCGACCATCGACTACGTCGTCACCAAAATCCCCCGCTTTGCCTTCGAGAAATTCCCGGGCGCAAAGCCCGAACTGACCACCGCGATGAAGTCGGTCGGCGAGGCGATGGCCATCGGGCGCAGCTTTCAGGAAAGCCTGCAAAAAGCCCTGCGCTCGCTCGAAACTGGCCTTACGGGCCTCGATGACATTGAAATCCCCGACGTCGAAAAGGCCGAGACCCCTGCTGACCGCAAGGCCGCAATGCTGCGCGCGCTGGGCGAGGCATCCCCTGACCGGTTGCGCGTGATTGCCCAAGCAATGCGCGAGGGGCTGAGCCTCGAAGACATCCAGCGCGTCACGATGTTCGACCCGTGGTTCCTGCGCCAGATGGCCGAAATCGTCGCCGCCGAACGCGCGCTGCGCGACGACGAGGTCGGCGACCCGGCGGTCGAGTTGCCCCGCCTCAAACGCATGGGCTTTTCCGATGCCCGCATCGCGACCCTGACGGGCACGACCGAACAGGCAGTCACCGCCGCGCGGCACAAGCTTGGCGTCCGCCCCGTCTACAAACGCATCGACACCTGCGCCGCCGAGTTCAAGGCGATCACGCCCTACATGTATTCGACCTACGAATCCGCGCATATGGGCCATGCGGAATGCGAGTCCGAGCCGACTGGCCGCAAGAAAGTCGCGATCCTCGGCGGCGGACCGAACCGCATCGGACAGGGCATCGAGTTCGACTACTGCTGCTGCCATGCCGCCTTTGCGCTCGAGGCGCAGGGCTACGAGACAATCATGGTCAACTGTAACCCCGAGACCGTCTCCACCGATTACGACACCTCCGACCGGCTTTATTTCGAGCCGATGACCGACGAGGATGTGGTCGAGGTTCTGCTGAAAGAACAGGAAAATGGCACGCTGCACGGTGCAATTGTGCAGTTCGGCGGCCAGACCCCGCTGAAACTGGCCCCGGCATTGGAGCGCGCGGGCATCCCCATTCTCGGCACGTCCCCCGATGCGATTGATCTGGCCGAGGACCGGGACCGCTTCAAACAACTGCTCAATGATCTGGGCCTGAAACAGCCGATCAACGACACCGCCATGAACCACGCAGAAGCACGGGATAAGGCGGCGCGCATCGGTTATCCCATCGTCCTGCGCCCCTCGAACGTGCTGGGCGGGCGGGCCATGGAGATCGTACGCGACGAGGCCCATCTCGACCGATTTATCGGCGAGGCGATGAAGGTCTCGGACGGCAAGGCGCTGTTGCTCGACAGCTATCTGACCGGCGCGGTCGAGGTCGATGTCGATGCGATCTGCGACGGCGAGCAGGTCTTCGTCGCCGGGATCATGGAACACATCGAACAGGCAGGCATCCACTCGGGCGATTCGGCCTGTTCTCTGCCGCCCTACACCCTCGAACCTGAAATCATCGAGGCGCTCACGCGACAGACCGAGTTGCTGGCCAATGGCCTCAAGGTGCGCGGCCTGATGAACGTGCAGTTCGCGATCAAGAATGGCGAAATTTTCATTCTCGAAGTCAATCCCCGCGCCTCGCGCACCGTGCCCTTCGTGGCGAAAGCCATCGGCCAGCCCATCGCGAAATTTGCTGCGCGCGTGATGGCGGGCGAGAAACTGGCGACCCTGCCGATCTCGCGCGAACCAGTCTCGCATATGGCGGTCAAGGAGGCCGTCTTCCCCTTCGCCCGCTTCCCCGGTGTCGATACCCTGCTGGGGCCGGAAATGCGCTCGACCGGCGAGGTCATGGGCCTCGATACCGGCTTCGACCGCGCTTTCCTCAAAAGCCAGATTGCCGCCAGCGCCACGCCGCCCACCGAGGGAACCGCCTTTATCTCGGTGCGCGACGACGACAAGGAAACGATCCTCGGGGCCGCGCGGCGTTTGTCCGAAAGCGGGTTCACGCTCATCGCCACCGCTGGCACTGCCGATTACCTCTCGGGACAGGGAATCGCCGTTGAGCGGGTCAACAAGGTCTATGAGGGCCGCCCCCATATCGTCGACCGGATGAAGGATGGCGGCGTACAGCTCGTCATCAACACCACCGACGGGGCGCAGGCGATCCAGGACAGTTTCGAGATCCGCGCGACGGCGCTGAAGATGAAAATCTCGTACTACACGACGGCGGCGGGTGCGCTGGCGGCGGCGCGGGCGGTCGAGAGCTTGCGCGCCGGATCACTGGAAGTGACGCCCTTGCAGGCATATTTTTGAGACTCGCGCCCTGACGGCGCAGTCAGGGCTTGCAGTAGCGCACCATCACACCTACTTTCGTCGGCCTGTGAATTTATTGGCGCTCCCACTGATTCCGGTGGGGGTGTCTTTTTTGTCCCCGGTTCGCAATGCAGAAGCCCGGGGCCAGGAGTGACGCGATGGAAAAGGTTCCGATGACGCCCACCGGCTATGCTGGTCTGGAAGAAGAACTGAAAAAGCTGAAATCCGTTGATCGCCCCGATGTGATCAAGGCGATTGCCGAAGCGCGCGAGCATGGTGATTTGTCGGAGAATGCCGAATACCATTCTGCCCGCGAACGCCAGAGCTTTATCGAGGGCCGGGTCATCGAACTCGAGGGCCTGATCTCTCGCGCCGACGTCATCGACCCTGCAAAGCTGTCCGGCGAAACCATCAAGTTTGGTGCCGCCGTCAAGCTGGTGGACGAGGACACCGAGGAAGAAAGAACCTACCAGATCGTCGGCGAGGTCGAGGCCAATATCGAAGCCGGACGCCTGAACATCAACTCGCCCCTCGCCCGCGCCCTGATCGGCAAGGAAGTCGGCGACAGCGTCGAGGTTTCGACTCCCAGCGGTGGCCGTTGCTACGAGGTGCTGGAAATACGATACGGCTGATCGGAGAGGCCGTTGGGGCTTGTGCGCCGGGCGTGCGGCGCGCTACCACCGGTTAACCATTATTCTCCGCGGTCGGGACAGGCTGCGCGAACCAGCGTGCATAGGGTGCAGAGGCCATGACGAGTCCGAAATCGCCAAATCGGCGTGCTTCGCCGGGTGATCCCCTTGACGACTTGCTGGATAATCCGGGGGCGAGACGCGCCGCCGCCCGGGCCAGACCAAAGGTTCGCTATGGGCGCACCGGCAACCCGCGCCACGTCATCTGGGCGGCGCTTGCCGCGTCGGTGATCTGGGTCGCGGCGGTCCTCGCCTTTTCCTGGGGTCGCTTCGGCCTGCCGTCGAATCCCGGTTCAGCGGTCGAGGCCGCGCAGTCCCGGCTTGGTTTCGCTGATTGGCTGGTCATTCTGGCCGTAATCGTCGGCCCGCTCCTGCTGATATGGGTCATCGCATGGCTCGTGCGTCGGTCGATGGAGCTGCGCGACGAAAGCCGCAAACTCGCGCGAGCCGCAGTCCTCCTCGCCGATGCCGCCGAGATTGCCGAAAAACGCATCGCAGAGCTGCAACCCGCAGCGATGAAAGACGGCGCGCGGGTCGCGGCGGAGATCGAGCGCACGAACGACGCCATCGGCGCGTTGCGTCGCCAGTTCGCCTCGATGCAAAAGACCCTGGTGCGCCAGAGCGCATCGCTTGGCGCGACCGTACAGCCGTCGCGGGCAACAGTCGCGGGGGCTGCCGCTGGCGGAGCCATGGGCTTGCTCGCGTCGAGTGACGGTGCCGCTGAGAAAACGCCCCCCGCCGACAAGGCACCTGCCGCTGAGAAAAAGCCCTCTGCTGAGAAAAAGTCAGACGCGCCGCCCCCGGTAACCCGCGCGGTGCCGCCCGTGCCAGAACGCTGGCCGCCAAAGCCGCCTGCGCCCGTACAGGCGGAGGCGTCCAAGCCGACTTCGAAGCCGGTGGCGGAATTGCGCGCCGATCTCAAGTCGGCCTCGAAAGCGGCACCTTGGCTAAAACTCGTTTCGGATGTCGAGGCCGCCCGCAAAGCGCCACCTAAAACGCCCCAGCCCTTGGCGAAAACCATCCCGCCCCCGTCGACGCCTCCCGCTCCGATGTCGCCAAGCGCGCAACCGCCTGCAACGCCTACCATCGAGGTGTCCGCTCCCCCTGTTCCAAGACCGGTTGCGCCGCCGCCGCCATCGGCGCGAATAGACCCCTTCGATGATTTGGGACCGGAAGCCCTAAAGCCCGCGGCCACTCTTGCGGCCCTCGGCAGCGGTGTAGCCCTCGGCGTGGCGGCGGACCGGGATGAAGCGGCGGCACCGGTCGTACCGCGCCTCGATGCGGCCACCGTCGATGACGCCATGCCCCCGGTTCCCGGCCCCGACCCGATCATGCCCAAGGCCGAGGACATGGAGATCATGTCCCGCAAGCTCGAATGGAAAAAATTCGTACGCGCCGCGAATTTCCCCGAAAGCGAGAACGACACCGCCACCCTCGATGCGCTCTATGATGTGCTGACCGATCCCGGCGCGGCGGCCCTGCTGCAATCCTCGGAGGATGTGCTGGCGACCCTCGCCGATATCGACCTCTATATGGAGGATTTCGTCGCCGAAATGTCGCCGGTGACGACCTGGCGCGCCCATCTCGACGGCAAGGCATCCCTGAATGCGATCAATGCTCCGGTCGAGCAAAGCCGCATCGAAGCCAAATTGCGCAACGATGCGGAGTTTCGCAAACTCTCCGAGACGTTCTTCGAACGCTACCGGGCGTCGTTAAAGCGCCTGTTCGATGATCCCGACGCAGACGACCGCCTCGCGGTCGAACTCGCCGATACGCGCAGTGGCCGCGCGTATCTGCTATTGCTGGGCGCGACGGGAAAGCTCTGACTGGGTTTTGAAAATGACGGCATCAAGGGCGCAGTTTACCGCGTGCCCGGTCGCTCGGCCTTCGCCGCATCGAAGGCCCGGCGTTTCTCGGCCAGCTCCTCGGCGCTGAACCTGTCCGGGTTGCTGTAGTCACGCTTCCAGCGGTCATCCTCGCTCCAGCGCAGCGGATTGGTCACTGATGCGCCAGCATGACGTGCCATCTCCAACAGATCGAGCGCGAGCGCGAGGGTCCGGTCCTGCGACGCCAGATCACCGGGGCGACCGGCGGCATTGCCAAGCGGAAAGTCCGAAAAAACGAAGCGCGGCGTCCCGGCGGCCTCGACGATGTCGCGTGCACAGGCCATGACGACCGTTGTCATGCCATTCTGCTCCAGATGCCGCGCGACCAGCGCCGTGGTCTGATGGCACACAGGACAGTTCGGAACCAGAATGACCGCTTCCGCGCCGTCATCTTGCAACGCCGCCAACAGGGCAGGGGCGTCGCGCTCGATGGTCAGCCGGTGACTCCGGTTTGTCGGTGCGCCGTGGAAATGCGCCGCCAGCGCGCCGATCCGCCCCGCCGCCTCGGCTCGTTTCAGGGCGTCGAGCGGCAGCCACGTTCCCTGATCTGCCGCCGATGTATGATCGCGGTCATAGGCGATGTGAGATATGCGCGTGTCAGCACGCTGCGCCACCGGGTGGCGGTAGGGCGTATAGAACTTCGCCGCGCCGTTATACGCCGCTCCCGGCCCCTGATCGCCCTTCGCCGGATCGAACAGCGCCGCCGTCGTCACCAACGCGACCGTCGCCTCAGAGAGAGGTTTAGGCAGGGGCGTGAACGGAATTTCGTCATTCTCGGCCCAACGATAGGGCGTGTCAAAGCCGAGCGCCGCGTACCAGCGGCGGGTGCGCTCGCGGTACGCGACGGGTGCCGTCACGCGGCAGTCGCCGCCGACTGCCACTCCCGAATCCAGTCCTGGGGTGCCAACAGCATGATGACATTCAGGATCAGGCCATCGCGGATAATCATTCCGACGATCAACTCGGCAGCGATGAAAATCGCGATGCTGGCCCAGACCGGCAACCGCCATGCCAGCAGAAAGCCGACGATCATGAACGTGAAATCGCTCATCGAATTGAGGATGCTGTCGCCGAAATAATCCAGCGCAATCGTCGCCTCGCGATAGCGCTCGATGACCGCGTCGGTATTCTCGGCAATTTCCCACGCGATCTCGATAACCGACGACAGCGCCAGCCGCGTTCCGATGCTCGCACGGCGCAGGATCAACCAGAAGAAGGCATAGAAAACAAAACCGTGCAGCAGATGGCTGGGTGAATACCAGTCCATGATATGCTGCGAGTTCTCAGAGCTGATGACCTGCCCATGCCACAGCTTGATGGTGCCACAGGTACAGATCGGGTTGCGGCCCATCCAAAACAGCACCGCCGCCCCGAGGGCGGCGATGATGAGGCTGAACAGCAATCCACGTCGCAGGGACATATCCCGGCGCCCTTGGCTTACTGACCTTCGGGCAGCAGATAGTCGTTGATGTCGACCGTGACCGGCTCGCCCACGGTGCCACTCTCGACCGTGCTGTACTCGATGGTCTCAGACGGCATCGTGTCGTACTGAATCGTCTCGGTCTGAAGCGTCGCCTCGCCGGAGCCATAGGTCGTGGTGGTCACATCGACCAACGGCTGAACATAGCTGGTCGTGCCCGTGGTATAGGCGCTGTCGGAATAGGTCGTGATGGTTCCGACAGAACCGCCCTGCATCGAAAACTCATCGGGGCCACTGGCAAAAGCAACGCCTGCGGAGAGGGAAGCGACGGCAGCGCCAGCAACGAGAACAGATTTGATCGACATCATGGAAACCCCATTGGTTTGAAAGATAATGCGCTCTAGCAAGCGACTTTGGCAAAGTCGAGACAAGGACATCGTCTATCGCCTGGGTTCTTAACGAGCGTTGCCGATCAGCCCGATCCGCCGCCGTATACTTTCCTGGCGCAGCGAGACATCTTCGCCGCGAAACTCCGTGCCGTCACTCCCGCAAAGCCAGACGATGGCTTTTGCGGGCCATTCCGGCGGGATATGCTCGGACCAGTCGAGGGCCGCAACGGGATTGATGCCCGAGGCCTTGATTTCATGCTGCATATCGGTCGCGACTGTGCCGGGGCTTAGTCCGACGACGCGGATATGGTTCGGCGTTTCTTTTTCCACCGTCCGCGTCAGGCTCAGAACCGCCGCCTTCGACGCACAGTAATGGCTCCATCCCTCCAGCGAGTTGGTTGCTGCGCCGGAGCTGATATTCACGACCACGCCGCCGCTGTCGCCCATGGCCGGGATCGCCGCGCGCATCCCGTGATAGACGCCCTTCACATTGACGTCGATGACCCGGTTCCACTCATCGGGTCTCGAATCGACCAGGGTCGAAATCGGATCGATGATGCCGGCATTGTTGATCAGGTAATCGAGGCCGCCGAACGTATCGCGCGCAAGGGCCACCGCCGCCTCGACCTGCGCATAATCGACGACATCGCATTGAACCGCGCGCGCCCGCTCGCCGATCTCGCCCGCGATCGCCTCGATCTCTCGAAGGCCGCGCGCCGCCAGAACCACGTTTGCGCCCGCCTCGGCGAAGGCCCGCGCTGTCGCCGCGCCGATGCCCCGACTGGCACCCGTGATCAAGGCGGTCTTGCCGATCATTTCCGTCATCAATTCCTCCGCACTGAAAGAAAACTATCGCTCAGTCGAAAACTGAACAGATTCGCCCGTCACTCCCATTCGATGGTGCCGGGCGGCTTTGAAGTAATGTCATAGACAACGCGGTTGATGCCATTGACTTCGTTGATAATCCGGTTGGCAACGCGCCCGAGAAAATCATGGGGATAAGGATAGTAGTCCGCGGTCATCCCATCGGTAGAGGTCACGGCCCGCAGGGCGCAAACCTGATCGTAGGTTCGCCCGTCCCCCATCACGCCGACGGTGCGAACCGGCAGCAATACCGCAAAGGCTTGCCAGATTGTATCATACAGCCCCGCCTTACGGATTTCGTCCAGATAGATGCGGTCAGCGGCGCGCAGGGTGTCGAGTTTCTCCCGCGTAATATCCCCCGGAATACGGATCGCCAGACCCGGCCCCGGAAACGGATGCCGCCCAACAAAATTCGCTGGTAGCCCAAGCTCTTGCCCCAGTGCCCTCACTTCGTCTTTGAAGAGCGCACGCAAGGGCTCCACCAACTGCATATTCATGCGCTCGGGCAGACCGCCGACATTGTGGTGCGATTTGATCGTGACGCTCGGCCCACCCGTCGCACTGACGCTTTCGATCACATCGGGGTAGAGCGTCCCTTGGGCCAGAAACTCGGCCCCACCGCTGTCTTTCGCCGCCTTTTCAAAGACATCGATGAACAGCTTGCCGATCGTCTTGCGCTTGACCTCCGGGTCACTGACCCCCGCGAGCGCATCACTGAACAGATCCGACGCAGCCTCGTGGACCAGACGGATATTGTAGTTGTCGCGGAACATGGTGACGACCTCATCGGCCTCGCCATGGCGCATCATGCCGGTATCGACAAAGACGCAGGTAAGGCGCTCGCCGATAGCTTCATGGATCAGAACCGCCGCAA
>CALGNO010000123.1 GCA_937958625.1 uncultured Neomegalonema sp.
TTCCAGAAATGCGACGACCGGTCATGGGCGTCTTCCCGCTCCGGTTGATCGGCGAGCAACAGCTCCATGACGCCCTTACGCGCCTTTACCGCCCGGTCAGAGGCGGATTTGACCACCATGCCCTCGGAGGGCGTGCGGATACAGGACGCGGCCAGCACGCGCTCGCCGTCGATCTCGACCATACAGGCGCGGCAATTGCCGTCGCTGCGATAGCCCGGCTCATCGGCATGACAAAGATGCGGAATTTGAGTGCCGACGCGCTTGGCAACCTCCCAGATGCTCTCACCGGGTTTCGCCGTCACTTCCTGACCATCGAGGGTGAAGGTCGTGGTGGGCGTATTGCTTCCGTCAGGCATGGTCGGCTCCCGGGATCGAGGCTGTTCTGGTGTCGTTGCGCGCCATGGCCGCATGATATATATCAGTGATATATCTCATTGTTGCGGAGGCGCAGGTGCTCAAAGACAAAGTGGATCGCGCAAAGGTCTTCTGGTCAGGCCGCTCGCAGGCGGTGCGGATACCGAAGGAATATCGCTTCGATACGGAGGAGGTCTTGATTTGGAAAGAAGGCAACCGCGTCTTTCTGAAACCCGCTCCGGTCGAAGAAAACGAATGGTCATGGCTGGAAACGCTCGAACCGTTCGATGACGACATGGTTAAAGCGGCGCTGGATCGACCCAAGGATTTCGGCACGGGTCGACGCGACGATGATATCGAGCCACTGGAATGAATGTTTCGTTGGATACGAATGTCATCATTGCGATTCAGAAAGGAAACGCGAAGGTTATCGCCAAGCTCCAGTCGGTCGCGAGAACCGATGTCGGCATGTCGATCATCGTCCTGCACGAGCTGTATTTTGGTGCGTTCAAGAGCGACCGGATTGACCGTAGCCTCAGAGAAATTGCGAAACTGCGGTTCAATACCCTCGACTTGTCTGCTGACGATGCGCGCGCCGCCGGAGAAATCCGCGCACGACTGAACCGGTTGGGCACCCCCATCGGTCCCTACGACACGCTGATCGCCGGGCAAGCCCTCGCCCGCGACCTGACACTGGTTACCCGCAACACCCGCGAGTTTTCTCGAGTCGACGGATTGCGCGTCGAGGATTGGGAGGGCTGAGGTCAAATCTCGTCCCCGAAATGCTTCATCGTCAGCAGGATCGGATTCGGTGCAGCCTGTCCCAGACCGCAGATCGAGGCGTCGACCATGGTCTCGCACAGGTCCGAGAGCAGCGCCGTATCCCAGCTGTCGCGCTCCATCAGTTTGACGGCCTTTTCACAGCCAACGCGGCAAGGCGTGCACTGGCCACAGCTTTCATCCTCGAAGAACCGCAGCATGTTCAGCGCCGCATCCCGCGCGCGGTCTTTGTCAGACAAGACCACAACCGCCGCCGAGCCGATAAACGAGCCATGAGGTTGCAGCGTGTCGAAATCGAGCGGGATGTCGTTCATCCGCGCGGGCAAAAGACCCGATGACGGGCCGCCGGGCTGGTAGGCATAAAAGCCATGCCCGTCGAGCATTCCACCCGACGCCTCGATGATATCCATGATCGTCGAACCGGCAGGCAGTATCTTGACCCCCGGCTCTTTCACCCGACCCGAAACCGAGAACGAGCGCAAGCCTTTTCGATCGTTAACGCCATGCTGGCCGAAGCAATCCGGTCCCTCGCGGGCAATGCGGCAGACCCAGTGCAAGGTCTCGACATTGTGCACCAGCGTCGGACGGTCGAAGATGCCGACCTGCGCCACGTAAGGCGGACGGTGGCGAGGCAAGCCGCGCTTGCCCTCGATGCTCTCGATCATCGCGCTTTCTTCGCCGCAGATATAGGCCCCGGCAGCACGGCGCAGATCGATATAACCCGGCTCGACGATCCCGGCCTGTTCCAGTCGCTCGATCTCGATGGCGAGCAGTTTCAGGATGAAGGGGTATTCATCGCGCATGTAGAGGAAGACCTTCTCGGCCTCCACTGCCCATGCAGCAATCAGCATCCCCTCGAGGAAAGTATGCGGTTCGCGTTCGAGGAAATAGCGGTCCTTGAACGTGCCCGGCTCGCCCTCGTCCCCGTTGACGGCCATGTAGCGCGGGCCAGCCTCGGCACGCACAAAGGACCACTTGCGGCCCGATGGAAAGCCCGCCCCGCCCATGCCACGCAGGCCGGAGGCGAGAACTTCTTCCTGCACCTGTTCCGGTGTTTTTGATCCGCCGCGCAGGGCCTTGAGCGTCTCGTAACCGCCCTGCTTCGCGTATGCATCATACGCCTGATAGTCCGGCAGATGCGCGTGGGTGTCGCCCGCCGCGATGGCCGCATCGACCTTTTCCGGCGTCGCATGGTCGATATGGTTGTGGCCGATCTCCAGCACGGGTGCGGTATCGCACCGACCCATGCACGGCGCGCGCAGCACGCGGACCTCGGCGGGGTCGAGGCCGTCTTCTAACGCCGATTTCAAAGCCTGTGCCCCGGCCAACTCGCACGAGAGGCTATCGCACACACGAATGGTCAGCGCGGGGGGGGGCGTCTCGCCCTCTTTCACCACATCGAAATGAGCGTAGAAGGTCGCGACCTCGTAGACTTCGGCCATCGCCATGCCCATCTCATCGGCCAGCGCCGCGAGGTGGGCGGCGGAGAGATGGCCCTGCGCGTCCTGAATCAGATGCAGGAACTCGATCAGCAGGTCGGAGCGACGGGGCCGGTCGCCCAGCAAGGCGCGCACGTCATCCAGTGCGGCGGGGACGATCTGCCTGCCCTTCGGCGTTGGCCGTCCCTTGCCTTTGCCCTTTTTCCAGACGCCTGTATCATCCAACGGCATCGCAGCCTCCAACCCTGTTCCGGCGAATAGGTTGAAGGCAAGCGGGTGCCGCGCGCAAGACGGCATACCGAATGGCTCATTCGGCTGCGGTTATCGCACCATGAGCCGGATCACGTCGGCAAAGGCGCGCAGGGCCGGGGGCAGCGGATCGCGGTCGGCCATGACGAGGCCGATGGGCCGGGTGGCCTCGGGATGAGTGAGGCGCAGGCGCACGGCGCTCTCGGCAATCGGCAGTGAATTGGCGAGCAGTTCCGGCGCAATCGTCGCAAGCGTGCCGCTCGCCACCTGGGCCAGCGCCGCGACGAAGGCGTTGGTTTCCATCACCGGTACGGGCACCGTGCCGACGCTGGCGAAAATATCATCAACGATCTGCCGATTTCGCATATTGCGCGTCAGCAGGCAGAGCGGCAGCGCCGCCGCCTCGGCCCAGGTCGCCGTTCCGCTGCGACGCGGTGCCAGCGCCGGGGGGACCATGAGGACGTAGTGCTCGTCATAAAGCGGGATCGTGCGCATCGCCTTGATGCCGTCATCCTCGAGATAAGTGACGCCGGCATCGAGCGTGAAATCCTCGATCCCGCGCAGAATGTCCGCCGAGGCCATCGAGAGCAGCTGCATCGACAGACCGGGATGGGCACTTTGCATCTGGGGCGGCACGCGGGCGGCGAAGGTGACGGCGGTGGGCACCGCGCCGATATTCAGCCGCCCGGACAACTCACCCTTGGCCGCCTGTACTTCTTGCCGCAGCCCGTCCGCATCTTGAAGCATCCGTCGCGCCCAGCGCAGCACAATCTGCCCCTCGGGCGTGAGGCCCAGAAAGCGGTTGCCCCGCTTGACGACAGGTACACCGAGCGTCGCCTCGAGATTGCGGATGCGCGCGGAAAAGGCGGGTTGCGAGATGCCACAGGCTTCGGCGGCCCGGGCAAAATGCTCGTGCCGCGCCAGCGCCTCCAGCATTTCGAGATCGCGCAAGTCCACCATGCCGTGAACCTATTGATTTAATTAAGTTATTGGTCTCAGAGACCCAGCCGCTCGCAGATACTATCAAGCTGTTCCAAGGACTTATAATCAATTGTCAGCCGACCGCCCTCCCCTTTATGGGCAATCGACACTTTGGCCCCCAGAGCCGCCCCGAGATCAGCCTCCAACGCTGCCGTATTCGCATCGAACGGTTCAATCGGCGAACCGATGGCTGATACGGGCGTACGTGGCGTCGGCTTGGCATCACCCGATGCGAGCTTTTCAGCTTCACGGACCGTCAGACCCCGGCGAACGATCTCATCGGCCATCGCGTCGGCATCGTCCTTACCAATGAGCGCGCGGGCGTGACCCATGCTCAGATCGCCATTGCGCAGATAGGACAAGGTCGCAACGGGCAGCTTGAGCAGTCGGGTCATATTCGCGATGTGACTGCGCGATTTACCGATGACCTTTGCGAGCTGTTCCTGGGTGTAGTCGTGGTGATCGATCAGGTGAGTATAGCCCTCGGCCTCCTCAACGGGATTGAGGTCGGCGCGCTGCACGTTCTCGATGATCGCAACTTCCAGCGCCTCGGCATCGGAGAACTCGCGCAAGACGACCGGCACATCATGCAAGGACGCACGCTGCGCAGCACGCCAACGGCGTTCGCCCGCGATGATCTCGTAACCGTCGGGTTTGCGTGGATTGCGGCGAACGAGAATGGGCTGAAGCAATCCTTTTTCGCGGATCGAACCGGCGAGCGACTCAAGCTCTTCCTCGTCAAAGGTCTTGCGGGGTTGGTCGGGGTTTGCCTCCAACTGCGCGAGGGGCACCGTAATCAGGCCATCCTGAGCGGGAGCCGCCGCCGCTACGGGTTCCACCCCCTCTTCCGCCGGATCATCCGCCAACAGGGCCGACAGGCCGCGACCGAGCTGCTTTCGAGAGCGCAGGACTTCATTCATGGCAAATCCCCTTTACGCGGCCAGCGCGTCTTGTTCCCGGCGCAGCAATTCGCTGGCAAGGTGAATATACGCCTGACTCCCGGCGCAGGAATGGTCGTAGAGCAATGCGGGCTTTCCGTGGGACGGTGCCTCGGAAATACGGACATTGCGCGGTATCTTGGTCTCGTAGACGATCTTGCCGAGATGAGCGCGCACGTCATCGGCGACCTGCGCCGACAGGTTATTGCGGCTGTCATACATCGTCAGCACGACGCCCTGAATCTCCAGCGTCGGGTTCAGCGTACTTTTGACCCGCCGCACCGTCTTTATCAGCTGGCTCAACCCTTCGAGCGCATAGAACTCACATTGCAGGGGCACGATCACACCCGTCGATGCCACCATAGAGTTGATTGTGACGATGCTGAGCGACGGCGGGCAGTCCATCAGGATGTAGTCGTACCGATCCTGAACCGGCACCTCGCCCGCAGCCAACGCATCCGCGAGCCGATGCGCCCGGCGCGATACATCGGCGAGATCGAGATCAGCGCCTGAAAGGTCTTCAGAGGCCGGGCAAAGGTCCATTCCTTTTACCGATGTCGGAACAATCGCCTCCGCGAGCGGTATCTCGCCAATCAGAACGTGATAACTGGTGAATTCCCGATCCTCGGCAAAGACGCCCAGCCCTGTGCTGGCATTGCCCTGGGCATCGAGGTCGATAAGCAGCACCCGCTTTCCCACAGCCGCGAGGGCCGTGCCGAGATTCACGGCGGTCGTCGTCTTTCCTACGCCGCCCTTCTGGTTGGCGACCGAGAAAATGCGGCAATGGGCTGGCTTGCTCATGGGTCGGGTCTCCGATGAAAGTCGGTGATCGACAGGATGGACCCGCGCGGATCGGCCAGGCTGTCATGCTTCGTTAACTCTATATGCCAGAGCCGATTCGCTTCGGTCAATTCCTGCTCGACATTTTCGCCCTTAAGAAACACGGCATGGCCATTTGGCGTGAGGCACGGGCGCGCTAAAGCCAGTAGATCGGAAAGGGAAGCAAGGGCGCGAGCCGAAACAACGTCTGCCTGCATGTCGAGCGTTTCGATCCGCGCATTAACGACGGCCACATCCGTACCGGTTTCTCGGGCCACTTCTTTCAAGAATACGCATTTCCGTTTGTCGCTCTCGACCACCGTCACGGCGATGTCAGGGCGCAGAATTGCGATGACCAATCCAGGAAAACCCGCACCAGACCCAAGATCGATCCAACTGCGCGCGTGGTTTGGTATGAGAGGCAGCAATTGCGCTGAATCTGCGAAGTGCCGGGACCAAACCTCGGTCAATGTCGGGCGGGCGACCAGATTGATCGCCCTATTCCACTTTTTCAACAGCGCCTCATAGACAGACAGTCGATCAAGTGTTTCACGTGAAACATCGAACCGGTCGGCAAATTCAGTCGCGCTCACGCAAGCGCCCTGCTCTCGCGCTTCACATGACCCAATAGCGCCGTCAGCGCAGCGGGCGTCATACCATCGATCCGCGATGCCTGTCCAAGTGTCCGTGGACGCGTTGACTTAAGCTTGCTTTGCAGTTCGTTCGACAATCCATGAACCGACCCGTAATCCAAGGTTTTCGGGAGCAACAGGGCCTCGTCGCGCTGGAACGCCTCGATATCAGCCGTCTGACGATCAAGGTACGAAGCATAGAGCGCGTCGATGGCGAGCTGGTCGAACGCTTGAATCGGAATCGACTCGGCTTGGGGAAACAGCGCTAGGATCTGATCCCGCGAGACTCCCTTATAGCCGAGCAACTCAAACGCAGAGCGCCGTCTGCCATCCTTGTTCAGCGCCAAACCGGCATTGTTCGCTTCACTGGGTGATACCGTTATGCTCTCGAGCATCGCCCTGCCCTCGGTCAGCGCGCGTTGTTTCACGTGAAACACTGCGGCTCGTTCTTTACCGACGCAGCCGACGCGCTCGCCGAATGGCGTCAGGCGTTGATCTGCATTGTCGGCCCGCAAGCTCAGGCGATACTCGGCGCGCGAGGTAAACATGCGATAAGGTTCCGCAACGCCCCGGGTAACAAGGTCATCAATCATCACACCGATATACCCCTCGGCACGACTGATGATGACTTCCGCCGCGTCAGAGACATAGGCCGCAGCGTTCAGCCCCGCCATGATACCCTGAGCCGCTGCCTCCTCATACCCCGTCGTCCCGTTGATCTGTCCGGCGAGGAACAACCCGTCCAAATCTTTAAGCGCCATCGTATGATCGAGCACTCTCGGATCGACGTAGTCATACTCGATGGCATAGCCGGGCTGAACGATCTCGGCTTTTTCGAGACCGGGAATCGCGGATATGAAAGCGCGCTGAACGTCGACGGGCAACGAGGTCGAAATGCCGTTCGGGTAAATCGTCGTGTCGGTTAGGCCTTCCGGCTCCAGAAAAATCTGATGGCTGTCTTTTTCGGAGAAGCGGACGATCTTGTCTTCTATAGAGGGGCAGTAACGCGGGCCAACGCCCTCGATCTGGCCACCATAAAGAGCTGATTTGGCAAGGTTATCCTCGATAATCCGGTGCGCATCCACCGTTGTGCGGGTAATGTGACACGGTATTTGCGGCGTCGTGATTTGCTCGGTCATGAAGGAGAACGGCACCGGCGTCTCGTCACCCGGCTGTTCCTCCAGCCCGCTGAAATCGATCGTCCGTGCATCCAGTCGAGCTGGCGTCCCGGTCTTCAGTCGACCCATCGGCAGACCGAGGGCATAGAGCCGCTCGGCCAACGCTTTCGCAGGTGGATCGCCAGCCCGACCACCTTCGGTCTTAGCTGTTCCGATATGCATGACACCATTGAGGAAGGTTCCGGTCGTCAAAATGACGGCGCCTGCCGTCAATGGCCCCAAAGAGCTTTCCACGCCTTCGACGCGGTTGGCATTGACGATGAGATCGCGCACTTCGGCTTCGACGACGCTGACCGTCGATGCCTCGAACTCAGCCTGCATCGCCGACCTGTAGAGCGCCCGGTCTGCCTGAGCCCGTGGGCCGCGCACCGCTGGGCCTTTTCGCAGGTTCAGCATCCGAAACTGGATACCAGCCTGATCGGCGACGCGCCCCATGGCACCATCTAGCGCATCAATCTCGCGGACGAGATGACCTTTGCCGAGACCGCCAATCGCCGGATTGCACGACATTTCGCCGATACGGTCGCGCCTCTGCGTCACAAGAGCCGTGCGCGCACCCATCCTGGCGGCGGCCAAGGCAGCATCACAGCCTGCGTGACCGCCGCCCACTACAATTATGTCGTAGTCGAATTGTTTCACGTGAAACAGCCGCCTTACCTGTGACGCATGTTTCTATGAAACAGCGGTCATTTGCCGAGACAGAATTCTGAAAAGATTACGTCCAGCAGCCGCTCGACCCCCACATCACCGGTAATTGTCCCCAGTGACGCGCGCGCAAGCCTCAAATGTTCTGCCGCAATCTCCGGGGTGTCTCCTACATCAGAGGCTGGATCACTCGCAAGGGATTCATAGCGTTCGATTGCCGCAAGGGCGTCGCGGAGCGCGGCGTCGTGGCGATCACGAAGCAACGCGCTGGCTCCCGATGGGTCTGCGAGATCGAGACGGCTCTGTATCGCTCGGGTTAGATTTTCCAGTCCGTCATCATTCAGCGTCGATATCTTGATGTCGATGTCGGAATTCGGCTCAAGATCCGCTTTGTTCCAGACGAGAAGGTCGGTATCCCGCAGCAGACTGCGAATTCCGGCGTCGAGGGGGGCGTCCGGCGCGACGACCGCCAAGCGCAAATCCGCAGTCTCAGCACTGAGGCGCGCACGGTCTATGCCGATATTTTCCACCACATCCGTCGTTTGTCTCAGCCCCGCGGTATCGACGAGGGTCACCGGGTAGCCATCGAAATCGAGGGCAACTTCGATGGCGTCGCGGGTCGTGCCGGCAATGGGAGATGTGATCGCGACGTCGCGGCGGGCGAGGGCGTTCAGCAGACTGGACTTCCCGGCATTCGGCGCACCGATGACGGCAACACGCCAGCCGTCGCGGTATCGTTCCGAAAACTGCGCATTACTCAAAAGTGCCTCGATGGATTGTTTCACGTGAAACACTCGGTCGGAGACGACGGTATAGGTCTCATCGGGAATGTCTTCGTCGGCGAAATCGATGGTCGCTTCCAGCAGAGCCAAGCCCGTCGTCAGGGAAGCCGACCACTCACGAACCGCGCGCCCGAGCGATCCATCGGCCTGTCTCAACGCCGCACGCCGCTGGGCTTCGGTCTCCGCCGCGATCAGATCAGACAGACCTTCGATTTGAGCCAGGTCGAGACGCCCATTATCGAACGCTCGCCGCGTGAACTCTCCCGGCAAGGCCAGCCGCATGGAGGGGAGGGTGCCCAATGCCGCGAGGATCGCGGCGACAACCGCCGGGCCGCCGTGGCATTGAATCTCTGCACTGCTTTCGCCGGTAAAACTTGCACCCTCGGAAAATCGCAGCACGAGGGCGTCATCCAGAACCGAGCCATCCTGAGGATCAATCAGCCGCCGCATCCGCGCCACGCGCGGCTCGGGCAGGGCGGTTACGCCAAGGGCGGCGAGCGCATCGTCACTCGCGCTGCCGGATATTCTGATAACTGATACGCCCGCACGCCCCCGCGCTGAGGCAAGGGCGTAGATCGTATCAAGGCCCGTCATGGCCGCGTCAGGAATTCATCGAATCGAAGAACTCGTCATTCGACTTGGTCTTCTTCAGCTTGTCGATCAGGAATTCCATCGCGTCGATGGTGCCCATCGGGTTCAATATCCGACGCAGCATGAACATCTTCGTCAGGATAGCCTTATCGACCAAAAGCTCTTCCTTACGGGTGCCCGAACGAAGAATGTCGATAGCGGGGAACACGCGCTTGTCAGCAATCTTGCGATCAAGGACGAGTTCAGAGTTACCGGTGCCTTTGAATTCTTCAAAGATCACCTCGTCCATGCGACTGCCCGTTTCGATCAGGGCCGTCGCAATGATCGAAAGCGACCCGCCTTCCTCGATATTACGCGCGGCACCAAAGAAACGCTTGGGCCGTTGCAGCGCATTGGCATCGACACCGCCCGTCAGCACCTTACCGGAGGAGGGCACGACGGTGTTGTAGGCGCGGCCAAGGCGGGTGATCGAATCGAGGAGGATGACGACATCGCGGCCATGCTCGACCAGGCGCTTGGCCTTCTCGATGACCATCTCCGTGACGGCCACATGGCGCGTCGCCGGTTCGTCGAAGGTGGAAGAAATCACCTCGCCCTTCACCGTGCGCTGCATGTCCGTGACCTCTTCGGGCCGTTCGTCGATCAGCAGAACGAGCAGATAGATTTCGGGGTGATTGGCAGCAATGGATTGAGCGATATTCTGCAACAGAACGGTTTTACCCGTCCGGGGCGGAGCCACGATCAAAGCGCGCTGGCCTTTACCGATGGGCGCAACGATCTCGATAATCCGCGCGCTGCGGTCCTTGATCGTGGGGTCTTCGATTTCGAGCTTCAGCTTTTCTTCGGGATAGAGCGGCGTCAGGTTATCGAAATGAACCTTGTGACCGGCGCGGTCGGGGTCTTCGAAATTGATCGTGCTGAGTTTCATCAGCGCAAAGTACCGCTCACCATCCTTTGGTGACCGGATCAGACCTTCGACGGTATCGCCCGTGCGCAGCGAAAAGCGCCGGATCTGATTCGGGCTGACATAAATGTCATCGGGGCCGGGCAGGTAGTTGGCGTCCGGCGAGCGGAGAAAGCCGAAACCGTCCTGCAAGACTTCCATCACGCCGACGCCGACAATCTCTACGTCACGCTCGGCGAGTTCCTTGAGGATCGCGAACATCATGTCCTGCTTGCGCAGGGTACTGGCGTTTTCGACCTCCAGTTCTTCCGCAAAGGCAAGAAGAGCCGTTGGTGATTTTTCTTTAAGTTCCTGAAGTTTCAGGGACGTAATATCCATGATGGCGTGCTTTCGCGGGGGGAAAGATCGGGGATGACAGGCTGAAAATAAACCCGGTTGTCGCAGCAGGACGCTGTGCCCGTTTCGACTGTTCTCTCTTTCACAAATCACGTCGTGTCAAGAAAGAAGTGTTGCCGCGACGAAGAAAACACTCAATATTGTATAATAATCAATGCCTTAAGAAGATTGATGATTTAGAGCGACCCGCGCATTCATCGAGTCAGGTTTCGCGCCAGGAGCCGCATGAAACCAGACGCTTACTGATCCATGTTGAACGCAAGCCGATCTAGAAAGGCTTGAACAGCACCAACCCGACGATACCGATCATGAGAACTGTCGGGACTTCGTTCATCATCCGAAAGAATTTGCCGGACCGGTCATTCGTGCCGTCCAGCAACTGCTTTCGCCACCGCGCGCAGATCACGTGAAAGGTTGTCATTGCGACGACAAGGGCGAATTTCGCCCATATCCACATCTCGCCGGGGCCAACGATGGCAACGATCAACAAAAATCCGGAAATCCATGTCACGATCATCGCGGGGTTCATGATCCGCCGCAACAGCTTTACCTGCGCCGCCGCGAACTCGGTCTTTGCCTCCGCGCTCGACGTTTCCACGTGGTAGACGAACAGCCGAGGCAGGTAGAGCAAACCCGCCATCCAGCTTATCACCGCCAGAATGTGCAGCCATTTGATCCACAGATACGCGTCGGCGATCATCCGCGAATTCTTTTCAACAGCGCGTGCACATTGTCGATATTCGCATCGGGCGTGATACCGTGGCCCAGATTGAAGATGTGAGGCCCGCCCGAAAGCGCCGCGCGAATCCGGTCGATATCTGCCAGCATCGCATCGCCGCCGGTCACCATGTGCATCGGTTCGAGATTCCCCTGCACGGCGCAATGGGGCTGAATCGCTTTAGCGGCCCAATCGGGAGAGGCCGTCTGGTCGATGCTGATGCCATCGACGCCCGTCGCCTTGGTAAAATCGACATATTCCGAGCCGACCGCGCGGGGAAATCCGATGATCGGTGTATCGGGATGCGCAGCGCGCACGGCGTTGACGATCCGCACCGTCGGCTCGATGCAATAGGCATCGAAGGCGTTCGGGGCGAGCGCTCCGGCCCAGCTGTCGAAGATCTGAACCACTTCGGCGCCGGAGTCGATTTGGCGGATCAGATAATGCGAAATCGCATCGGCCAGCACATCGATCAACGCCTTGAATCGCGCGGGGTTTGAAAACATCAGTTTTCGTGCTGCGGCCTGATCGTCCTTGCCCCGGCCAGCGATCACATATGTCGCGAGGGTCCAGGGCGCGCCGGAAAATCCGATCAGTGACGTCTCTTTCGGTAATTCCTCACGCAGCCGTCCGATGGTCTCATAGACCGGCGCGAGATGAGCGTGAAAGCTCTCCAGATCCAGCACGGGCACAGGCTGATCATCGGTCCACGGGTTCAGGCGCGGGCCTTCGCCGGTTTCGAACCACACATCGCGGCCCATGGCGTGGGGTACGACCAGAATGTCGGAAAACAGGATCGACGCATCGAACCCGAAACGCCGGATCGGCTGCAGCGTCACTTCCACAGCAAAATCGGGCGAATAGCAGAGGTTGAGAAATCCACCCGCGGTTTCGCGGGTCGCCCGATATTCCGGCAAGTATCGTCCGGCCTGTCTCATAAGCCAGACCGGAGGGACCGGCGTTGTCTCGCCCTTGAGGGTACGGATCAGCAATTTTTCTTCTGTCTTCATACCGCTTTTCATTTCGGGTTTTTGCGGGTGGCGCAAGGGATAGCGTACGGGGAGGCGTCACCTTTTCATTTCATTCAATCAAGAATCTTGAATCCTGATGGATTAAATGAATCCCTGTGGATAACGGGGATGATTTTCGTCCAGTCTTTACGACCCGAGTTATTCCTGTGCCAGGGTGGAACGCCCATCGGGTATCGCCGCGCCCTTTGTTAACGAAATCTTCATAAAGATTAATGGATCGTCGGCCACAGTGACCGTATCGTATCAGCACAGCCCATCCGGGTTCGAAGTTATACCCGGGAGTCACAGACAGGACAGGGCGGGAAATATGGTGCGAAGGACTCGCGGGACAGGACTCGCAACACGGGTGCAGAATTAACTTTTCAATTGGGAAAGGGCGCTTACTCCCGCTATCCACAGACCTATGGCTGAAACCCCCTGCATACACATGATCTCGGATTCGACCGGAGAAACCATCTCTGCGGCCTTGCGCGCGACCGTCGCGATGTTCGAGGGCGTGCGGGTTTCCTACCGGCGTCATGTGATGATTCGCTCGCCGGAATCCCTCGATACGGCGCTGGCGGCGGTGGCGAAGGAGCCGGGACTGGTGTTTCATACCGTGGTCGAAGCCGAGCTGCGAGCACGGCTGGAGCGCGGCTGTCACGAGATCGGTGTCTTGGCGGTGCCGTTTCTCGATCCGATGCTGTCGACCCTCACCGCGTATTTCGGCAAACCCGCCGCCATGCGCCCCGGCGCACAACATGCGGTGGATGCGCGGTATTATACCCGGGTCGCAGCGCTCGATTTCGCCATGGCCTATGATGATGGCCATTCCGCAGAAAGACTGCGCGAGGCCGATGCCGTGCTGATCGGCGTGTCGCGAACCTCGAAGACCCCGACTTGCGTCTATCTCGCGGTGCGGGGCATCAAGGCGGCGAACGTGCCCCTGATAGCCGGACGCGAGGCTCCCAGGGCGTTATTCGATCTGCCCGCCGATAAACCGGTGCTGGTCGGCCTGACCGCGAAGCCAAGCCGTCTTGCACAAATCCGCCAAAACCGTATCGAATCTCTCAGCCACGATCGCGCGACCGATTATGCCGATCTCGACGCCATCCGGCGCGAAGTGATCGAGGCGCGGCAACTCATGGAGCGACTTGCATGTCCGATCATCGACGTGACCCGCCGGTCAATCGAGGAAACCTCGGCGGCGATCCTGCAACTGATCGAGGCCCGGCGGGCGGGGCAGGGGGCATGAGCCTCGTTCTCGCCTCGGGCAGTGCGGCGCGGGCCGATATGCTGCGATCGGCGGGGGTCGAGGTCGAGATCGTGGCGTCGCGGGTCTCGGAATCGGCGTTCAAGGCGCGGTATCTGCCCGGTGAAGACCTGCCCGAACAGGTCGCCCAGGCATTGGCCGAGGCCAAGGCCCTCGCGGTGTCCGAGGTGATGCCGGGACGGTTGGTGCTCGGGTCGGATCAGGTGCTGGTTTTCGAGGACGAGATTTTCGACAAACCGGAGAATTTCTCCGATGCGCGGCGTCAGATGCGGCGTTTGCGGGGTCACTCCCATACGCTCATCAGTGCGGCGGTGCTGGTGCGCGATGGGACCGCGATTTGGCACGGGATGGGCGAGGCAACCTTGTCCGTGCGCGATTATTCCGACGCTTTCCTTGACCGCTATCTGGCGCAAGAGGGCGAGGCGGTGCTGTCGACGGTGGGCGGTTATCGGATCGAGTCGATGGGCGCGCAACTGTTTGACCGGGTCGAGGGGGATTACTTTTCCATCCTCGGGATGCCGTTATTCGAGGTGCTGAACGCCCTGCGCGATGAAGGAATCGTCAAGCGATGAACACGGCGCGTGTGCCGCCCATGGCCTTCGTCGCCGGTTGGCCGATAGGCCATAGCCGCTCGCCCGTGCTGCATGGCCACTGGCTGGCGCGGTATGGTCTGGTCGGGTCATATCTGCCCCTGCCCATCGCGCCGGAAGATTTTGCCGAGGCGTTGAAGATCTTGCCGAAAATCGGTTTTGTCGGCGGCAATGTGACCTTGCCCCATAAGGTGACGGCTTTCGAGAGAGTCGATGACAGAACCCCCCGTGCGATGCGGATCGGCGCGGCGAATACGCTGATCTTCGATCCAGATCGCGGAATCATTGCTGATAATACAGATGGTTATGGCTTTATCGAGAACCTGCGCGCCGCGCGTCCCGACTGGCGCGGAGAGGCGGGGCCTGCGGTGGTGCTCGGGGCAGGGGGGGCCGCGCGCGCCGTGGTTGCCGCCTTGCAGGATGCCGGAGTGACGGACCTGCGCCTGACCAACCGCACCCGCGCAAAGGCAGAAGCGCTGGCCGAGGATTTGGGCGGGATGATTACCGTCGTTGACTGGTCCGAGGCCGAGGCGGCGCTGGACGGCGCGGCGACCGTCGTCAACACGACCAGCATGGGCATGGCGGGCGGGCCACCCCTGTCGCTGACCCTCGACGACATGTCCGAGGGCGCGCTGGCGACCGACATCGTCTATGCGCCGCTCGATACGCCGTTTCTGCAAGCGGCAAGGGCGCGGGGGGCGCAGACGGTGGACGGGCTGGGGATGCTGCTGCACCAGGCGCGCCCCGGCTTTGCCGCGTGGTTTGGCCACGAGCCTGAGGTCGATGCCGACCTGCGCGCGGCGGTACTGGGCGCGGCGGTACTGGGCGAGGCGCGATGATCGTTCTTGGCCTGACCGGCTCCATCGGCATGGGCAAATCCACGACCGCGCAGATGTTCGCGGAGGAGGGCGTACCGGTCTACGATGCCGATGCCGCCGTCCATGCGCTTTATGCCAAGGGCGGCGCGGCGGTTGAGCCCATCGGCGATCTGGTTCCCGGTGTCGTGGAGGACGGGGCCGTCGATCGCGATGCCCTGCGCCGCGCGGTCTTTCAGGATGATAGTTTACTGCCGAAGATCGAGGCGGCGGTGCATCCGTTGCTCTCCGAAAGCCGCCGGACGTTTTTCTCGATATACCGGAAGGCGGAGATCGTGCTGCTCGACATTCCGCTGTTGTTCGAGACCGGCGGCGACCGCAATGTCCACAAGGTCGTCGTCGTTACCGCCCCGCCGGAGGTCCAGCGCGCACGGGTGCTCGCGCGTCCCGGCATGAGCGAGGAACGCTTCGAGGCGATCCTTGCCAAACAGACCCCGGATGCCGAAAAGCGGGCGCGGGCGGATTTTGTCATCGACACATCGAATGGGCTGGACGCGGCACGGATGGCGGTGGGCATCATTCTGGCTCGGTTGCGCGGGGGAGACAACACATGAGCGATTTACGGGAACTGGTGCTGGATACCGAGACCACCGGCCTCGAACCGGGCGAGCATCGGATCGTCGAGATCGGTGCGCTGGAGCTGATCAACCACGTCCCCACGGGTCGCACCTATCATCAATACATCAACCCGCGCCGGTCAATGCCGCCCGAAGCCGAGGCGATCCACGGTATTACCGAGGCTTTTCTCGCCGATAAGCCGGTTTTCGACGACATTGCCCAAGCCTTCGTCGATTTCATCGGTGACGGGACGCTGGTGATCCACAATGCGAAATTCGACATCAAGTTCCTGAATTTCGAACTGGAGCGGGTGAAGCAAGCGCCGCTGAAATTCTCCCGTGTCATCGACACGCTTGAGATGGCGCGGGGGCGGTTTCCCGGTGCCCAGAACAGTCTCGATGCCCTCTGCCGCCGCTTCAAGGTCGATAGCGCAAAGCGCGTGAAACACGGGGCGTTGCTGGATTCCGAGCTGCTGGCCGATGTCTATCTGGAATTGATCGGAGGCCGGCAGAAGGGGTTCTCGCTCGAGGTCGGCGCCGGTGGTGGTGGCAGCGTCGAGACCGGCGGCAATGCCCCGGCGCGGGCCCGGGGAAAGCCGCGTCCGATCTTGCTGACCGACGCCGAGCAGGCCGCCCATGAAGGGTTTCTCGATACCCTCGGCGACGGCGTGAAATGGCGCGAGAACGCGGGCGGAAAGACTTGATTTACCACGCCTGACAAACCTGTTGCAAAGCGCTCGCGAATCCTTATACCTCGCCTCACGCCGATCCGAGAGGGTCATGAGCGGGCGTAGCTCAGGGGTAGAGCATAACCTTGCCAAGGTTAGGGTCGGGCGTTCGAATCGCCTCGCCCGCTCCAATTTCCTCCTTTGTCGGGGAAATTATACGGATCATCTGATTATCGTGCGCAGGATACCGGGGTGATCAAACCCCCCGGTCCCTTTACTGCGCGGCGTAGGATGAAAACACCTCGGCGTTGCCTTCATTGTCCATAAGCAGCACGTTATAGGCATCGCGCGTGTCGCCCATTTCCATCCCCGGCGAGCCGATCGGCATTCGCGGAACGGACAGGCCGAGGGCGTCAGGTTTCTGAGTCAGCAGTTCCATGATGTCGCTCGCCGGAACATGCCCCTCGATGACATATCCGTCGACCATGCCGGTATGGCAGGATTTGTAGCGGGGTGCGATGGCGCTTCGGTCCTTGAAGCGGTTCAGCGCGCCCTGGGACATGTTCGTGGTCTCCACCTCGAACCCGTGTTCCTCAAGATGGCTGACCCAGGCATTACAACAGCCGCAACTTTCTGTTTTCATGACAGAAATACGATGCGTCGTGTCTTCTGCCCAAGCCAGTGAGACGGCTGCCGTCATCGGGATCAGGAGGGTCGAAATTGGTAGAAATCTCATCTGCATGGCTCCTGCTGCTATGGGATGTCTTCTCCTCGGGCCCCGCGGCGTAAAGGCGGAACACTCTTCACCAGTGTTTTATCAGCATCCAGACGGCCATGGTGATCATCATCAGATTTTCCGTCAAGGAAACGAAACCGAGTGGCACGTTGGTATCGCCGCCGACGCAGGCACATTTCAACTCGCGCTTGTCAATATAGACGGCCTTGAAAACCGACACCGTCCCAATGCCGCCGATCACCAGCGCCAGCGGTGCTGCAAACCAGATCAGTGCGCCCGCGATCATCAGCACGCCGGCGAGACCCTCGGCAAAGGGATAGATGTAACCATAGCGAACCCAGCGTTGCGCCAGCAGGTCGTAATTGAGGAACATGGTCGAAAAGCTCTCGACATCCTTGAGCTTTTGCAAGGCCAGCAGACACATGGATACTGCGATAAACCACTCGGCGGCGCGCAGGGTCACGACCGATCCGTAGGTCGCCCAGCTCATCGCCAAGGCCATCGCCGCCGCCATCGCGAAAATGGCAATCACGGGACGATAGGTCGTTTCGCCCTTGTCCCGAACCCGGTCGCCGAGATGCTGGCGCAGGGCGTCGTATCCGCCGATCCGTTCATCCCCGATCCAGATTTGCGGCGTGGTCTCGACACCATGTTCGGCCTTGAAGGCATCGGTTTCATCGCGGCTGGTCAGCCAGCGATCCGCGACGGTGAACCCCTCGCGTTCCAGACGGTCCTTTGCCTTGAGGCCGAAGGGGCAGAGGTGTTTGTCCATCACCATGCGATAGAGCGTGGCGGTCCTTGGTTCGGCAGGCACAGCATTCAATGGCATGATCGATCCCCGATTTCCGGGAGGAAGATGTACCCCGACTTTCATGTGTCGTCAGGCGCTCCTCCGTTCTGCTCGGCGATATTGGTGTGATCCGGCGCTTCGGCAAGGGGCGGCGGGGTGCCTCGGGATTACCCCTCCAACCCATAAAACTCCGCAATCGCGGCCCAACCCTCTTCGGCGGTATCAACGAAGCTGAACAGTTTGGTGTCGTCGGGACCGATCGTGCCTTCTTCGGCGAGGGCTTCGAAGTTGATCACCCGTCGCCAGAACGACTCGCCGAACAGGATCACGGGGACCGGGTCCATGCGGTCGGTCTGGATCAGGGTCAGGGTCTCGAACAGCTCGTCCATGGTGCCAAAGCCGCCGGGGAAGACCGAGATCGCCTTTGCGCGCATCAGGAAATGCATCTTGCGGATGGCGAAGTAGTGGAAGTTGAAGCACAATTCCGGCGTCGTATAGGCGTTGGGCAGGGGTTCCTGGCGCAGCACGATATTGAGGCCGATGGATTTCGCCCCCGCATCCATGGCGCCGCGGTTTCCCGCCTCCATCACGCCCGGACCACCGCCGGTGACAACGACGAATTCCTTGTTGTCGTGTTTCAGGGATTCCTCGCTCACCCGCTGGGCGAACCGTCGGGCCTGCTCGTAGTATTTCGAGTTTTCCTTGAGGTTCTTGCGCTGGGTCTCGTTCTTCGCCGCCCATGGCTCTACGCCGGGTTCAGGCAGGCGCGCGCCGCCGAAGAGGACCACGGTGGAGGCGATCCCGTGTTCGTCGAGGATCATCTCCGGCTTCAGCAATTCGAGTTGCAGGCGCACCGGGCGCAGTTCTTCGCGCAACAGGAAATCCTGATCGGCCACCGCGAGGCGATAGGTCGGCGATTCCGATTGCGGCGTGCTGGGGATGTCTTCGACCCGTTCAAGATCGGTTTCGACATGGGTCAGCGGCGAAGGGCGTTTTTTTGACATGGGAGTCCATTTTCGTCGTTGGGCGCGGTGTAATCGTTCGAGTCAGTTCGGGCATCACCATCCTTCGAGACGCGGCTAGGCCGCTCCTCAGGATGAGGACATGTCGTCACCTTCATCCTGAGGAGACCCGGAGGGTCGTCTCGAAGGATGGTGTGACGCATCGACTTTTTTCACAAGCGATTACCCTATGTGTTGGCGTTCTATCGCCTTGGCATGGCGGCCCGAATTGGCCAAGGATTTTCAGGCGCGGCGGGCTGAGCGGTCTTTGAGATATTGGCCGAGGACGCTGTCCTTGTCGTGCATCAGCGCCTTCATCCTTGCATGGGCCTCGTCGGCTCCGCCGGTGCGATAGAGGGCGCGGATTTCTTCCTGTAGCGCATCGTACTCCGCGCGGGGCACGTCCGCCGTTCGCCACAGGCGCGGGCGCTGAACCGGCAGGCCGGTGAGTCTCGCCCCGATCTGGTGGATCAGAGCCAGATGCTCGGCCTCGTCCCCGGCGGGCTGACCGGTGGCTTGGCGATGGGCGAGGCCGACCAGCCACGCATCGGCCCCAACGCCCTCGCGGGATCGTTCCAGCACCGCGCCATCGTCGGGTTGCGGGGCCAGCAGGCACAGCATCCCGCCCAGCGCCACCAGCGCCGGGTGCCCGCAGCGCACCAGCAAATCCCCGCGCAGGTCGGGGTTATAGGCCCCAAGGCAGTGCAGATAGCCATCGGCGGCGATCATTGACTCGGCGGGGGTGTCGATGGTCGCGATGCCGTCGGCGGGCAGACCTTGCAGATGCTCGACCTGCTGGCGCAGGGCGTGAAGGGCGGTATCGGGCTGCATCATGTGGCGCAGGGGCAGGCTGCGGCTGAGCCAGATGATGTCTTCGAGTTCGTAGATGGTTTCGGCGCTCATGGAGTCTTTCGTTCGGTGGGTGGCACAGCGGAACAGTTAAGGGTATGACACGCCCGACAAGCCAGCACCAAGAGGGACTTCCATGGAACGCGATCAACTTAAAACCGTCATCGAAGCCGCCTTCGAGGCCCGCGCCGACGTCAATTCGGGCACCAAGGGCGAAGTGCGTGACGCAGTGGAGGAAACCCTGACCCTGCTCGACGGCGGCAAGCTGCGGGTGGCCGAGCGCGGCGGCGATGGCAACTGGACCGTGAACCAGTGGGCGAAGATGGCGGTGCTGCTCTCGTTCCGGCTCAACGATATGAGTGTGATCGACGGTGGACCCGGCGGCGCGACATGGTGGGACAAGGTGCCGTCGAAGTTCGAGGGCTGGGGTGCGGATGAGTTCAGCGCGGCGGGCTTTCGGGCGGTGCCGAACTGCATCGTCCGGCGCAGTGCCTATATCGCCCCCGATGCCGTGCTGATGCCGAGTTTCGTCAATCTCGGTGCCTATGTCGATAGCGGCACGATGGTCGATACCTGGGCCACGGTCGGGTCGTGTGCCCAGATCGGCAAGAACGTGCATCTGTCCGGTGGTGCGGGCATCGGCGGCGTGCTGGAACCGCTTCAGGCCGGTCCTGTCATCATCGAGGACAATTGCTTCATCGGGGCACGCTCCGAAGTGGTCGAGGGCTGTATCGTGCGCGAGGGTGCGGTGATCGGCATGGGCGTCTTTATCGGGGCGTCCACCAAGATCGTGGATCGCGCGACCGGCGAGGTCTTCATGGGCGAGGTGCCCGCCTATTCCGTGGTCGTGTCCGGCTCGATGCCCGGCAAGCCCCTGCCCGATGGCTCGCCCGGTCCGAGCCTTTACTGCGCCGTCATCGTCAAGCGGGTGGACGAGCGCACGCGGTCAAAAACCTCGACCAACGAGTTGCTGCGCACCTGACACGGCATGTCGGGGATGACCTCGACATCTCGCCGGAAAGACTGACCGGCATCGAGGCCGGTGCGGTTACGCCTGAGGCGTGTCGCCTTCTTCGGAATGCGGCACCGTCAGGGTCACGCGATAAAGACCCTCGGCCTCGACCCGCTCGACGCTGCCGCGAAGTTGGGCGACGAAACCATCGCTCAGTTCTTGACCGATGCCCTTACCCATCGGCGCATCGGCATCCGGTTCCGGTCTGGTTTCGGGCAGGCCGTTGATGATGTCGAGCCTCAAGGTATCGTCCTGACAGGTCAGGGTAATTCGAAGTATTTCCGTTGGCGCGTTGCTCAGGCCGTGTTTGAAGGCGTTCACAATCGCCTCGGTCGCAAACAGGGTCAGGGGCATGGCCTTGTCGGGGCCGGTTGAAACCGGTTTCAGATCGAGGTCGAGCTCGATCTGGCGCTCGTTGGTCCGGTTACTGTCGGCAAGCTTCCGCGCGATACCGGCGATCAGATGATCGACGCGAATCTCGTTCATGTTTTCAGCTTCATAGATGCTGTGATGCACCGCCGAGAGACCATGGATACGCTCTTGCAGGCGTTCGAGCGCCATCCGCTCATGGCGCGTCGTTGCATCGCGGATTTGCAGGCTGGTGAGACTGCTGACCATCTGGAGGTTGTTCTTGACCCGGTGATTGATTTCCCGAAGCAGGATTTCCTTTTCATCCAGCGCGTCGGTCAGCACGGCCTCGCGGGTTTCGATGTCCTGCACCATGGCATCGAAGCTTTCGCCCAGCTTCGCGATCTCCATCGGTGCATCGCGCATGGCACTGGCCCGCAGGTGGCGTCCGCTGCGTCCGTAGACGCCGACGAGTCGATCGAGATAAACGATGTGCCGAAGCGCCAGCCGGTCGACGGCGATATAGGCCACCGGAATCGCCAAGGCCCACATCAAGACCGGCAGAGCGATCAGCAACAGCGACCGAATATCCATCGACATGACGCTGCTGTCGTCGCGCCAACTGGCAACGGCGAAGACATCCCCCTCAAAGAGCGGAGCAATCGCGAAGACCCGCTCCTTTCCATCGCGGGAGGTGGCTTCGACCACGTGATCCCGGTCGATCAACAGGGTGCCGAGAACCGGGGCAGGCGGCAGCCAGTCGGCATCGGTATCCTGACTGCGCGCGATATTCAGATTATCCCGCGCGACGAGTGTATAGCGCGCGAGGGGCGACGTTTCCTTCTTTCGGGCGACCCAGGCGAGGTAGCGGCTTGAAATCGACATGACGAGGGCACCGGCAACGCTGCCGTCTCGATAGATCGGTTCGGTGAGGACCAGAACCTGCTTGCGGGAAACATCGCCGACGTCCCGCGCCGTCACCGCCGGTCGGGGTAACTGCATGAACGACGTGAATTCCGGACTACCGCTATAGGAGATCGCGTCGTCCGCCTCCGGCACCGAGCAGTCCAGCTTTCCGGTCGTATCAATAAAACCGATAAAGGCGATGCCGGGCTTGCGGTTGGTGTATTCCTTGAAGACCGTGCGACAGAGACGCCGGGGCGAGCCGCTTTCGATCTGGGCTTTCAGCACGCCCATGGCCCCGAAGGCTTCGTTGATTGCGGCCTGTTCCATCTCGCCCGCCTGAAGCGCCTCCAGCACAAAGCTTTCCTGGCGAAGCCGCTTGGTCTCCGTGTAGTTGTGGATGCCCTGGTCGAGGGCCAGAATGCCCACGGGCAGCATCGCCAAGGCCAACAGGATCGCCACCTGAACACGCAGGCTGAGCGTCCGAAACAGACGGCCAAGTATCGGAATTCTGCTGCGGCCTTTTGGAATCATGGCTGACCGCTGTCATCGGAACCCGCTTCCTCGTCCAGCATCGCCGACAGTCTGACGCGGGCTCGGTTGACGCGGCTTTTCATCGTGCCGACGGCGCAGCCACAGACCGCCGCCGCCTCCTCATACGAAAACCCGGAAGCCCCGACGAGGGTCAGCGCCTCGCGCTGGTCTGCGGGCAGTGTCGAAAAGGCGGTGTTGAAATCACGCAGATCCATGATGCCGGCCTGGGTTTCTTTCTCGGAAACCTGTGCGGCATAGTGTCCGTCGACATCCTCCACCTCGCGGCGGTTTTTTCGCATTTCGGAATAGAACGTGTTGCGCAGGATCGTGAACAGCCAGGCCCGCATGTTCGAGCCTTGCTTGAACGTGCTTAGGTTGCTCCAGGCCTTGAGGATGGTTTCCTGAACCAGATCATCGGCGCGGGACTCGTCGCGCACCAAACTGCGTGCAAAAGCGCGGAGATTGGTGACCTGAGCAAGCAGATCATCCTCGACACTCATTGTTCGCGGTTGACTTTTAGCTGTTCGAGCAGGGTCGACAGCCGATCCGGAAGAGGCGCGTTGGCCACGTCGTCATAGGCCTGCTTCAAAGCGTCGGAAATCCGGTCTTTCTTGGGGTTTTTGGACGTTTGAGCGGACTCGACTCCAGTATCGTCATCCTCGGAATCCTTCGTCATCCGGTACCCGATGCTTTACAAGCCAACAAACATAAACTCCTAATGGCCCCATTTGGTTCCTATGTTTCTTTTATCGCACCAAATGGAGACCCGCCAGACCATGAGCGACGCGAATTACGAATCGCAGTCTAACCCCAAGTTCGACACGTATGAAGCGATCAAGCGACATCTTCCCTCGCTTCGCAGATTCGCGCGGGCGCTTACGGGATCGCAGCAATCCGGCGACGATCTCAGCGCCGCAACGCTGGAGTCGATCATCGCTGATCCCAGCCGGTTCGATCCGTCGCGTCCCGGACGGCTGTCGTTGTTCAAGGCATTCGTGGCGGTCCGGTCCCGAGCCGATATGTCCGGCGACACTTTCGACGATGATACGCTGCCGATGAAGGCGGCGGCGCAGCGGCGGATGGCGGGGATCGACCCCATCGCAAGGGCCGCGTTCCTGCTCGGCGCGCTGGAGGATTTCGACGATGATGGAGTCGCGGATATTCTCGGTGTCGGCATCGACGACGCGGTCGCCATGCAAAAGGCCGCGCTGGCACAGATCGAGAAACAAACCACGGCGCGGATCATGATCATCGAGGATGAACCGATCATCGCGATGGACCTTGAATCCATCGTCGGCGAGTTGGGTCATCAATCGGTGGGCATTGCCGACACCAAAGACGATGCGGTGCAACTGGCCGACAGGCTGCGCCCCGACCTTATTCTCAGCGACATCATGCTGGCCGACGGGTCTTCCGGGGTGGATGCCGCGCGGGATATTCTCGCGAGTTTTGCGGTGCCGATCATCTTCATCACCGCCTATCCCGAACAGCTTTTGACCGGCGAGCGCCCGGAACCGACGTTTCTGATCACCAAGCCGTTCAAGCGAGCGGCGGTGCAGGCGGCGGTGTCTCAGGCGCTGTTTTTCGGTACGGCAGAGGCAATTCAGCTTTGATGGGTGCCGAGATAAAAGGGTCCGCGTGACGCTCACGGCTGATCTTGCGGGGCGTCATGCCTTTGTGACCGGAGCGTCGTCGGGGCTAGGGCGTCACATGGCGCGGGTGCTGGCCGGGGCTGGCGCGCGGGTCAGCGCCGGTGCGCGGCGGGTCGAGCGGCTGAGCGCGTTGACCGCAGAGATTACGGCGGCGGGGGGCGAGGCGCGTGCGGTGCCGCTGGATGTCACCGATGCGGCGTCGATCACACAGGCGATGGCGGCGGCAGAGGCGGCGTTCGGCCCGCTCAATATCCTCGTCAACAATGCCGGGATCAGCCGCAGCGACCGGGCCGAAACCATGGCCATGGCCGATTGGGATGCGGTGATGGAGACCAACCTGCGCGGTGTCTTTGCGGTCGCGCAGGCGGCTGCACAGGGCATGAAGGACAGCGGCGGCGGGTCGATCATCAACATCGCCTCGATCCTCGGCGAGCGGGTTGCCGGAGGCGTCGCGGCCTATGCGGTTTCCAAGGCGGGCGTGGTGCAGATGACCAAGGCGCTGGCGCTGGAATGGGCGCGCCATGGCATCCGGGTCAATGCCATCGCGCCGGGTTATATGGAAACCGAGATGAACGAGGGCTTCTTCGCGACCGAGGCCGGGACGGCGCTGATAAAGCGGATACCGCAACGGCGTTTGGGCGAGCCGCGCGAGTTGGACGGGCCACTGCTGTTGCTTGCCTCCGATGCCGCGTCCTACATGACCGGGTCGGTCATTCCGGTTGATGGCGGGCATCTGGTTTCCAGCCTTTGAAATCGTGTCCAGCATGTCCTTCGAGACGGCGCTCCGCGCCTCCTCAGGACGAGGCAAGGGCGGAGGCCTCATCCTGAGGAGCGGCAAAGCCGCGTCTCGAAGGGTGTTGGTCAGTTTATCGTTAGCCTGCTAGGTTTTTAGCGATCTCGGTTTCGCTCGGACAACGCTTTGGAGAACCACCCATGGATTTCGCCCTCTCCCCCGAGATCGACGCCCTGCGCCGCCGCTATCGCGACTTTGTCGAGGCGCATATCCTGCCGGTGGAGGCGAATCGGGCGAACTGGGACGCGCACGAAAATATTGGCCTTCCTGCGCTGAAAGTCCTGCGCGTGAAGGCCAAGGAGGCGGGTCTTTGGGCACCGCAAGTGCCGGAGGAATTCGGCGGCATGGGGCTGTCTACGGTCGGGATGGCGGCGTGCTATGAGGAGATGAACCGGTCGATCTTCGGCCCGGTCGTCTTCAACTGCGCCGCGCCCGACGATGGTAATATGTGGATGCTCGCGCGGGTCGGCACGGACGCGCAGAAAGAACGCTGGCTGCGCCCCCTGGCCGAGGGAAAGGTGCGCAGCGCCTTTGCGATGACCGAACCCGATGGCTGTGGTTCAGACCCGTCGCTCACCTATACGACCGCAACGCGGGACGGGGATAAGTGGGTCATCAAGGGCCGCAAATGGTACACGACCGGCGCAGAGGGCGCGCAGACCTTCACCCTGATCGCGCGCACATCCGATGATGACCGCAAGGGTCTGACCGCCTTTCTGTTCGACGCCGATCAACCGGGATGGGAGATCGTGCGCCGCATCGGCATCATGGGACCGGAGGAACATGGCGGCCATTGCGAGCTACGCTTTGATGGCCTCGAAATCCCCGACGAGAACCGCTTGCTGGAGGTCGGCGACGGGTTGAAGGTGACGCAAATCCGCCTCGGCAAGGCGCGGCTGACCCATTGTATGCGCTGGCTCGGCATGGCGCGGCGGGCGCTGGCCATCGGTATGGACTATGTCGAGACCCGCGAGAGCTTTGGCGGCAAGCTGATCGACCGCGAAAGCGTGCAGCTCAAACTCGGCAAGGCGGCGATGGACATCGAAGTCGGGCGCTTGCTGACCATGCGCGCGGCGTGGATGATCGATCAGGGCGACTTTGCTCGTAAGGAAATCTCCATGGCCAAGGTCGCAGTCGCCGATGTGCTGCACGACGCCATCGACACCGCCCTGCAACTCAACGGCGCACGCGGTTACTCGAAGGATACGCCGCTCGAATGGATGTACCGCTACGCGCGGCAGGCGCGGCTGGTGGACGGGGCCAGCGAGGTGCACATGATGGTGCTGGCCGGACAACTCCGCGCGATGAAGCAGGGTTTCTGGCACTGGGGTCTGGCCGATGACGCCTGACGCGGGCGCATTGCAGGCGTTCGTCGCCGCGCACACGGGGACGGCGCGGGTGACGGCCTCGAACCTCGCAAAAATGTCCGGCGGCGCGATTCAGGAGAACTGGGCCGTTGATCTGGCGCTAGAGTGCGACGGTGACGTCGAGACGATTGCGGCGGTCCTGCGCACCGACGCGCCGTCTTCGCTGGCCGAGAGCCATGGGCGGGCCGAGGAATTTGCCTTGCTGCGCGCGGCATTTGCGGCGGGGGTAACGGTGCCGGAGCCGCTGTGGCTGGGGCAGGGCGTGCCGGGGATGCCGCGCGATTTCTTTGTGATGCGCCGGGTTGCGGGCACGGCGGACCCCCGCCGCCTGACCCGTGATGAGGCCCTCGATGGCGAGGCGCTGGCGCGGCGGCTGGGGCGGGAGTTGGCGACGATCCACAGCATCGACTGGCGCGGGCTGGGCTTCCTGACCCCGCCATCTGTGTCGCCCGCCCTGAACCGGGTCGCCGAGTTCCGTGCGGCCCTCGATGCCAGCGCACAGCCGCAGCCGGTGGTCGAGTGGGG
>CALGNO010000124.1 GCA_937958625.1 uncultured Neomegalonema sp.
ATTCAAATCGTTCGAGGACTCGCTCGACGCGGTCGTTTGCGCGTGGGTGGCGATTTGCGTTTTGGATGGTAAGGCTAAACCATTCGGCGATCATGACGCGGCGATCTGGATTCCCTTGCCACTGTCCGCAAGCAACTGACAACGAGAGGCGTTTTATGGCGAGCAGCACATCTTCCAACGGCACCGGCGATCTTGGGTTTGAAGCCGATCTGTTCAAGGCGGCAGACAAACTGCGAGCTGGACTCGAGCCGTCGGAATACAAGCACGTCGCGCTAGGCCTGATCTTTCTCAAGTACATTTCCGAGGCCTTCGAGGCCCAACGCGCCAAGTTGGCCGACATCGACGGCGCGGATACAGAAGACCCGGAGGAGTACATCGCCGACAACGTATTCTGGGTGCCCAAGGAGGCGCGCTGGTCGCATTTGCAGGCCAACGCCAAGCAACCCACCATTGGCACGCTGATCGACGACGCGATGGAGGCTATCGAGGCCGTCCCCGAAAACACCTCGCTCAAGGGTGTCCTGCCGAAAAACTACGCCCGCCCGACGCTCGACAAAACCATGCTGGGCGAGTTGATCGACCTGTTTTCCAATATCGGGATGCACGACGCAAGCGACGGCGCGCGAGACCTGCTGGGGCGGGTCTATGAATACTTCCTGTCGGGCTTTGCGGGGGCCGAGGGCAAGCGGGGCGGTGAGTTCTTTACGCCCCGTTCGGTGGTGCGAACGCTGGTCGAGATGCTGGAGCCATATGAGGGCCGCGTCTACGATCCCTGCTGCGGCTCGGGCGGCATGTTCGTGCAGTCGGAGCGGTTCGTAAAAGAGCACGGTGGGCGCATCGGTGACATCGCCATCTACGGGCAGGAGACGAACAACACGACGTGGAAGCTGGCGAAGATGAACCTCGCCGTGCGGGGCATCGACGCGGAGATCGCGTGGAACAATGAGGGCAGCTTCCATCGCGACGCTTTCCCGGACCTGCGCGCTGATTACATCCTCGCCAACCCGCCGTTCAATATCTCGGACTGGGGCGGCGAGCGGATCGCAGAGGATGCGCGCTGGGTGCATGGCACACCGCCGAAAGGCAATGCGAACTTTGGATGGCTCCAGCATATTCTGCACCACCTCGCCCCGCGCGGGACCGCCGGAGTGGTGCTCGCCAACGGCTCGATGTCATCGCAGCAATCGGGCGAGGGCGAGATACGCAAGGCGATGGTCGAGGCGGATCAGGTGGATTGCATGGTCGCCCTGCCGGGTCAGTTGTTCTATTCGACGCAAATTCCCGCCTGCCTATGGATACTGGCCAAGGATAAATCGGCGAATGGGCACAGGGACCGGCAGGGCGAGGTGTTGTTCATCGACGCGCGCAATCTCGGCTTCATGGCCGACCGGGTGCGGCGGGAGTTCGCGCCGGAGGACATTTCCCGGATAGCCGACACCTACCACAACTGGCGCAGCAAAGAGCCGGAGACTGCCTACGAGGACGAACCGGGCTTCTGCAAATCTGCGAGCCTTGAGGAAATCCGCGAACACGGCCATGTCCTGACACCGGGCCGCTATGTTGGCGCGGCGGCGCTGGAAGATGACGGCGTGATTTTCGAGGATCGCTTCGCCGAACTCCGCGAGATCCTCGCAGCACAGTTCGAAGAAGGCCGCGCCCTCGAAAAACGCATAGAAACCGCGCTTGGCGGGGTTTTGCCCGAATGACTTGTCAACGAAACAGCCGTTCGGTTTACATATCACCATGACATGTCAAAATTTTCCGATTTTTTTAACATGAGCGCGCGAACATGTTAAAACCGACCTACGCGATCCCGACACTGCCGCCGCCTCTCGATCTGGAGACGGTTCCGGTGCTGAAGGCGCTTGCGCGGGCGAACCGGGCGTTGGCTGAACTCAAGGGCCGCGCGGCGACGATCCCCAATCAGGGTATTCTGATCGACACGCTGTCGCTGCAAGAGGCCAAGGCTAGTTCCGAGATCGAGAACATCGTCACCACGCAGGACGAGCTTTTCCAACTCGACCTGTTCCCCGATGGGGCGGAGTCCGCCGAGGCAAAGGAAGTCGCGCGCTACCGCGATGCGCTGAAACTCGGCCATGACCGTTTGCGTGAAACCGGCGGCCTCATCACGAACAACACGCTGATCGAGATGTTCCGCCTGCTCAAACAGCGCACGGGCGGGTTTCGGGAGACGCCGGGAACTGCCTTGCTGAACGAGGCGACGGGCGAGCAAGTGTTCATCCCGCCGCAAGACGCCGCCGAGATCATCGCGCATATGACCGCGCTGGAGCGATTCATCAACGAGGACGACGCCAGCGCGCTTGACCCCCTTATCAAGATGGCGCTGATCCATCACCAGTTCGAGAGCGTCCATCCCTTCCCCGATGGCAACGGGCGGTTGGGGCGGATACTCAATGTGCTGTACCTGACGCGCACTGGGCTGCTCGATATTCCGGTGCTGTATCTCAGCCGTCATATCACCCGCACCAAGGGCGATTATTACCGCCTGCTGCAAGCGGTGCGAGACGACGGCGCGTGGGAGGAGTGGGTGCTTTATATGCTGGAGGCCGTGGCCGAGACGGCGCAGACCACGCTGGGGCTGGTCGAGGGCATCCGGGGGCAGATGGCCGGGATGAAGCGCCAGATGCGGGAAGAGTTGCCCAAGCTCTATTCACAGGATTTGCTCAACAACCTGTTCCGCCACCCCTATACGCGGATCGAGTTCGTGGTGAACGATCTGAGCGTGACGCGACAGACGGCGACGAAATATCTGGATACGCTGGCCGAAGCAGGCTTCGTCGAAAAGCACAAGCCGGGCCGGGCCAGCTATTACATCAACACCGCGCTGGTCGGCTTGTTTGTTGAAGGAGCCGACCGCGAATGAGAACGCTTACGTTAGGCAAATTGGGTCCAATCGTCACAGGGAAAACACCAAAAACTGCTGTTGAAACAAACTTTGGAGGCCCTTTTCCATTCGTGACCCCAACGGATATGGGCGAAGGACGACATATCTACTCCACACTAAGAACTTTGTCGGATGCAGGGCTCAGTTCGGTCTCGAAAGCACCAATTCCAGCCGGGTCAGTGATGGTCTCTTGTATTGGTTCAGATATGGGAAAGACCTTTATTGCCGGGGTCGATTGTTTCACCAACCAACAAATAAACTCAATCACCGTCGATACACAAAAGACGAACCCGATCTTCGTATATTACAATCTTTTCTCACGCCGAGCTGAGTTGCAACGGCTTGCCGCAGGAAGTTCAGCACAACCGATCCTGAACAAGTCAAATTTCTCTAACATTGAAATTGAACTCCCAGTCCGAGCAGAGCAAGACGCCATCGCCGAAACCCTCGGCGCGCTGGATGACAAGATCGAGGTGAACCGGCGGATGAACGAGACGCTGGAGGCGATGGCGCGGGCGGCGTTTCGGGATTGGTTCGTCGATTTCGGCCCCACCCGCCGCCAGATGGCCGGAGCCTCCGACCCCCACGCCATCCTTGGCGGCCTGATCCAGAACCAAGAAGAAGCCCACCGCCTCGCTGCACTCTTTCCAGCTGCGCTGGGCGACAACGGATTGCCGGAGGGGTGGGAGGAAGGAACGCTCAGTGATTACGCAGCTTTGAACCCAAAAAGCTGGACTGCGAAAAAGCATCCCGAAACGCTCGAATATGTGGACCTCGCCAATACGAAGTGGGGCACTATCGAAACGACGATCCGGTTCGACTGGGACGATGCACCGAGCCGCGCCCGTCGGATCATCGAACCGGGCGACACCATCGTCGGCACTGTCAGACCCGGCAACGGTTCATATGCCTATATTGGCGATGAAGGGCTAACGGCGAGTACAGGCTTCGCAGTCTTACGACCCAAGACAAAGGCGCTGTCACCCTTCGTCAACTGTGCAGCGACCAGCGAAGAAAATATCGAAACCTTAGCTTCGCTGGCGGATGGAGGAGCCTATCCTGCCGTAAGGCCCGACGTCGTGCTGGCAACGCCTGCGCCTCTCGTAGCCGACGAGTTAGTCGGTGGTTTCGGACTGATCACACAAACGCTGTTGGATAAAGTCGAAGCGAACAAGCGAGAAAACCGCACCCTCGCAGCCACCCGAGACCTGCTGCTCCCCAAACTTATGTCCGGCGAAATCCGCCTCATGGATGCGGAGGCTTTGGGATGACCGAAGAGACCATGCCATACCACTCGGATTTACCTTGTTGGCCGGATTTTGCTTTTCCCAACAACCAAGTCGACGGCTTACTACCAACATGTCGAGTTGAGAGTTGGGAGAAATTTGTCGAGGTAATGCGGGAGCCAAACCACAATCAAACTAAGCGTGAGATGGTCTACCGAGGGCAGCGCGGTTACGATTGGGAACTATCGTCAACTCTTTCGCGCGAATACGCGGGTGGCTCGATCCCCAGTGATATTCGAGCGGCTCTACTTGAAGAGTTCAGGTTGGCCATGCGCGGACGAGGGCCTGACTTACAAGTTCTGGAAGAAGAAGATATCTGGGCCTACGGACAGCACAACGGACTGCGAACTCCGTTGCTTGACTGGTCGAAATCACCGTTCGTATCTCTCTACTTCGCATTTTCTGAACCCGATCATGCCGGAGATACAAAAAACACGAGTCGAGCAATATTCTGTCTCGATATGTCTCGATTGAAAGATGCGCTCGGCGACCTGTTTTTTGAACCAAGAACGAACGATAATGCGAGGCTTGTAAACCAAGCTGGCTTATTCACCCTTACTCCTTCCGGACCTGAAAACTTCGAGTCATACATTATCAACCAGCTTACTGAGAACAGTGCGATCGATTTTGACGGAATGCCCAATGCTGGAATACAGGGCGACTCGCAGACTTTCCTTCCGGACCCAGATGCGAAGAAGCTCTCCGAGTATATTTGCAAAATCCACGTTCCGAACGAACGACGAGATGAATGCCTTTCGATGCTACGAAAGATGAACATTCATCACGGGAGTTTATTCCCAGACGCCTACGGCGCGTCGAACTATTGCAACGAATGGCTTCGTCGTCGAATCGCGGAAGATACAGCGGACAAAAAGCGGGAAGAGGAGGCAAAACGCGCCGTCAAAGAACCGATCCGGACCGATCAGTCATACGCGGTTGAATTAGAGTCCGACCTTCGGGTGAGCATTCAAAAGCTGATCGGCGATGTGATGGGTGATTCTGCGCCTGAATTATCGACGCTCGCGGACTGGTCTTCAAAGATCGCGTCGGCATACGAAAAAAATCACTCTGTAGATTGGCCACTTAGAACAAATAGCATCGCGAAATTGAAAACCGAGCTTTCCCGTCAATTGAAGCTGCTCGGCGCATCAGAGTACACTCCGACAATCGCAGATGCGCTGATCAAACTCTTTGAGAAGGATTACACTGCGCACCATAATATTGACTTCAAGCGCGGTAGCACATGACGAAAGACATCTCCTACCATCAGCCCGAAACGTCCTACGGCGCATTCAACGAGGAGATGGTCGAACAAGCGGCGCTCGACATCTTCCGTGATCTCGGTTGGGAGTTCGCATCACCGGCAGTGATCGGGCCGGATGGTTCTAAGCCAGAGCGCGCGTCCTATGGCGACGTGGTGCTGGCAGGGCGTTTGTCGGCGGCTGTGGCGCAGCTCAATTCAGACATTCCTGCCGATGCCCAACGCGATGCAATCCGTCACGTGTTGTCCGTCGTGACCCCTGACATGATCGAGGAAAACCGCCGCCTCCACACGCTGCTGATTGACGGCGTCGATGTCGAGTTCTCCGGCCCCGATGGCGCGATCAAAGGCGGTAAGGTCCGGCTGATCGACTTTGACACGCCGGATAACAACGACTGGCTGGTGACCCAGCAATTCACCGTCGTTGAGAGCCGCAAGGACCGCCGCCCCGATGTGGTCGCCTTCGTCAATGGCCTGCCGCTCGGCGTGATCGAACTAAAGAGCGCGGGGCATGAGGGGGCGACGGTCGATACCGCCTACGCTCAACTCCAGACCTATAAGGCCGAGATACCATCCCTGTTCCGCACAAACGCAGTGTTGATCGCCAGCGACGCGATGAAGGCACGCATCGGTTCGCTGACCGCCGAGCGCGAACGCTTCATGCCGTGGCGCACGGTCACAGGCGCGGCGGATGACCTGACGCCTCCCGGCGTGTTCGAGTTGGACACGCTGTTGCGCGGTGTCTTCGACAAGGGTCGGTTCCTCTCACTGCTCCGCGATTTCTCGGTATTCGGCGACCAAGGTAAAGGTCCGTTCAAGATCGTTGCGGGCTATCACCAATTCCACGGCGCGCGCCACGCCCTGCGCCACGCGATAGATGCCTCCCGTGAAGGCGGCGACCGCAAGATCGGCGTGATCTGGCATACGCAAGGCAGCGGGAAGAGCCTGTTGATGGCCTTCTTCGCCGGTCTTGTCGTGCGCGCACCTGAGTTGGAGAATCCCACAGTTGTCGTCGTAACCGACCGCAACGACCTCGACGATCAGCTATTCGGAACGTTTAGCCTCTGCCGCGACCTGCTGCGCCAAACGCCGGAACAGGCCGAGGGCCGCGACGACCTGCGCGAACGGCTCGACCGCGCGTCAGGTGGCGTGATCTTCACGACGATGCAGAAATTCGCGCCCGAGAAAGGCGAGGAGACCTTCCCCGCGCTGACACAGCGCCGCAATGTCATCGTCATGGCCGACGAGGCCCATCGCAGCCAGTACGGGTTCGATGCCAAGCTGGACGCGGCGACAGGCGAGCGACGCTATGGCCATGCCCACTACCTGCGCGAGGCGCTGCCCAACGCCTCCTTCATCGGCTTTACCGGAACGCCTATCGAAGCGGACGATGTAAACACGCCTGCCGTATTCGGCGAATATATCGACATTTACGACATCACCCGCGCCGTGGATGATGGCGCGACGGTGCCGATCTTCTACGAAAGCCGCCTTGCGCGAATTGATCTGGACGACGCGCAGAAACCGCTGATTGACGCCGAGATCGAAGCGATGCTCGAGGACGAAACCCTCTCGGATCGCGAAAAGCAAAAAGGCAAGTGGTCCACGACGGAGCGACTGGTCGGCTCCGAAAAACGGATCGAACAAGTCGCTGCGGATGTCGTGGCGCATTTAGAAGCGCGGATCGACGGCATGGGTGGCGGCAAGGCGATGGCCGTCTGCATGAGCCGCCGGATTTGTGTTGCGATGTATGATGCCATCATTGCGCGTCGCCCTGATTGGCATTCCGAAGACGACGACGCCGGAGCGGTGAAGGTCGTGATGACCGGCTCGGCCTCCGATCCGGTGGAATGGCAACAGCACATTGGAAATAAAAAGCGCCGGGATGGGCTGGCTAAGCGCGCACGCGATGAGAGCGACCCGCTCAAACTCGTGCTGGTCCGCGATATGTGGCTGACGGGCTTCGACGCCCCTTCAATGCACACGATGTATGTCGATAAGCCGATGCGCGGGCATGGGTTGATGCAGGCGATTGCCCGAGTGAACCGCGTGTTCGGTGATAAGCCGGGTGGCCTTGTCGTTGACTATATCGGCATCGGTCAGAACTTAAAAAAGGCGCTGAGCCAGTATACTGAGAACGACCGCGACAAAACCGGCATCGATGAAGAGGAAGCCGTCGCCGCGCTGAACCAAACCTTGCACGTCGTCCGAACGATTTTTCACGGCCATGACTATTCAGCCGGTGTAACGGGCGAACCAGCCCAGCGACTCGCC
>CALGNO010000125.1 GCA_937958625.1 uncultured Neomegalonema sp.
GGCTGACAAAGGATCGATTTTCGTCTAGACAATGCCGCGCCAGCGGGCTAACCAACACGCCGTTGCCCGGATAGCTCAGTTGGTAGAGCAGCGGATTGAAAATCCGCGTGTCGGTGGTTCGAGTCCGCCTCCGGGCACCACTTTTCTTTTAAAATCAAAGACTTGTCTTCATTTCAGGTAATTGAAGACTCTCTGTCTGGCATCCGGGCGGGCGAGGGCGGAATATTATGCCGCCTTGCTACTTGCTTCGAGGGACACGAGGTCCACCGGCTGTGTGATGAAATCATTCGAGATTTCGTGGGGGGCTAGGACCGGAAAGTGCAGGTCGCTGCCCGCGAGAAAGTTTCTCACGCGGCGTCGAAGATCGCCCGAGACGACGATGGCCACCTGTTTGCTGCCGAAATTCTGACCGATCCAGATGTCGCGAAACTGTGCAAGAATCGACTCCGAAATCGTATCGGGAAGAATGATGCCATCATTCGATTGATCGGCGTCGGGCCGTTTGAAATTCGCGATGCCCTTGCGCATTTCCGCCTCGACCGCCGGATCGACCATCACGACCCCGAGCACCTGATCCGACCCGGCGATGCGGTGGCAAAGCTGACGCTTCATGGAGCCACGCAGGCACTCGGCAATACTCAGCGACGTCGGATTCTCCGCCGTGTTGATCCAGTAGTGGAGGGAGTTCAGCAACAGGGAGAGTGGCCTCAACGGAACGCCGTCTTCGATCAGGTATCGGAACATCTTGAACATCGCGATGTCATTCATGTCATCGCGGACAAGCTTGGTTGCTTCGGGTTCTTCGGCGGTCATCGCGTCCATCAGCTCCGTGAACACGGCATTGGAGAACAGCGTCCCCATGTTCCGCTCGTAGAGGCGGAAGGCCAGATGCGCGAGCGCACTTTCCAGCGCGACGGGTTTGAGATCGAGCGCGCGCAACTTCGCGCTCTGGTTCTTCGGAAGCCATGCGCCGCGCATCGTCGGCCAGTCGAATGCCTTGATATTCGGATTCGACTTGCGCAGCGCGAGGGCAAGATCGTGATCCGGCACCAGCATCGATCCAAGCTCGAGCCTGTCGCTGAAGACCGGAACCTCATCGAGTTCAACGACCACTTCATTCGGCGCAAGGCGCGTTGACACGTCGCAGCTGGCCGTCGGAAACCGGATACCGCGCGCTGCATGGAGCATATCGAAGAATTCAGCGAGGCGGGTCTGCAAATCATCCTGATCAATCGCCGCTGCCACATCCGTGCCGATAAGCAGGCGGAAGCGCGTGCTGACGGTCCGCGCCCGATCCGAATTGTCGTCCTTTGTCCCCGCCGGCGTGGTGCCACCCGGTGCGGCGCTGTTCATCCCTTGCTTGGCCGCGTCAGCAGCATCGGCATCTTCCTTGTCGGACAATAACTGTCGCCGCAGCAAGACCGCTCCCACGAGCAGGATAAGCGCCAGAACAAAGAAAACCGAGGTCGGAAAACCGGGTATGAACCCGATACCGATGACGATGAATGCGGCCACGGTTGGCACGCGCGGATCGGAAACCAATTCCTTGAAAATATCGGTGCCGAGGTCGCTGGTTTCGCTGTTGGCAACGCGCGTGACGACGATACCGGCGCAAAGCGACATCAGCAGAGCCGGAATTTGAGCCACAAGACCATCGCCAACGGTGAGCAGCGAGAACACCTCCACCGCCTCGCCGAAGGAATAGCCATGCACGCTCATGCCCACGCCGATACCGCCGAGCAGGTTGATGCAGATGATGATGAGGCCGGCGATGGCATCACCCTTGATGAACTTCATCGCGCCGTCCATCGCGCCGAAGAACTGGCTGTCTCGATCAAGGCGCTTGCGGCGGGTGGCGGCCTCGTCCGCCGTGATCGAGCCGTTACGCATCTCGGCGTCGATGCTCATTTGCTTGCCGGGCATGGCATCGAGTGCGAAGCGCGCCGCTACCTCGGCCACACGCTCCGCGCCTTTGGTGACGACAAGGAACTGCACGACGGTGATGATCAGAAAGATCACCAGACCGATGACGACCGACCCCCGCACGACAAAATCGCCGAAGGTCTCGATGATCTGACCCGCATCCGCCTCCGACAGAATAAGCCGCGTCGTCCCGATTGACAGCGCAAGGCGAAACGCCGTGCCGATCAGGATGACCGAAGGAAACGTAGAAAAATCGGAGGGGTGTTTCAGGTAAAGGGCAACGACGACAAGCAAGACGGCGAGCGAAATATTGAGGGCGAGAAGCATGTCGATGACGGTCTGTGACAGCGGCACGACCATGAGCGCCAGGGTCGCAACGATCACCGCGACAAGAACAAGATCTTTGCGCATGTAAGCTTCCCATTATCAGATGGTGTTAGACTTACGGCGCACGCCTTAAATCGTGGTAAATTTGCGCGCCGCTCAAGGCTGTAAACAAAGGCTATCGACGCGATACATTGTCTTCATTCGTGCTCCAGAGAGCCGGAAATGCCGGACCAGAACGCCCACCAGACAGCTTAACGATCCGTGGCCGAGCCGCGCGTCATGCGTGGGCGCAGTGCGTGATGTCACACCGCCGATCCCCGGCACCCCAATATTTCATCGTGCTCGCTATCTCGGTCAGTTGTTCGAGGGCCTTGTAGCCGGTTTTCTTGTAGATCGAGTTCCGGTGCGCCTCGACCGTGCGTATCGAAATCTCGAGGCATTCCGCTATTTCTTTTGCCGTCTCGCCCGCGACCGTCGCATTGATGACTTCGACCTCACGCGAGGACAGACCGTAGAGATTGCCCGTGCGCATCACATTGCGTTGCAGCACCGTAAATTCGGCAATGTATTCGCAAGGAACGGATGAATATCCCAACTCGGCGGCGCGCACGGCATTGACGAGATCGACCACACGCGCGTCGCGCGGGACAAAGGCGATGGCACCGCCGGAAATCAGCATGAACGCTTCGCTTGGTGTGGATTCTTCCGCGAGGATGACGACGCTGACATCCGGCGTTCTGCTGCGCACTTGCTGGAATACTTCCAGCCCCGTCGGGACGGTAAAGCACATCCCCATCACCAGAATATCGGGGGAGAGTTCAGTACATGCATTGATCGTCTCATTGCCATCCGAGGTTTTCGCAATCACGGAATAGCCGAACTCGCCCGCCAGTTTCGCGGCGACGCCCTCGCGAATGAGCTCGTAATTATCGGCAACAATAACGGTGGTTTCTGATGTCATCATATGAACTTCATAATAATTCTCCAATAAGATGATCGTCCCTCATTTACGAAAGAAGGCGCATAGTGATCGGTGCGTAGCCTGCCCTCATTCTCTACGTAGTTTTTTGCGTAGTTCTCACTGCGCACCCTTGGGATCGAAAATCTGGACGAGCGCCCGATCGAACGCGCCGAGATGCTCGGCTCGTATCGCGTCACCCAGATCATAGCCGCGAAGACGATCGACCATTTGCTGCGATTCAAGCTCACGTCGCCGGGGCCCCTCCATTTGTTTACGGAGTTCGAGGACGTTCTCCGGCCCGCTGACTTTGCCCACAACGAACGGCACAGTTTCTTTTGGCGGCACGAAGCGGACCGCGACGGCAACGTCCTTGGTAAAGAAGCAGAACTGGGCGTTCTCGACCCCCGGTGCCGTGTGTTGACCGCCGGGACCGTATTTCGACCGTAACCGGCGGCGCTCTTTTCTGACTTCGGCAGAGCCGAGCTGATCCTTGCGCTCTCGTTTGACCTCGCTCTTGGTCATTCGCTGTTCGTGCATGAACTGGTTCTTCTGGATCACCGCTTCGATCGCACCCGCAACAAGAATGATGATGATGGCGAGGATCACCGCTATCCAGGCGAGGGGCTGGAACAGCTGGGCAATGCATGTCGTGTCGCAAAACGGCGACGAGATGAACTCCGGCAGCCAGACATAGCCGACGATACCGACAAAGAAGAACCAGACGATCAAGCGTCCAGAGGAAACACCGAATTCTAGCCAACCCCGCCGGCCATAGACCCGCTTGATGCCCTGGTTCATGGAAACCCGCGATAGTTTCGGCTTGACCGGATCAAGCGAGAAAACGACACCGCGATTGTACAAGAGGGTCACGACCACAGCGACCACGAGGCTGACACCGACGATGGGTGAGATCACCACAAACAGCACCCTCGAAAGCTGTGACAAGCCGAGCGCCAGAACGTCTTCGATCGCCGCTTCCTTGAAGTTCATCGTGTCGACGATCGACTGCGCGAGGCGGTGAAAAATAATACTTCCCAGCGCGACAAGGCAGATCAGGCCGACGGCATTCGCAAAAAGGCTTGCGATCTCCTGACTCGGTGCCACCGAGCCTTTCTGGCGTTGTTTGACAAGTTTCTGCTTACTTGCGGTTTCGGTCTTGGCTTCGGTATCACTCATTCGAAGAATGCCCGGAAGAAATCGAACCCGTTCGCCGAGGCGCTGACGATGTCAGAATTCACGATCCAGATGATATACGTCATCATCGGCAACAGCAGCAATGCGGTGAGATTTTTCAGCAGGAACGACATTTCATAAAACCGGAAACGTCGACCGATGCGGCCTGCAATCGCCAGTGAAAAATCAACGAAGACAAGAATGACGAGCAGCGGCAGGGCGGTCTGGATTGCCAGCCACAATGTGAATCCCAACGCTTCGAGCGCAACGTCCGCCGCACCCGGTTGCAGCACCGGGAAAACGCTGAGCAACGGCCAGATCTTATAGCTGTCATAGAGCAGCGACACCGTGATCCAGACACCGCCCGCGTAGGCGAACGCGGCCAGGCCGATCAGTTGGAACAGCTTGGCAAGCGATTCCATCGTCCCGTCATTCGGTGCCTCGAACCCACCATCGGACTCGCCCTTGTATGTCGCCACGATACTGCCCGCAAAGCGCAGCGCGAAGAAGGGCAATGACAGCACGAAACCAAGCAACAGGCCAAGGCTGATTTCCTTAATGGCCACCAGCGCGAGGGGCGCGATGGCCTTGCTCGCGGCCAATGTTGCGAGGTCGGGCGCGACTGCGGCGAGGGTCGGAAGGCCAAGGGCAAAAGCGACGCCCATCCGTATCATCTGGCCCTGACCAAAGGCCCACATGAACGGCACGAAACCGAACAACAAACCAACGGGCCGCAGGACGCCCACGAGCAGAAATATAACGAGTACGTGGCCGCCCTGATCTGAAAGGATGCGGATCAGCTCCGGTATCATCTCAATATTTCACGATCATATCGAAATTCGAAAACACATCCTCCGCCGATGTCATCAGGGGCGCGGACAGGGATGTGCCGAGGGCAAGCAGGACGATGACGATTGCGACGATCTTGATCGTCTGGGCAAGCGTCTGGTCCTGAATCTGCGTGATCGCCTGAAAGAACGAGATGATGAAACCGATCAAGGTCGCAACGGCAAGCGGCACACCCGCGAGGATCGAAATGTCGAGCATAAAGCTGACCAGATACGTCCCGAATGTTGCGCCCTCGGTCATCGCGTCAGACCTGATACGAGAGGAGAAGACCCTCGACCATCCGCGCCCAGCCATCGACATAGACGAAGAGCAGCAATTTGAACGGGACCGAAATGATGTTCGGCTGCACCATCTGCATTCCCAGCGCCATCAGGATCGTCGTAACCGAAAGGTCGATCGCTACGAAGGGAAGGTAGAGCAGAAAGCCTATCTTGAAGGCTTCGGTCAGCTCGCTGATGATGAAGGCAGGCAACTGGATGATGAAATCGTCCGGGTCGCCAACGATGCCGCTGCCCGCCCAGAGGTCGGTCGCGGTCTGCGTGAAAAAGTCGATATATTCCGGGTCGATGTGATTGGAGATAAAGCGCTGGAATGGCGCGACCGCAGCATTCCATATCGCAACCAGCCCATCGACCGTATCGAATGTTAAATCAGACGCGTTCACGGCATTCAGAGCTTCCCGGAACACCGGCATGGAGACGAATACCGAGAGCAAGATGGCCAGCGTCAACAGGATCATGTTCGACGGAACCTGCTGAAGGCCGATGGCCTGACGCACGATCATGAAGACGACGGACAGCTTGACGAAAGACGTCAAGGTCATCACCCCGAGCAGCATAAGGCCGGAGGCCGCGACGACAACGAGGGGACTGAAGGAAGTTTCCATTGCGTTCCTACGTGATCGACGTGATCTGAATGCCGACCTGGTCGCCTGACCGGACGATCATGCCCGTGCACACGGCGCGGTCTGCTTTGATCAGGCGGATGGTGTCTTTCGGAAGCTCGCCGAATGCGTAGGGCTCCCCATTTTCCATCGCCTTCAGCGTTTCGACGGGGATCAATGTGCGCGCCACTTCCACGCGCAACTGAGCGAGGCCATCCTGTGCCATACTGCAAGGCGGTTTCGTACCGGCCATTGCCGTAGGGTCGAGCCGGGTGAAACCGGAAACTGCGCTGAGCATCCCGTCTTTCAGCACGACATCCGCAACCGCGCGGTCAGCGACGACAAGACGGTACTGCGCCGGATTTTCCCAATCCTGGTCGGGCATAAACACGTCATCGACGGTCATCGAGGCAAGATCGGACCCGGAGATTTCGAGATCATGCGTGAGCAGGCAGCATTCCAGATCAATGTCCTCTCCCGGCTCTTCATCCGCGCCGGACCCGCCTTCCTTGGGTTTGAACAATCCGGCAATCGCGGCGCTCGCCTGCGCCTCTCCTTTGATCGCGAGAAATGTCTCGCCGGAGGGTGCGCCTTCTATGCGCATGACGATTGCGTCGTCATCGGGCGTGGCTCCGACCTTGCGGGCGGTGTGCTTGGTGACGGTCAGGGCGTTCGCCGACAAGACATTGGCAAGGCTGTCGAGGGCGGGGCGCGCCAGATGTTCGAGGATGAGTGCGCTCGCATCGGCGGGGTAATCTGCCGAACCGCTGGCATAACCGTTCTGCGAGAGCAAAGCGGCAAGCATATCCGTGCCCGCCCAGACCTCGATCTCGGGGCCGTCGTCGAGCAAGAGTTTCGTGAAGCTTTGAAAGTCGATCTCGGGCCGGGAAACAGGGCCGTGCAGGGTGAAGGTATTGTCGCCCATGCGATAGTCGAAAGTGACCGGTTCGAAGGAAGGCTGGTCGGACGGTGCGCGGGACAGCCCCATCTCGGACAGAAGCGCGCTCCAGTCTACCGGCTGTGCCGCTGACGAATCGGTCGTTTTATCACTACCGAGCATCCGGCTTTTTCCAGTGCTGCAATTCCTGTAGATCATCCTCTTCGCAAATATCCGTTTCGATACCCTTAACCATCTCAACCTGCGCGATCATCTCTTTGATGCCGTCAATTTTGCGCGTTTCGGAGATCAGCACCTTTGCGGCACCGGAGCGCGTTTCCCGTGCGTCACCAAGCCGTTTTCCCAGACGCTGCTCGACCAGCGTGGCACGCGCGACCGCCCGTTTTGCGTTGGCACTGCCGAGCATGACGCTCTGAACACGGTCGCCGAAATGAGAAACCTGTCCGCTGCGAGCTAAGCGTTTAAGAAAATAATCGTCAGCGTTCTCTTGAGTTTCAAGACGGTATCTGTGGGCATCATCCCAGAGCTTGTTGATCTGCTGTTCGGCCCTGATGGCGGCTTTCACCCCGAGTTCGGCGACATCACGTTTCGCCACGCGGATACGGATCAGCTTCGCAAGCTGTCGGTCGCGTATGCTATTCTCGGCCATTACGTCTGCGCCCGGTTCAGACTCGTGCGCGTTTTCAGCAGTGTTGAATGTTCATCGACGCCCTGTTGCAGAAACTTGAGAATTTTCGGCATGGCGGCGATGGCCGCATCGGCTGCAAGGTCCAGTTCGGCGGTGTATTCGCCAATTTGGAGAAGCAGTTCGACCTCGGCATACTTGGCCAGATGCGCACGCATCTGCCGCGCGCTTTGCATGTCCTTGCCGCGCGTCACCTTATCCATGATGCGACTGAGGCTTTGGAGCATATCAATCGCAGGGTAGTGACCGGCATCGGCCAGTTTCGGACTCAACACGATATGACCATCGGTCAGGCTCTTGACCTCTTCGGCGATTGGGTCGCCCTGACCGTCATTCTCGACAAGCACCGTATAGATCGCCGTGATGTCGCCCCGCTCGGAACGGCCAGCGCGCTCGATCAGCGCAGGCAGCGCCGGATAGACCGACGCCGGATACCCCCGACGCGTGGGTGCCTCGCCTGCCGACAAGCCGACCTCGCGCAAGGCCCGCGCCGTGCGGGTCAGGCTGTCGACCATCAGCAGAACCGATTTGCCGCGATCCCGAAAATACTCTGCGATGGCCGTCGCGCTTTGCGCACAGAGCGCGCGCTCTACCGGCGGGCGGTCTGAGGTCGAGGTGACGACGATGACCTTCTCGCGCTTGTCGCTGCTGAGATCACGCTCCACGAATTCGCGAACTTCGCGGCCCCTCTCCCCGACAAGGCCGATCACGACGACATCGGCGTCGGTATGGCGCGCGATGGCCGCAAGAAGCGTCGACTTGCCAGCCCCCGGCGAACCAAAGATCGCCATACGCTGGCCCTTGCCCATCGTCAGGCAGCCATCAATCGCTCGCAACCCGGTGGTCAGCACCTCGGAGATCAGAGGCCGCGACATGGCGGGGGGAGCATCGGCCTTTATCATTTGCGGGTATGTGACACCCTTTATGCCGCCCAGATCGTCGATGGGATTGCCGAGGACATCGACAACGCGCCCAAGCATCTGCTCACCCACGGGGATGGTGAGCTTTTCCGTGTTCGCAACGACCCGCGCCCCCACCCGAATACCCGTCGTCGGGCCGAAGGGACTCAGGAAAGCCTCCGCCCCATGCAAACCGCTGACTTCTGCCATAAGGCTGGACTCTTCCGAGCCGATGATTTTGCACAGATCGCCGATGGCGACATTGCCGAGTCCGGCGCGGATTGTCGGCCCTTGCACCGCTGTCACCCGTCCTTGCGGCTTATGAAGCTGCGCCTTTTCCAGACGGCGGCTCAGGCTAGAGAGGCGTTCGGCTAACATGGCTCGGCGTCGCGTTCTTCCAGCGCCGCTTCGAGATGATCGATCAAGGCTTGCCGCGTGCCTTCGAAACCAAGCTCGACAAACCCTGCGGCCCCCTCAAGGAAAAGCGTGTCGGCTGGAACATCCGGGTCGGGGAGGATCGTACCCACGGCGCTGAAGGTTTCCGGAAATCGCTGGCGCAGACCACTGACCCGCGCATAATCGTCACTGCATACGCGCAAGACAAGCTGGTGCGCTGTGCGCATCTCGGCGATACCGACCGCCAGGAGTCGTGTGGTGCGCTCGTCGTCATCCAATTCACCGACAATGCGCTTCACACAGGTATCGACCAGTTCGCGAAGCCAGGGAGTCAGTGTTTCAAATTCATCGCGAATCTCTGCCGCTTCCGCCAGCAAATGGACGATATTTTCGCCCTCGGCGGCCCGGAGCCGTGCCTCTTCAGCAATGCGGTTCTCCTGTTCATAGAGTTCCGCTATGGACTGTTCGAGGCGGGATTTTTCATCCGAGGCAGCAGATGTGATCTCCTCCGCGCGGGCCTGCGCCTGCGCGATGATCTCCTCCGAGTCGCGGGCCGCCTTTGCGAGCAAGCTCTGCGCCGAAGAGAAATCGGCGGCGGGCACCCGGCGCGCTCGGTATGTCCTCACCTGCGGCATCATGCGGGCAATGCCTTCAGCGCGGTGTCATCTGTCAGAACGCGCTCGACAATGTCCGCGCGCTCAGCCGGAAAATCAGACTTGGTTTCCAGGATCGGCAGCAACAGCAACAGCCGATGATACAAAGCCTCGTCGAAGCGTTCGAGCCAAGGGTAAAGGCACATCAGCCCCTCGGTTGCAAAATCATGATCATGCTCAAGCGCGCCGACCACCGCGCGCGGGCTGTGGTCCTTATAGGCAAGGGCGACGCCGAGGATGGAGCGGTTCGTCAAGCCATGCCGCTCCCGTGCTTCACGATTCGGCAAAACGGAGGCCAGCACAGGGGCCTTCCACGCGACACCGAGTAGGTAGAGCACGTCCGTGATCTGCTGACCGAGCAAGACCTTGAGTATCGCGCCGTCCCGACCCGTCGGCGCTGGCGGCAATGCCTCAGCGACCCGGATACGGCGGAGCAACAGGTCGCCGATGCGCGAGGCAAATCGATCGTCGGCGAGCAGGGCATCGCTGAGCGCGTTCTCGCGAAACCCTTCTTTCCAAATGGCGACCCAGTCCTGCGAGACCGCCACAGGCGAGGCGCCCTTGAATGGCATGACGGAAATCATGATCTGCGCTTCCGTGAGGGTTTCGTCGGCGGACGACGAAACAGCAGGGTCAGCGCCCCGGCTAGACTGATGAAGCCGAGCACAAACAAAAGCGCGCGCCAGCCGTCGAAGCCAAAGCCCGCCATCTTGAGACCGCTGCGGCCCTTCGGATCGAAGGTCGTCGAGTTCTGCACAGCAACCGGTTCTTCGGTCTGAAACATCGCGACGGCGACATTGTCGTAATCGAGATTGGGCACGGCATGGGAAACGAGGGATTTGATCGTACCGATCCGTGAACTCATATCGGCACCCGGCTCATACTCGATGGAAACCGAAGCCGTTGCGGGCGTCGGCTCTCTGTCGTACCGGCCCTTTGGCTGTGACGTGATCAGCACCCGCGCCTTGCGGATACTCGAAAGCTCACTCAGGGTGTGCGACAGTTCCTGGTTCAAGGCGTGCAGGTAAAGCGCGTGTTGCTCGAACGGGGTCGAGACGATGCCCTCGGAACTGAAAACGTCACCGAAGCTCATGAATTTCTCGCCCGGCAGATTGGCAGCTTTCAGAATCGTCACGGCTGCCGGAATATCCACCGTCTCGACGGATACCGAATATATGCCATCCTTGTCGCGTTCACGGCTGGCATGAATGTTCGAAGACGCAAGCAGCGCGACCATTTCATTGGCTTCACGCTCGGCAAGGTCAGAGTAGAGAACCTCCTTGCAACCACTTAGATTGAATAGGATGAAGAAGAGAGCAACAAATCGAATAGTGCGAACTCGCATTTTGACCCTTCCTTGTGTTGCCTGCGCACCAGAGAATGACAGGTCACTCCTCTAAACGTCACGCTCGAAATTTACGTAGAAATCTACGTAAAATATCGAAAATTTAACCATACCGACACAGCAGTACTGCCTTAAGCCAAGAACTTAAAATCAATCACGAATACTTATTGTCACGAAATACACTGGACGCTTCAGGCAAGCGAAATCTCTGAAACGTCAGAGATTTCTGCCAACTTCGGTAAGCTCTGCAATAGAATTCGTCGAGGTTTTTCGATAGATCGAGTTGCGGTGTGTTTCCACCGTTCGCACGCTGATATTCAGCTTGTCAGCGATGTCGCGGGTGTTTTCACCCCGGGTGCTGTACTCGAACACTTCCAGTTCTCGCGGCGACAGCCCGTAGACATTGCCGGTCTTGGAAATGTTCTTGCGCAGGCTGACGAAGCCTTGCAGGAAGTCGGAGGGCAAGGAGACATATCCATTGCTGACCGAGCGGATGACATTGACGAAATCATTACCGGGTGCCTGCTTCGGCACAAATCCCATCGCGCCCTTCGAGAGCAAATTATAAGCTTCGGTCTCGGGAATATTGGACGACGTGATGATGATTTTCAGCTCGGGTTGGCTCGCGCGTAGTTTCTCGAAAACGTCCTTGCCAGATGGATTCACAATTTCAAAATCCATCAGCAGGATGTCGGGTTCATTCAATCGACACAGCTTGAGCGTCGTGTAACCGTCTGCGGCTTGTCCAATGACTTCAAACTTTTTGTCCTTCTCAATCACCAAGGCGATACCGTCGCGTACTATCTCGAACGTGTTGGCGACAACAATTTTCACGACACCGTCTGGCATGGTTGCTCCGATCTGAACCGTGGCTGGGTTACGTTAGATTTGAAACGCAAACGGTATGCCACGTTTGACGATAAGACCCTCCCCGATCACTTCGGATCCAACGAAGCACTCGCGATCGCGAACCCGTCTGACCGTCCGATGAACTCGACCTGATAGTTTCCGCCGGCCTTGAGATCGACAAAAGCGGGACTGATACTGTGACCCCTGCTGAACTCGTATCCAGACAAAAGCTGACCACCACGATCATTGACGCGAATGAGCAACTTTTGCGGGCTCAGGGCGAGTTGGCCGGTATCCAGATCTCGGACCTGAACGAACACGTCATTGCCCTTGTCCTTGATACCCTTGTGACCGCCCTTCTCGGCATCGTTGACGGCGCTGTCTATCCGCCCGCCCGTGACGGTGATGAGATGGCGACCGGCGTTCGAGGGTGAGTAGTTGAAGCTCAGCGATTGCCCACTGCCCGGCGCCTTATAGTTGCTTTGCGATTTGCCACTGGGAGAAGTCGGATCCCAGAGCATCGCGTCCACATTGTTGCCGATCTTGGTGGTTTTCCAAAAGCCCGATGACGCCATGTTGAGGGCCGAGACCACTCCCGAATTGTCTGGAGAATCAACCTTCTTCACCGTCTCGGCAACGCTTGGCCGAGATGCAAGATCCTGTGCGACTATAGCCTCAATGTCGTCGATTTCAGGTGGCGGCGGCGGTGGCGAAACGGTGCTTTCAGGCGTTGATTTTGCTGGCGGCGACGAGGCGCCGCTGGCAGGGGTGGACGAGCCGCCATCCGTCGATCGATCTGTTTTTGCGACACCCGAATCGCCCCCGTCGGAAGCGGAAGTTTCAGCGCCTCCGCCTGCTCTTCCTGCTGCCGATTCCATGCGATCTGCGGCGGCGTCAGCCCTGTCGGCGCGCGCCTCCAAATTCTCTGCACGATGGCCGGATTCGCTCTTTGCCTGCTCACGGAAATCGGTCGCCATTTCTCTGAATTCGGCGGCCCGACTCTGAAGCCCTGCACTACCGGATTCGCCGCGTGGACGTCGCTCGGCGCGCGCCGGGGCGGCCTCAGCAGGCGATGCACTCACCTTGCCTTTGTTACCGCTCGCGGTGTCACCGACCTTCGGCGCCATCGGCGCTGGCGGCTTGGAATCGGTCATCGCAGGCGACGACCCAGACTCTTCTGAAGCCATGACGGCGATCTCGGGGTCCGTCATTTCCGACGAAATGCTTGCAATAGACATTGTTACCTACCTTTTTCAGTGATGTGATTTGAACCAGTATGCCCGCGGCATTTTGAATGCCGCGTCACAATGGAACATCTCAAATATCCTTCAGTCCGCGCTCTCGTCGGACGACCTCTGCGGTGACCAAGTCATCCTGTTCGATCTGCTGCATCTGATCCTCGACGTAAGTCGACACGATCATGTCAAAGATGGACTTCTCGAACTCTTGGAAGACGACCGTGTAGCCCTCCTCGTCCAGCTCGAGCCCTTGGTCCGCAGCTTCGAGAGTCAGAATAAGCTCGTTAGAGTCTTCGGCGACTTGATCGGTTTCTTCTTCGGTCAGGCCTTCTCGAACCGTCAACGTGCCCGGCTCATCATCTTCGGGACGCTCCAGGACGAAGTTTTTCCCGCCGAACACCTCGGTTCCGTCGTCCTTGACACCGATGGGCGTTGCAACCGCCTCGGATTCAGGTTCGATCTCGCCCCCGAAAGACGCCTTGAATGTTCCGACTTTTTCTTCGCCGACGGGGCTGCCATCGCCCGGATCAGTCAGTTTTCCGAAGTCTGGTGCCTCGGTGGCGAGGGCGACCTCCGCCTTTCGGATGAAGTCAGAAGCAGAGGAGAGTGCCTGGCCTGCGCGAGATTCGTCGGGCAATGACGAGGCCGCCTCAGCATGTGAGGCTGCCGCTGGTTCCTTGAAGATTTTCGACGCTTTTGCCTTGGGGTCGGTGTCCAGAAAGTTGGCAAACCCCTCGTTCAGGAGCTCGACACGGTCGATCTGCGTCCCTGCCGCGAGCGCTTTGCCCGTCCCGGGCACTTGATCTGGTCCACTGACGCCGGTCGTTAGTTGGTTCAATGCATCCATGCCCCCGCCGAGGCCGGAGGCGAAAGCCGAGAGTGGCTCTTCCGCTTGCCGCAATTCATCGAATCGTGCCTCGTCCGGCAAAATTCCTGCTATTCTCGACATCGAAAATATCCTTCTTTCTATCCAATGCGACTCGAACACATCACTTCTGTGGTCTTAGAAGTATCGAGAATGGCGCGGGGGTTCTCTTGGGGAAAACTACGGAACGCTACGGGACTACGTAGACGGCTCGGGTGGTGACGGATCGTGATCCCAGACGGCGCACCAAACGCAAAGAGACCACGCACATGTTGCGTGGTCTCTTTGAGTGCCGCGTCCGCGCTCTTCATCAGACAATCGTTCTCAAGATGCTCTTGAGCCAGCAAAGCCGGTCGATCACTTCAGCCCGTCAATAACAGGCTGACCCTACTCCCCGCGCCACTCCGGGTCGCGTTTTTCGATGAAGGCATCAATGCCCTCGGCGGCATCGTGGGTCATCATGTTCTGGGCCATGGTCTCGCCCGCCTCGGCATAGGCTTCGGCCAGATCAAGACCAAGCTGACGCTGGAACAAGGCCTTTCCCATACGCAGGGGCACGGGGCTTTTGCTGCGCAGGTTGTCGGTGATCCGCGCCACCTCGGCGTCGAGCTGATCGACAGGCACCGCGCGGTTGACGAGGCCCCAGTCCTCGGCGGTTTCTGCCGAGATGAACTCGCCCGTCACCAGCATCTCGAAGGCGCGTTTGCGGCTGACCACCCGGCTGAGTGCGACGGAGGGCGTCGAGCAAAAGAGGCCGAGATTGACGCCCGAGACGCCGAACTTCGCGCTGTCTGCCGCCACGGCCATATCGCAGGTCGCGACCAACTGGCACCCGGCAGCGGTGGCCAGCCCTTGCACCCGCGCGATGACCGGCACCGGCAAAGCGATGATGCTTTGCATGAAGGCCGAGCACCGGGCGAACAAGGTCTGATAATAGGCGAGGTCGTGGGTCTCGCGCATTTCCTTCAGGTCATGACCGGCACAAAAGGCACGGCCCTCGGCGGCTATGACGACACAGCGCGCGCTTTCATCATCGGCAATCTCGGCGATTTCACATTCCAGAGCGCTCAGCATCGCTTCGGACAACGGATTGAACTGGTCCGGTCGATTGAGGGTCAGTGTGATGACGCCGCGGTCATCTTCACGCAATAGATAGGGGTCGGTCATGCGCTCTGCTCCGCGCCATCATTCCAGGTCAGGTTTATCGGGTCCGGCGCATCGCGGAACATGGCATCGACGGCGCCGCGCCCGACTTCCTTGATCGAGGCATGGGGCCATTGCGGATTGCGATCCTTGTCGATGATCTGCGCCCGTACCCCCTCGATAAAGACTCCATCTTCGACGAAACGCCGCGTCACAGCGTATTCCATTTGCAGTGCCTCGGTCATGTCCATGCGCTCGCCCTTTTTCATCGCGCGGTGGGTGACGCGGATGCTGAGGGGGCACGCGCGCTCGATGGCGGCGCGTTGCTCGGCGGCCCAGTTATCATCGCGCATGGTATCCAGAGCCCGCAGAATCTCGTCCGAACTGTCGAGGGAAAACGCCTCGTTGATATTGGTCAGGTGGTCGAGGGCCGGGGTCTCGCCCGGTGGCGTGACATGCCACATATCCAGCGCACGCTTGACCGCCGAGTGGTTGTCCTCGCCCCACTCGATCTCTTCGAGGGATTTGAGCAGCGCGCCGATCCCCTCGGCCTGCACCGTATGGGTTGCCAGCCCGAGGCGGACCATATCGGCGGCGGCGAGGCGCGTACCGGTCAGGCCCAGCCACATGCCGATGGCCCCCTCCAGATGCGGCAGCATGTACGTCGCGCCGACGTCGGGATAAAGGCCGATACCGCATTCGGGCATCGCGAACAGAGCATTCTCGGTGGCAACCCGAAAATCACCATGCATCGAAATACCGACACCGCCGCCCATCACAGCGCCGTCGATCAGCGCGACGAAGGGTTTCGGAAACTGCGCCACGCGCCAGTTGTTCAGGTACTCGGCCCCGAAGAACTCCATGCAGCCGTCGATGTCTTCCGCCTGGCGCATTTCATAAAGCGCGCGGATGTCGCCCCCGGCACAGAAGGCCCGACCCGGCACGGCACGAATGATGACCGCCTTCACGGCATCATCGTCACGCCACGCAGACAACTGCCGTGCCATACGCTGAACCATGTTCAGGGTCAGGGCGTTCAACTGGTCCGGGCGGTTCAGGGTGATCGTTCCCCAGCCGCTGGCCACATCGAATAGGATTTCTTCGCTCATAGGGTGAACTCTTAGGGGTGTGTGCGAAGGGTGCAAGGGCGTTATCGCCTGATACCCGACGGAAATGCAGGAACATGGAGCACGAAACGCACGGACAGCCGTCAAAATAACCCGCTATCCACCGCGTAGATCAGAACGACATAGATTACTGCAATCAGAATCGCGGGATAAAAGACCAACAGCCACAAGGGGTTGAGGGGTCGAAACGCCCCCTGCCAGTCCGACTGCGCCTCGTTCATCAGGGGGCCAGCCACCAGCGCGCCGAGCCGCAAGGTCGCATTGGATCGTCCGCACAGATACAGCCCGGATAAAAGCAGGGCGAGGGCCGGTATCGAATAACCGATCGCCATGACCTTGCGAATATCGGCATAGGCGAGCGTCTCGTTGATCTCGGGCGACAGCACGGTGCCCCCGCCAAAGAGCAACGACAGGCCCAGAAACAGCGCGAAATTCCACAGCGAGAGGCGCACATATCCTTGTGCTGCCCGGACTGTTTCGATGGCATCCATGGTCTTTTCCCTCGACATGGGGTCGAATCGCGCAAGGTTTTTCGCATCGCAACGATGAACGCAAGCGTAACGCCAGGGCGCTGTGCCGGATCGCGGGCGTCCCGTCGCGGCGGAACAAAGCGCAAGAGAGTCGATTATCCCGCCACACATCAAACCGGGAGAGACCCCATGGGATACAGCTTTTTCGTCTACGTTCTGATCTTCGTCACGTTCAGCGCCGTCTTCGCCTTTGCGATTTGGAGCAAGGCCCGCACGGAGGAGAAACTGAGAAATGGCAATAGCAATTCAAGCCTTGCGGGCAGCGGCAATGTCGGTCGCGACACTCCTCGCGGTGCCTCCTGACGCGTTCGCGGGCGGTATGGACGACTTCGCGTGGTCAAAACGGCCCGTCGTCATCTTTGCGGCCTCGGACACGGACGAGGCCGCGCTGCACCAGCGTGATCTGCTCGCAAACGAAAGCGCAGGGATCGAAGACCGCGATATGGTCGTGGTGACCGTTTGGCCGGACCGCGTCGATGGTCCGGTCGAGGGCGTCAGCGCGACGTCGATGCGCCGTCGTTATGATGTTGCCGAGGGACGCTTTGCGGTATTGTTGATTGGCAAGGATACCGGCGTAAAGCGCCGTTCGGAAATTCCTTTGTCATCGCAAGACCTGTTCGGGCAAATCGACGGAATGCCGATGCGGCGGCGCGAGATGCTGTCGAACTGAGCCCGCCGAACCTCACGCTTCTTCGGACAAAACCTCGCAAGAGATTTCCTGCACGCCCGCCTCGCCCGGCGCGCGGGCGGGTGACAAAAAGCATGAACGCGGGAGCAGCATTATCTCGCGGCTCACATGCACGGGCGGGTGACCATCGAACCGTACAAAGGTGCCCGCCGAACTGCGGTCGCTGATATACACTTTGTCGTCCCGCACCTCGATGGTTGCGTGCTGGCGAGATACCCACGGCATCGGGATGACCAGATCACAATCGGGCGCGCGACCGATGGTGACAGGATTTTGCGTCGAGCAGACGAAGGTTTCCTTGGCAAAGCGCAGGGCCGCAACCGTTCCCGTAACGCGCTCTGTCAGGCCGGCGGATCGCACGCGCGGCGCGGCGAACGCGATTTCCGTCGCCTGTCCCGGTGCGGCATCCGAGAACAGATAGACATTGCATTGGTCCGCCTTGCCCTTGAAATGGCGCGGGCCGAAGAATCTCAGCATCGCGCGCCGATCACGGTCGAGCTTGTCGTGGAAATCCTGCGTACACAGCACCTCGCCCGCCGTCGCCACACCGGAGAGACGCGCGGCGACATTGACGGCATCGCCGAATACATCGTCGCGGGCACGAATGACCGGGCCGAAATCAATCCCGGCATGAAGGGAGAGCGTGCCGCCGCTGGTGATCTCGAACATCGCCATCCCGACATCGAGGGCAGCGTTCGGGTCGGTGAAGATGCTCAGGACATCATCGCCTTTCGAGCTGATGAACTGGCCGCCATGGGCGTCGATGATCTCGCGCAGGCGGTCGAGGCACGCACTGACCCGATGGAGCGCTTCGACATTACCAACCTGTTCGTAAAGCGCCGTGCTGCCGGAAACGTCCGCCAGCATAACGGCAACATCGATCTCGCTCATTCACCTTGAACCTGAAACAGCCCCCGCCTGACACGCTATAGATGATACCATGCCCTATCGCAGGTGGCGAGCCTGATAGCTGCCACCTGAGCAACCCCGCATCACAGCGTCAATTTTTCTCCGGCACGGCGGCCCGCACCCGGCGGATGATTGCCGAAAAGTCTACATCACCCTGCCCGTCACAAACCATGCGTTCATAGGCATCGCGGGCCGCCTCGCCAAAGGACATGACCGCCCCGGCGGCCTCGGCTGCCTCCATCGCCAGACCGAGATCCTTGCGCATGAGGGCGGTCGAGAACCCCGGCTTGAAATCGTTATCCGCCGGAGTCGTCGGGCCGACACCGGCAACGGGGCAATAGGTGGTCAGCGACCAGCACTGGGCCGAAGCCGCGCTCGACACCTCGAACAGCTTCGACGCCTCCAGCCCGAGACTTTCAGCCAGAACAAAGCCCTCGGCAACCGAGATCATCTGGATTGCCAACATCATATTGTTGCAGATCTTGATCCCCTGCCCGGCCCCGGCATCGCCGCCGAGCACCGCCTTGGCCCCCATCGCATCGAAGAGCGGCGCGGCGCGGGCAAAACCCTCCTCGGTGCCGCCGACCATGAAGGCAAGCGTACCCGCGTCGGCCCCGGTCACGCCCCCCGATACCGGCGCGTCGAGCATCGCATGATCCCCGCGGCTCGCCTCCTTTGCCAAGGCGCGGGCGGTTTCGACGTCGATGGTCGAGCAGTCGATGAACAGCGATCCGTCCTCGGCATTCGGAAAAATCGTGTCGCGGTAAAGTCCGCTGACCGCCTTTGCCGAGGGCAGCATCGTGATGACCACCTCAGCCCCCGCCAGTGCCGCCTCGGGCTCGCTTGCAACCGTTGCCCCTTCGACCGATCCTGCCTTTTCTGCATCGAGGTCGAAGACGGTGACGGAATGGCCCGCACCGAGCAGATTGCGCGCCATGCCCGCGCCCATATTGCCGATGCCGAAAAATGCGATTGCTGTCATGGTCGCCTGTCCCCTTCTGAACGTCACAGTGGACGCGCGCACCGAAACGCGCCATCTCTTTGCGCACAATCATAACGCAGGGCCAGCCACAGCGCCACGACAGCAACGGGCAAGGCGGTCGCCAATCAGGGGGAAGACTTCATGAGTGCAGAGATTATCGACGGCAAGGCCTTCGCCGCCACGGTGCGGGAGCGCGTCAGCGGCCATGTAAAACGCATGATCGACTCCCATGGCGTCAAACCCGGCCTCGCCGTCGTTCTGGTCGGCGAAGACCCCGCCTCGCAGGTCTATGTCCGCAACAAGGGCAAGCAGACCGTCGAATGCGGCATGGCGAGTTTCGAGCATAAATTCGAGGCCGACATCGACGAGGCGACACTGGTCGGCGTGGTTGAAAAGCTGAATGCCGATCCGTCGGTACATGGGATATTGGTTCAGCTTCCCCTGCCCAAGCATCTGAATTCAGACCTGATCATCAATACCATTGCGCCGGAAAAAGACGTGGACGGTTTTCACGTCGTCAATGTGGGCCGCCTCGGCGCGGGTCTGAAGGCGATGGTGCCGTGCACGCCGCTGGGCAGCTATATGCTGTTGCGCGACCGGCTCGGTGATCTGAGCGGACAGCACGCGGTGATCGTCGGACGCTCGAACATCGTCGGCAAGCCGATGGCGCAGCTGTTATTGCAAGCCAATGCGACGGTCACGATTTGCCACTCGCGCACCAAAGACCTGCCCGCTGTCTGTAAACAGGCCGACATTCTTGTCGCCGCCGTCGGACGGCCCGAGATGGTCAAGGGAGACTGGGTCAAACCCGGTGCGACGGTCATCGATGTTGGCATCAACCGAATCGAAGCCCCGGAAAAGGGCGAGGGCAAGATGAAGCTGGTCGGCGATTGCGACTATGACAGCTGCGCCGCGGTTGCCGGAGCCATCACGCCAGTACCGGGCGGCATCGGCCCCATGACCATCGCCTGCCTGCTCGCCAACACCGTCACCGCCGCGTCGCGGATCCATGGGCTGGAAGAGCCGGAGGACCTGACCTTCTGACGCCGGCTCACTTCACGACCAGCGCCCGTGGCACATCACCGAGCGGCACACCGCCGCCGGGGGTGACCACAAAAGTCTCGGTCGTTTCCAGCCCCCAATCTCCGGTCCAGATTGCGGGCATGAAGTGCAGGGTCATTTTTTCCTGCAACACCGTCGGATCACCTCGGCGCAGGCTCATGGTACGCTCGCCCCAGTCGGGCGGATAGGAGAGGCCGACCGCATACCCGGCGCGGCTTTCCTTGACGACGCCATGCTTCGCAAGAACGGCAAAGAACGCCTCGGCCACCGCACCACATGTTGTGCCGGGGCGCGCGGCGTCCAGCCCTACCTCCAGCCCCTCCAGCACTGCCTTCTCAGCCTCCACCATCGCGGGCGGCGGGGCGCCGAAGAACAGCGAGCGGCAGATCGGCGCGTGATACCGCCGGACGACGCCGGAAATCTCAAAGAACGTGCCCTCGCCTTTCTTTAGCGGTCGATCATCCCAGGTCAGATGCGCCGCCGCCGCCTCGCGTCCGGACGGGGCCAGCGGCACGATGGCGGGATAGTCGCCACCGACACCGTTGGCGCCGCGCAGGCCGGTGGCATAGACCTCGGCGATGAGATCGCATTTGCGCATCCCCGGTTCGGCAAGCGCGCGGATCCGGGCGTGCATCGCGGCGGTGATGGCCGCCGCTTGCCGCATCAACGAAAGCTCGGTATCGCTTTTGACGGCCCGCTGCCAGTTGACCAATCCGGTCGCGTCCTTGATCGGCGTATCGGGCAATCCCTTTCGTAAGGTTTCGAGGCAAAGCGCGGAAAAATAGTAATTATCCATCTCCACGCCAAGCGGCCCCGCGCTCAATCCGAGGTCTGACAACAGGGCAACCATCGTGTCGTAAGGATGCTTGCCGGGGTTCTGGACATAAAGGTCGGGGTAGGAATGGATCGAGTCCGGCGACAGCCACGTCGTCAGGCCCGCCCCCACCGCATCCATCGGCCTGCCCCACCAGTGGGGCGCACCCTCGGGCGGCACGATTACGGCCTGATGTACATAGAAGGACCAGCCGTTATAGCCGGTCAGCCAGTTCATGTTCGACGGGTCGGTGACGATCAGCGTCTCGATCCCCGCCGCCGCCATCGCCTGGCGCGTCTTGGCGAGGCGGGCCTCATATTCGGCGGTGGCGAACACGGCTTTCATGGCACGAGGCTGACACGGCGGGACGGCCCCTGCAAATCGAAACCGCCACCTGTGCCAAGGCCAGACAATCGACGGTTGTTGTATCAGACGGTGGCTTTATTCGGGACGCTGTCCGCGCAAACATCTTTCGAAAGTGTTAAATGACGGCTGTTAAGAATTGCTTGATTATGTAATGATTTCATATTGTTGCAGCATCTTTCGACATGGGCTTGCGACCATCGCCCGCACGCGAAACGACTGGCCTCGTGCTTGCGAACCACCTTGTCGAGTGTATCTCTCTTATCCTGACCCGCCCCTCATTTTTGACGGGCGGGTCTTTTTTTGTCGCTCTGCCCTTCTCCTCGAATCAGCTAAGCAGCGGTGATCATTCGGATAAGGGAGAGGGACCGATGGCCGATGCCGGTATGGACGCACTGATCGAGGTGATGCGCCGCCTGCGTGACCCGGAGGGCGGCTGTCCCTGGGATATCGAACAAACCTTTGAGACCATCGCGCCCTATACCATCGAAGAAGCCTATGAGGTGGCCGACGCCATCGCCAATGGCTCGCGCGATGACCTGCGCGGTGAACTCGGCGATCTGTTGTTGCAGGTCGTCTATCACAGCCGCATGGCCGAGGAGGAAGGGGCCTTCGACTTTGCCGATGTCGCGCGTGGCATCACCGAAAAGATGATCCAGCGCCATCCCCATGTTTTTGGCGACGAGGTCGTCGAAACCGCCGAGGCGCAGACCGCCCGGTGGGAAGCAACCAAGGCCGCCGAGCGGGCGAAGTCTGGCGGCGCGGCGACCAGCGCTCTGGACGGTGTGGCGCTGGCCCTGCCCGCCCTGATGCGCGCGCAAAAGCTGCAAAAACGCGCGGCGCGGGTCGGTTTTGATTGGCCCGACACCGGCGGCGTCACGGACAAAATTGCCGAGGAAGCCGCTGAACTTGCAGAGGAAATCGACTCCGGCGATGCGGATGCGCGGGCTGAAGAATACGGCGACCTGTTGTTCAGCGTTGCGGTGCTGGGCCAGCATCTCGGCATCGATGCGGAGCAGGCATTGGTTGCCGCCAACCGCAAATTCGAGCGTCGGTTTCGCGCCGTCGAAGACCGTCTGGCCAATGCAGGAAAGACCCCGGCGCAGTCGACCCTCGAAGAAATGGACGGCCACTGGAATGACATTAAGCGGGCGGAGAAAGGATAACGGTTTAGGGACTTGACCTAAGATCATTGAAAGTGAACTATAAGCCAATCAAAAGAAGGTACTGCAATGAAACGCGAAATCGCCCTTGCATCCCTGCTGATTGGTGCCCCGCTCGCCAGCGCCGCAGACCCGGAAATCAACGTCGCGGGCTTTCGCGCCGTCTATGAAATCTCCTTCGACTCGTCCGATGCCAGTTCCGGCGTGATCGGGGCCGAGGGCCGGTACGTCTTCGATGTCGACGATGCCTGCGAGGGATACGCGACCAATGAGCGGTTCGTGGTCCGCCTCGCGCGGGCCGAGGAACCGGTGGTTCAGGACTATCGCATGTCGGCGTTCGAATCCGCGACGGGCGACAGTTATCGCTTCAACCGCAGTATCGACCTCAATGGTCGCTCGGGGCAAAAGGCCAAGGGCAAACTGACCATCGACGCCGATAACAGCCGCACTGTCCTCGATTACGAGGAAGCCGAGGATCAATCCTATGAGGGGCCGATCCTGACGCCCATCGCGCATCTGCGTCAGCTATTGACGACGGCCATGGCGGGCGAGGGTCGCCACGCGGCCATGATCTTTGACGGCGATGTCGATTCGCCAACCTTCTATGCCGTGACCCGGATCATCGAAATCGACGACGATGCCGAGACCGATGGCGACCGGATCGAAGATCTGGAGGGGCTGGCCCGGTGGAAGATCGACACGGTCTATTACCCCCCCGAAACCGGGGATGAGGGCGAGGGCGCGACGCCGAAATTCCTGTTCGAAGGCGTGCTGTTTTCCAACGGTGTCGTGAGCGATATGCGCCTTGATTACATCGACTTCGCCCTGCGCGCGACGTTGTCGGAACTCGAGGTGCGGGACTCGGGCTGCTGAAACGGCAGGTCAGGCTCGCGCCCGAACAATGCTCTCTTTTGTGATGAATGGCACAGCACCCACTCCCCCTATGAGCGAAAAATAGGGACATCAAGAATGATGACTCATATTTTTGGGAGTGGGACAAATGGACAGACGTTCTCCAATCGATCAGGCGGAATTCTGCGATTTCAATGGCGAATACAGCGGTGCCGGAGCCAGCGGCGAAGGCTGGATCGACGTGCTGGCAGAGAAAAGCACGGCGCATAACCTTGGCGATGGGTTGTCGGAATCCCTCGACGGGTTCGGCTGGCTGGTCGGCGACCTTGCGGCACGGGCCGAGCGCGACGCCGCTTATTGACCGCTGCCAAACGCAGACCGGCGGTAACGCGCGATTTGCAAACGGCAGACCTATTCCAGCACGGATTCGATCCGGCGCAGGTGGTCTTCGAACTCGGTGCACACCGTAATTCGATACGCCTCGGGATCGTAGAAAGCGTTGGCCTCGTCGCAGGATTCGACAACGACCTGCACCGGTTTGGCCAGCCTGAGTTCCGCGTTAAGCAAGGCAACCTCGCTCTCGATCACCGCTGAGATTGCCGACCCCTCATCCCCAGAAAATGTCAGCGCGGGCCGCGCTTCGGTGTCGGTCATGCCGTCGATAATCATGCCCCAGCTTTCGCGGGCCTGATCGTATTCGTCCGCGCAATACTCGGCGCGTTCCTCGGGCAGATCGACCGCGCGTGCAAACGCGCCGCGCGCCGACGGGTCCGCACCGTAGAAGACACAGGCCGTGTTATAGCTGCGTTGTTCGTCGGGCCCGTGAACATCCCACCACGCGATTTCTTCAACCTCGGCATCGCGGATCAGCGCCTCGCCCCAGAAGCCCAGCGTCGCGTCGAGGGCGATGGATTGGGCGAGGTCTTCCTCGAACAGCGCATCGATGATGAAGATCGAGAAGACGTCGGCGGCGTCTTCCTCCTGACCGAAAATCGGGACGGCTTCGGTATGGATCACGGCATGGCCGAGTTCGTGATAAAAGACGCCGAGGATATTGGCCTCGACGAAATTCATCTCGTCTTGCGCAGCCAGAGGCTTCGCAAACAGGGCGCACAGACAAAAGGGCAGCGCGGTCAGGCGCAGGGCGCGCGCGCTGCGACTTTTGCCCGCTCCGACCATCAGCCGAGCGCATTAGCCTTTTCGACAATCGCCTCGGCGGTGATGCCGAAATGCTCGAACAGGGCACCGGCGGGGGCCGATGCACCAAAGCTGTTCATGCCGATAAACGCATCGGCATCGCCGGTATATTTCGACCAGCCCATTTCGACGCCCGCCTCGACCGCGATACGCGGGGCCGTGCCGAGGACCGAGGCGCGATAGGCGGCGTCTTGTGCGTCAAAGAGGTTCCAGCAGGGCATGGACACGACAGCAGCGCCGGGAATGCTCTCGGCGGCCTTCATCGCGATTTCAACCTCGGAGCCGGTGGCGATTAGCGTCACGCTGCGGTCGCCCTCGGCGTCCTTGAGGACATAACCGCCCTTGGCCGTCAGGTTCTCTTCGGTATGGGTCGTGCGCACCGTCGCCAGCCCCTGCCGCGACAGGGCCATCACCGACGGTTTGCTCTCGTCGCCCAACGCGCAAAGCCACGCCTCCGCCGTCTCCACCGCATCGCAGGGGCGGAAGACGTTGAGATTGGGGATCGCGCGCAGGGCCGCGACATGCTCGACCGGCTGGTGAGTCGGGCCGTCTTCGCCGACACCGATGGAATCGTGTGTCATGACATAGATCACCCGCTGACCCATCAGGGCGCTGAGGCGAATGGCCGGACGCGCGTAGTCGGTAAAGACCAGGAACGTGCCGCCATAGGGAATGAACCCGCCATGCAGCGCGATGCCGTTCATGGCCGAGGCCATCAGGTGCTCGCGCACGCCGTAATTGATATAGCGGCCCGAGGCATCGGCGGCGGTCACATCGTCCATGCCCGGTGTGCGGGTGTTGTTCGATCCGGTCAGATCGGCGGACCCGCCCACGGTCAGGGGCGTTACGGCATTGATGACCTCAAGCGCCTTGCCCGAAGCCGCGCGGGTGGCGAGTTTCGGGGCCTCCTTGGCCATCTTTTCCTTATGAGCGTTCATGGCAACGGTAAAGTCACCCGGCAGAGCACCGGCGACGGCTGCGCGGAACGCCTCGGCATCGAACGCTTCGGCAAGCCGCCCCTCCCAAGCCTCGCGATGGGCCGCGCCCTCCTTGCCGGCGTTGCGCCAGAGTTGCAGCAGATCTTCGGGGATCACGAACGGGTCGTGGGTCCAGCCGAGGGCCTCGCGGGTGCCCGCGATTTCGTCATCGCCGGTAATCGCACCATGGGCCTTGGCCTTTCCGGCGAGGGTGGGCGCGCCGAAACCGATGATCGTTTTGCAGGCGATCATCGAGGGGCGGTCGGAATGCTTGGCGCTCTCAATCGCGGCGTCGAGGGCGTCCATGTCATGACCGTCAACCTCGGTCACATCCCAGCCCGCCGCCGAAAAGCGCGACTTCTGGTCCATCGAGGTCGACATTTCGGTGCCGCCATCAATCGTCACAGCGTTGTCATCGAAGAGAACGATCAGCTTCGAGAGCTTAAGGTGCCCGGCGAGGTCGATGGCCTCGTGGCTGATCCCCTCCATCAGGCAGCCATCGCCTGCGAAGACATAGGTGTAGTGATCCACCAGTTCCGGCCCGAACCGTGCGGCCATCATCTTTTCCGCCAGCGCCATGCCGACCGCATTGGCAATGCCCTGCCCCAGCGGGCCGGTGGTTGTCTCGATCCCGTCCGCATGGCCATGCTCAGGATGCCCCGCCGTGATCGAACCGAGCTGACGGAAATTCTTGATCTGCTCCATCGTCATGTCGGCGTAACCGAGCAGGTGATTGACCGCATAGATCAGCATCGAGCCATGACCGGCGGAGAGGACGAAACGGTCCCGGTCGGCCCATTCGGGCTGCGACGGGTCAATCCGCATGTGGCGCGTAAACAGCACTGTAGCCGCCTCGGCCATGCCCATGGGCATACCGGTGTGCCCTGAATTGGCGGCCTTGACCGCGTCCATCGCGAGCATACGGATGGCATTCGGCATCTGGGCGAGGGCGGCGTCGGTCATGCTGTCTGTTCCCTGGGATTTGATCGAATCGCGCGGAACGTACTGGCCCGGGGCCTCGATTCCAACGGCTTTCGGGCCAACGAGAGAATTGTATCCTCCACCCGCCCCGCGTTATGCAGGCGCATGACCCGTCAACGCCCCCGCGAAACCGACCTTTATGCCCCGGTAAAGGCTCTGCTCGAAGCGCAGGGTTATACCGTGAAGGGCGAGGTCGGCGCGGCGGATGTGGTTGCCTGTCGCGGCGATGAAGACCCGGTGGTTATCGAGATGAAGACCGGCTTTGCCCTGTCGCTGATCCACCAGGCCATCGAGCGACAGGCGGTGACCGACACGGTCTATATCGCAGTGCCGCGCGGCAGCGGCGCGCCGTTTCGCAAGGCACTCAAAAGCAATACCAGCCTGTGTCGCCGCCTCGGCCTGGGCCTGATTACCGTGCGGCTGCGCGATGGTTTTACCGAGGTCCATGCCGACCCCGCGCCCTACAGACCGCGTAAGTCGGCGCGGCGCAAGGCGATGCTGCTGAAGGAATTCAACCGGCGGCAAGGCGACCCGAATACCGGCGGGTCCACCCGGCGCGGTCTGGTCACCGCGTATCGGCAAGACGCCCTGCGATGCCTGCATATCCTGCATGAAAGCGGGCCGACGAAGGCGTCTGCCGTCGCCGCATCCGCCCTCGTGCCCCGGGCGCGGGACATCATGTATCGGGACCACTATGGGTGGTTCGAACGCGGCGAAAAGGGCATTTACGCGCTTTCGGTCAAGGGAAGATCAGCCGTGACCGAGTATCAATCCGTTCTCGATAGCCTGCGCAACGACAATCAGCCGAGCGAGCGCGCGAAGGCGTAAAAGCACAGGATGAAGAACGCCGCCACATACATCAGCGGAATCACCCGCAGCGTCTTTTGCATCCGATCGCCGGACACCGCCTCGCCGAAATTGCTGAACAACATCGCAACTGCGGCACCGTTACGTTCCCGGCGCATTGTCTCGCGGGCGATGCTGTCGAGGGCACGCTGGGTGCGGTCTTTCACAGGGTCCGCATCGGCGTCGACAATGAGATTCATCTTACGATCTTCAAGATTGGACATGAGGTCTCCCTGGCCGTTGACGTCTAAGGGGCGGCCCTAGACTGCATCTTACGTGGGCTTTCAATCAGGTTCGTCTAGACCCTGCGGCATAATAGGCCGTGACAAGGTGATGCCGCGCATCAGCCGTTCGCGCAGTTCATCCTCGTCGGCGGGGTCTTTCGGGATTACGATGCGGGCACCGCGCTTGCGCTCGATGACGAACACGTCGTCTTCGGTCAGCCGCGCCATGGTATCCCAGTCGAATCCCCGGCGCATCAGGCGCGTGGCGATGGCAATGCCGTCGCGGTCGAGAATCACCGCCTGTTTGCCCCAATCGACATCCTTGCGCGGCCAGACCATCGCATCCTCGACGCCGAGCAACGCACGGCCCAGCGCCTGCCCCAGCCGCATTACGGCAAAAGCACCCATAAAGGTCAGCAGCAACGCGCCGAACAGCGAGGCAAATTGCGCCGCCGTATCGGGAACGGCCACCAACCCGGCGGTGATCTGGCGCAAGCACCACCCGCTGAGGAAAATGAACGCAACCAACGCGATGCCATGGCCGACGAGGGACAGCTTGCGAACACGCTCCGCGCGCCGCACGGCGTCGGCATCCCCGGCCTGCAACCGCGTTAACTGTGAGCGAAAGCTGTGGGGGCTGGCCAGGCGTACCGCCCTGCCGAATCCGTGTGATGCTCTGGGACGTGGACCGCTCATCGACCCCACCCACCGGCTCGCAGCAGCGATTTCACCGACCCCGCCGCCGCAACATCGCCCTTGCGCAGGGCCGCGCGCGGTATGGCGAGGCATTCGCGGCTGGACACGCGCAGGGCGATCCATCGCGGGGTTTCTGCCCGCCCGTCAAAGCTGCGCCAGCGGAACACACGCTCGCCATCGGCGCTGATCTCTCGCACATTATCGAGGGCAATCGTCAGGCGGCGCTGTCCCGGCTCCAATCCGCGAACGGGCGGCGGCGGGAAGAGACGTCCGCGTTGCTTGAGCCACAAGCGGGTCAGCCACCACGTCAGCACTGCCGCCAGCAAAGCGGCGATGATCGAGACGGCTAGTATCGGCAGCGAGGCCCCAATGTCCCGGATCGGGACCGTCACGACCAATGTGACCAGGACGACCGCCGCGCAGGTCAAAAGCACCGCTCCGCGCTCGCCGCGCAGGGCAAGAGCCTGCGCGAGCGCGTCACTGTCCTCTCGCGTGAGGCGGTATTTTATATCCATCGACGGACTCCCTGGCCGGGGTACAGCAAATGGCGAGCCATATTCCCCTTGCACCCGATGCGATTTATCAACCATTCGAAACCGGTGCAAATTCAACGCGGCCTGCCGGAGCATTCAATGAGAGCTGCCGTCATATTCGATGTCGATGGTCCGTTGCTGGACCTGACCGATGCCGAGACCGAGGCGTTCTTTGCGCCCTTTGAAGAAACCTACGGCATGAGCGGTCTTTCGCGGGATTGGGACAGCTATCGAATTCGGAACGACGAAGAGATATTTCGCGAAATTATTAACGGTATTCCAGGGGCTCGCGAGGCGGTATTCCCGCAAATGCTTCAGCGCTATCTCGACAAGCTCTGCGAGTTGCCGGTTATGCCGATACCCGGCGCACGGGATTTGTTGAGTGCGCTTGCCGCCATCGACGGGCTGGCTCTCGGCACCGCGACGGCTAATTTCGGGGCTGCGGCCCAATCGCGCCTGCGCCGCGCGGGGCTGTGGGATTTCGTGGCCGAATGGCATTGCGGTGCCGAGGGCGGCGGGGCGAAGCGCGATATTCTCGGGCGGGCGATGACGCGGCTTGGCGTAGCGCCCGGACGCACTGTCTTTATCGGCGACAACCCCACGGATTTCGAGGCGGCGCAGGTTCAGGGCACTGGCTTCATCGGCTTTGACCGTGATCCGGCCCGCCGCCAACGCCTGCGCGATGCGGGAGCGCAGACCGTAACCGGCGACCACACCGAGACCCTGCGCCTCATTCGTGCCTTTCTGGCGTCCTGAGTTGCCGCTATGGTCGCGAAAAAAAGAGGAGCAGGCAATGAAACGAACCCTTATCGCGGCCATGGTCGGCCTTTTCGCCCTGCCCGCCTTGGCGGCGGATGAGCCGCTGGCGAAGGAATTGTTCGAGGACATCGAGACCCCGACCCGTGCCGCCCCCGAAGCCCTCGGCAGCTATGCCAAGGGGTGCCTCGCGGGGGGTGTGCGCCTGTTCGAGGATGGGCCGACCTGGGCGGCGATGCGCCTGTCGCGGGGGCGGAACTGGGGGCATCCGGCACTGGCGGACTTTATCTCGCGATTTTCGGCGGCGGCAACGCAGGTTGGCTATGACGGGCTGCTGATCGGCGATATGGGGCGAGCGCGGGGCGGGCCGATGATTTCGGGACACCGCTCGCACCAGATCGGCCTCGATGTTGACGTCTGGTTGCGGCCCCTGACGACCCGGCCCTCGGCGGCAGACCGCGAGAACTGGTCGTCCTATGATGTCGTGAAGGGCCGCTCTACGCTGGATCGCGCGCTCTGGGACAAGAGCGCATGGCGGGCCATCGGCGTCGCGGCCCAAGACCCGGCGGTGGCGCGCATCTTCGTAAATGCAACCATCAAGCGCGAGCTGTGCCGCGCCGCGCCCGACGCCGCGTGGCTGCGCAAGGTACGGCCATGGTGGGGGCACGATTCGCACTTTCATGTGCGCCTCGCCTGTCCCGAAGGCATGTCCGGCTGCACGGACCAAGCGGCCCCGCCTGCGGGCACCGGATGCGGCAAAGAACTCGACTGGTGGTTTACCGAGGAGCCCTACATTCCCAGCGGCAAAAAGCGCCGGGAATTGATCATGGCAGACCTGCCGCCGAGGTGTCGCGCGGTTTTGGAGGCGGAATGAGCGATTGTCGCGCCGCATCTGATGGCAACGCAGCCTCGCCGCGCCTAGGGCCTCAGCATTTTTCTGACGCCGCCCCCTCACCCTACCCCTCTCCCAGTGGGAGAGGGAACACAGCCATTGCGTGCAGTCACCCCCCTCTCCCAGTGGGTGAGGGTCGCGGTGAGGGTCTTGCAACGCTGACGGTAATGCGGCTTGCCTTCACCTTCGCTGTGATCCTGACCGCAACCGCCGCCTGTGCGCAGGGCAAATCCGCTTCGGGCGAGAGCCAGACGCGGGCGTTGAAGTTTTCGGATTCGAACCCGTCCCTGACCCGTTTCGGCAAGCTCGATTTTCTCGGCGGACTGGAATGGTCGGCGAACCGTGCCGATTTCGGCGGATTTTCGGGAATGCTGCTGGACGAGGACGGCACGATCACTGCCCTTACCGACAAGGCGCATTGGGCGCGGGCAAAGCTGATATTCGACGACAACGGCGCGCTGTCGGACATCGAAGGGTTGGAGGTCTGGCGGCTCTACGGTGCCGATGGCGGGTTTCTGCAACGGCCCTTCACCGATGCCGAGGGGATCACGCGCGATGGCGATAACCTGCTGATTTCGTTCGAAGGCCGCGACCGGGTCTCGCGCTTTGCCGGGTTGTGGGGGCCGGAACAGCCGGTTGCCGGATTACCCGCCGCGCTCGACGACCTCAGGACCAATAAGGGGCTGGAGGGCCTGTTGAAACTGCCCGACGGGCGGCTGGTGATGGTGGCCGAGGAACCCATTGATACGGACGACAATATCGGCTGGATACTCGAAGACGGCACCGCGCGCCCCTTCGCGATCACCCGCACAAACGGCTTTTCGCCCACCGACCTCGCCCTCGGCCCCGATGGCGAGACGGTGTATCTGCTCGAACGGCGCTATTCCTTCTTTGGCGGACCGGGGATGCGCATCCGGCGATTTGCCCTCGCCGAACTCGAACCGGACGCCTTGATCGAGGGAGAAACCCTGATCGAAGCCGGAGCAGGCGAGGCCGTGGACAATATGGAGGCACTGGCCACACGGCGCGGGCCGGGGGGCGAAACCGAGTTGCTGGTGCTGTCCGACGACAATTTCAGCTTTCGCCAGCGTACTCTACTGCTGCACTTTCGGGTGGTGGAGGAATAGGCGCGGGGCGGCTTCCTTCCTTTATTAAGGCACACTCTTTAGAAAAGACCGGAAGGAAGGCAATTTCTCTAATTGCCCGGCGGTTTCATTCGCGGGAAAGACCCTTTTGGAAGCTGTTTTTGCCCTTTTTGGTCTTGTTGGAGTCGCCGTCCCGTTCATTTTTATCTGGCTGGTCATCAGCCACATAAAGCTGAAACGAACGGTCGAAACCCTGCGGAATGAAGTTGCGCGCAGGCCGTTTTCCGCCTCCGAAGAAAAGCCCGCATCTGCAACGCCAACCGCGCCGACATCGCCCTGGGACCGGCCAAAACCGCCGCCAATCCCAACGGAAACCCGAAGCGCAACCGCAAGGCCGCCGCCCTTGCCGACAGACGACGGCAAGTCGCCGAGCGCCTTCGTTTTCAACACCGCGAATTTCGAGCGCCTAAAGACGTGGCTGACGGATAACTGGTTCATTGCCGTCGCCGCCGTATCACTGGCCTTGGCCGGGATTTTCCTCGTGCAATACGGCATCGAGAATGGCGTCTTGTCGCCTCGCAATCGCGTGCTGTCGGGCCTTGGCTTCGGGGCCGCGCTGATCGGGGCCGGGGAATATATCCGCCGCCGGATCGGCGATGGGCCGGAGGGGGGCGCTGCGGCTTTTGTGCCATCGACCTTCGCCGGGGCCGGGGTCGTCACGCTGTTCGCCGCCGTCTTTTCGGCACAGCAGCTTTACGGGTTGATCGGGCAGGAAGTCGCCTTTGCCGGGTTGGTCGCGCTGGCGGTGCTAGCGCTTGTCCTTGGCTGGCTCTACGGGCCGTTCCTGAGTGTAATCGGCATCAGCGGCGCCGTGCTGACGCCGTTTATCGTTAGCACGGGGATGAGCGAGAACATCCAGTGGCTCTTCTATTACTTCGCGCTGATTGCCGCCATCGGCCTAGGCGTCGATGCCATGAAGCGGTCGGCCTGGGTCTCGACCGTTGCGCTCGTGCTGCCCTATATCGGCGCGGCGCTGATTTGGCTCGCCAGCGGGTCAGAGCACTTCACCGCCTTTGCGGCCATTGTGGCAGCGCTGGCCGTCTGTGTGCCGACCGTACAACTGCGCCCTGCCTTTTCGGGGTCGATGACGGTGGAGGCCCTAAATCCTATCGGTCGCGAGCGGCACTGGCCGGAGTTTCCGACGCGGTTGGCGGCGGCGGGCCTTCTCGCGCTGGCCGGGGTCGCGCCCTTCGTGTCTATCGGTGGAGGCGAGGCCGCGTTCTGGCTTGGGCTTGCCGCGTTATTCGCGGCGCTTGCGGTGCTGGCCTTTTGGCTGGACCGAACGCCCGTGCTGGACGATCTGGCCGTGCCGGTTGCGCTTGCGCTGTTGGCGATGATCGGGGCGCAGGGCTATTTTGATCTTTCGGTGGCGAGCGCCCTCGTCCCGCCCCCACAGCCTGTTGAGCCGGTGCCCGGTGTCTCTCCGGCGGTCCCGACGCGGGTGGTGACGTGGCTGGTCGGGTTTGGCTGTGCCGTTTCCGGCCTCGCGGGCCTGCGCAGCATCCGCAACCCGGCACATTCTCTCTATTGGGCGGCGGGGGCGGCGGTCTTTGCCCCGGCCACCATGGTTCTGCTGGCACTCTATTGGAACCCGCTACTGCACATGAGCGACGTGCAACTGGCGGCCCATGCGGTTGCGGTTGCCGTGCTGATGACCCTGTTTGCCGAACATGCCCTGCGCCGGGATGGCGAGGCGCGGTTGCGGGCCTCGCTCTATGCGCTGGCGGCGCTGAACATGCTGGCGCTGAGCCTGACGATCGTGCTGACCGAGACGGCGCTGACCTTCGCGATTGCGCTGATGGCGGTGTCGGCGGCGTGGCTGGACCGGAAGTTCGATGTCAGGCCCGTGACGCTGTTTGTCCAAGTCGCCATTATCGCCTGCGGATACCGGCTGCTGGTCGATCCCGGCCTGTTCTGGGCCTTGGACACGAGCCTGATCGAGCTGTGCGTCGGTTTCGGCAGCGTGATCGGCGCGCTCGGAGGTGTCTGGGTGCTGTTGCAACGACGTCAGCGGACAATGGCCATCGTCGTGGCCGAATCGGCGGCATTCAGTCTGACCGGTGCCTTCCTCTGCCTGTTGCTGTATCGCGTGCTGGACCACGGCAGCACATATGCGTTTCTCGAACACTGGGCGCTGGCCCTCTTCGGCATGATCTGGATGCTCTCGGCGGCGGCACAGGCGTGGCGCGCCTCGGCGGGGGGTGCACTGCGGTGGGTGCGGTGGGGCCTCGGCGGGATTTTCGGCTGCCTCGGACTGATGCTGATCAGCTTCGCCGCGACGGTGGTGAACCCGCTTTACAGCGATGTCGTGATCGGCCCGCCTGTCCTCGACAGCCTGCTTGTGGCCTATGGCCTGCCTGCCCTGCTGCTCGGCGCGGTGGCGTGGAAGTTTGGTTTTCTGCCACGGCTGCTGCGGTTCGGACTTGGGGCGGGAGCGGTCGCGTTGGCCGCGCTTTATATCGGCCTCGAAATCCGGCGGCTCTGGCAAGGCCCGGTTCTGAGCGGCCCCGATGTGATGCAGGGCGAGCTTTATAGCTACACCATCGCCATGCTGTTGACCGGATCGGCCCTGCTGGTGCTGGCACTCTGGCGGCGGTCGTCAGTATTGCAGCGGGCGGGCGTCGCGGTTATCGCGCTGACCATCGCGAAGGTGTTCCTGATCGATATGAGCGGTCTGGAGGGCCTGACCCGGGCGCTGTCCTTCCTCGCACTGGGCCTTATTCTGGCGGGATTGGCCGTGCTGAACCGGTGGATCACGCGAGCGGTGGCCGCAGAGTAACTCGCATCATTCTGTCCGCAAGAAGCAGACAGGCGAAATAATCTTGCGTGCGCGACGTTCTTGCCATTGAAATTTTCACCATTCGCCGCTATCCGTCTTCGCAACTGCAGCATTATCACCAAGGAATCCCGCCCATGGCCGCCGATGCCCCCCAGCCGATGACCGACCTGCTGATCGCCCCAGACCTGCTGCCGCTCTGCGACGGGGCCATCGAGGCCGTCGAGACGGTCTTTGCTTCGGCCAAGGCGGGCGTTGGCGCACGGGTGACGCGGGACGAGAAAGGCCGGGTTTCCGGGGCGTCGCTGGAGGCGGAACAGCACGCGGCGCACGCGCTGGCGTGGCTGGCGACCTATGTCGAGAGCCTGCGCCAGATGCGGGGCTGGGCCGGGCGGCTGGCCGATACCGGGGCGTTTGGCGAGACCGAGCAACTGCTGCTGCAATGTGCCTTTGGTGAATATCTGGCCCAGATTGCCGGGGGCATCCCGATGTCCCAGGGCGAATACGCGCGCCTGTCCGATATGGGCGTCACCGCCGACGCGCGCCGCGCCCTCGATACCGCACCGGTTCAGGCGCTGATTGCCGCCGGGGCCGCGACCCATATCCGCGAGAAGATCGCCGAAATCCTGACCGGCTCCGAAGGCTTCGCCACCTTCGGCCAGTGCGGTCTGGACGAAGATTACGAGATGATCCGCGACCAGTTCCGGCGCTTTGCAGATGAAAAGGTCGTGCCCCACGCCCACGAATGGCACCTGAAGGACGAGTTGATCCCGATGACGATCATCGAGGAAATGTCGGAACTCGGCGTCTTTGGCCTGACAATCCCCGAAGAACACGGCGGGTTCGGCATGTCGAAAACCGCGATGTGCGTGGTGTCTGAAGAACTCTCGCGCGGCTATATCGGCGTCGGGTCGCTCGGCACGCGTACCGAGATAGCCGCCGAGTTGATCCTTGCGGGCGGCACCGATGACCAAAAAAGCCACTGGCTGCCGAAACTGGCCTCGGGCGAGACCCTGCCCACCGCCGTCTTTACCGAACCCAATACCGGCTCCGACCTTGGCGCACTGAAGACGCGGGCGAAAAAAGACGGCGACGGTTGGGTACTGAACGGCAACAAGACGTGGATCACCCACGCCGCACGCGCCGACATCATGACCGTCCTTGCGCGCTCGGTTGAGGGCACCACGGACCATCGCGGCCTCAGCATGTTCATCGCGCCGAAAACCCGCGGCGATTGCGAAAACCCGTTCCCGAACGCGGAGATCGCGGGGGGCGAAATCGAGGTGCTCGGCTATCGCGGCATGAAGGAATACACGGTCGCCTTCGACGATTACAAAATCCCCGGCGATGCGCTGCTCGGCGGCGAAGAGGGCCAAGGTTTTCGCCAGCTTATGAAAACCTTTGAGAGCGCGCGCATCCAGACCGCCGCGCGCGCCATCGGCGTTGCTCAAAATGCGCTGGAGCTTGGCCTCCAATACGCGCAGGACCGGGTTCAGTTCGGCAAGCCGCTCAGCGCCTTTCCCCGGGTCGCCGGAAAGCTGGCGATCATGGCGGTCGAGATCATGGTCGCGCGTCAGCTCACGTACTTTTCGGCCCGCGAAAAGGATGAGGGTCGCCGCTGTGATCTGGAGGCGGGCATGGCCAAGCTGCTTGGCGCGCGGGTGGCGTGGTCCTGTGCGGATAATGCGTTGCAGATTCATGGCGGCAACGGATTTGCGCTGGAATACCCGGTGAGCCGGGTTCTGTGCGACAGCCGCATCCTGAATATCTTCGAGGGCGCTGCCGAGATCCAAGCCGGGGTCATCGCGCGGCGTTTGCTTGAAAGCTGACGTCTCGCACACGCCGCGCGGGTGCGGTATACTGCTTCGGGTATGACCCAGAAGGAGAAGTGCCATGTTCCGTTTTCTCGCACCTGCTGCCCTCGCCCTCGCCGCCTGCGCGCCGCCGCCTTCAGGGGGTGGAGGCGGCCCGGTGAACCCGTCAAATCCTGTACCCGTCGCGCTTGACGGCAACTATCGCCTGATCGAGTTGAACGGACGGCCCATCGGCGGCAATATCACGCTTGGGCTGATGCCGGACGGGCAGTTGAACGGCGAGGCTCCGTGCAATCGGTATTTCGGCCCCTATACCGCCGGGTCGGATTTCTCCTTCAGCGCCCAGCAGATCGGCGCGACCCGCCGCGCCTGTCCTGATTTGCAGCTTGAGGGCGAGTATTTCGAAGCCCTGCGACGCACGACGCAATTCCGGCCCGGACGCGAGGGCGATACGCTTGGCCTGCTCGACGGCAACGGGCGCACGGTGGCGAGTTATGTGCGCGCTGGTGGGCCGGTTGTGCCGCCGCCCTCCCAACAACAGCAGGCGAATATCATCGGCGACTGGCGCATCACGGCGGTGCGCGTGAATGGGGTTCTCTCGCCGGTTCAAGCGCCGAGCAGTGCGGGGATCAGCTTTGATGTCGGGCGCGGGTTCAGCGCCAATCTCGGCTGTAACTTCGCCAACGGGCCTTATACGCTCAGCGGCAACCAGCTTGATTTCGGCGCGATTGCCGTGACCACGCGCGCCTGTATCGTGCCCGCCCCGTTCGAGGGACCGATTGTCACCGCGCTGGACCAGACCCAGAGCGTTGCGGGGACGCCGACGGGCTTTGATTTGCTCGATCCGGCGGGCCAGCCGTTGCTGCGGTTGGAGCGGTAACGGGATCTTGCCCGGCTGTGCACCAACGCATCGAGGCCCCGGACCACATCCGGGGCTGCGTCAGTTGGTGATCCGGCCCTGAGGAAAGCCTGCTTCGACATTCTGGTCGGTGCTGGCGGTTTCGATGCGGGTTTCGAGTTCGGACATGAACGCCTCGGCGCTCAGGCCCGGCGGGATCGGCTCCAGAAACTCGACCAGAACCGTCCCCGGTCGGCGAAGGAACGCCTTTTTCGGCCAGAACAGCCCCGCATTGGTCGCCGAGGGCACGCAGGGCACGCCGAAGGCTTCGTAGATGCGGGATACGCCGATTTTATAGGGCATGGTGACCCCCGGCAGTACGCGGGTTCCCTGGGGGAAAATCACGACCTGTGCCCCGTCGCCGCGCTGTTCCACGATGCCCTTGACCATCGAACGCACGGTCGCGCCGCCTTTGCCCCGGTCCACCTGAATACACCCGATGCGCACGGCGTAATAGCCAAGGGCGGGCACCAGCCGCAGCTCCTTTTTCATGATGAAGCGCGGGCGCGGCACATGGGCGGTGATGATCAGCATATCCACATAGGACTGATGCTTGGCCGCAAGGATGACCTCGCCCGTCGGCACCTCGCCCCGTACCTCGTAGCGCAGGTTGCAGACCGTCTTCATCATCCACAGCGTATGGCGGGAGTAGGTGCGCAGGGCGGCATAGGCCCCCTCGCGCGACATGATTGCGTAGGGCAAGAACACGATCCCGTAGATCGGAATCGCAGCATAGACCCAGATGTTGAAAATCAGCGACCGGAGATAGATCATCACGCCCCGCTCCGCAACGCACGCAGGACCGTCAGCCGCGCGGCCAGCACGCACAAGACCGCCACGAAGACAACCACGGCGACCGGACCCAGCCACCATTGCCCTGTCGCGGCGAGGGCAGGCAACGCTCGGCCCACCGAGGCCAGCGCATCCACCGCCAGCATCGCCGCCCCGGCCATCGCACAGCCGATGACGCCCCCGGCAAGGCCCAGCCACAGATAGCGGGTCTGGTACACCCCGGCGACGAACCGGTCCTCGGCCCCCGCAAGGCGCAGGGTGGCAATGGTTGCGCGCTGGGCCGCGAGGCTCGATCGCACGGTGAGCACGACCACCATCGCAATCGCCAACGCACAGATTATCAGCGCCCCCAGCGCCACATTGCGCACGGCCCGCGCCGCCGACGCCGCCCGCCCGCGCCACTCGCCATGATCATCATAGATCGCGCCCGCCCCTGCCCCGTCGAGGCGCGCTTGCAGAATAGCGGATTCCGGCTCGTTCAGCGGGTCGATGCGGACGGCAATGATCGTCGGTGCTGGCAAATCCTCCAGCCGCGGCGTGGTGCCGAACCACGGTTCCAGCAGTGCAGCGACCTCTTCATCGGTCAGGGGCGTTGCCTCGATCACGCCATCGGTCTCGCGCAGGATATCGAGGACGATGTCGACCTGATCCTGCGATACGCCGTCTTCCGCCCCGATCCGCACGGTGGCGGCCCCGGACAGACCCTCGGTCCAGGCATTGGCCAGCTTTGACGCGCCCAGGGTGCCCGCCATGGCGAAGCAGGCCAGAAAGGCCATCGCCGCGACAATCAGCACCATCAGCAAGCCGCCGCTCGCCTGAAATGAAATCAGCGCCCCGCGTCTCATGCCGCCACCCTCGCCATCAGCGATCCGCCTTGAAGTTCTAGCACCGGATGACCGGTTTGCTCCGCCAGATCGAGGTCATGGGTTGCGAGGACCACGGTCTTGCCGAGGCGGTTCATCTCCACAAAAAGCTGCATGATCCGTTCGGCCATCACCGGGTCGACGCTGCCGGTCGGTTCATCGGCGAGGATAATGTCGGGCGAGGCCACAACCGCGCGAGCGATGGCGATGCGCTGTTTTTCGCCCCCCGAAAGCTGTGGCGGTTTTACATCCATCTGATCGCCGAGGCCGACCCAGCGCAGCATCTCGACGACATTTTCGCGGTACTCGCTGACCTTGGCCCCGGCCACGCGCAAGGGCAGCGCGACGTTTTCGGCGGCGGTCAGGTGGTCGAGCAGACGAAAATCCTGAAACACGACACCAATGCGCCGCCGGAACCACGCAATCTCGTCCCGGCTGAGCGTCGTCACATCGCGCCCGAACATCGAAATCCGGCCCGAACTCGGCACCGCATCGAGATAGAGCAATCGCAACAGCGAGCTTTTGCCCGCCCCCGATGCGCCGGTGACAAACGTGAAGGCCCCCTCCGGCACCTCGAAATCGAGGTTTTTCAATACGTCCGGCCCTCGCCCATAGCGAAACCCGACATCTTCGAAAACGATCATCCCCGCCTCCCTGCCCAACGTGCGGTTCTTTTCGCCGTTGATACACAGACCGAGGGCGTTCGACCACACCCCAGTCGTAATTGAAAGATACGCTTCGTGCACAGGCGTAAAGACGCGCAGGCGAATTGCATCGTTTCGGGACACATGGTTTCTTGCAGCCGCGCACCCAGATTGATTCGCGCCAGAGGCAGGAACCCGTACTATGTCCGAGAAAATGATCGTTGCCTGTCCCCAGTGTCAGACGCGCTTCGTCGCGCCGCTGGAGAAATTTCTGCCCGATGGCCGCAAGGTCCGCTGTGCGAAATGCGCCCATGCGTGGTTTCAGGCCCCTGAAATTGCCGATGGTGCAGAGGTAGAGGCCGTTACGCCTCCGCCGGTGCCGGTCACGCCTGTCGATCCCGTTGCCACGACCACGGCCACGACCACGACCACGGCGACGAGCGCGGCAACGACCTCGACGGCAAGTTCAAGCGCGGCCAGCGGCGATAGCCTGATGGACCGGGCGGCACGCAAGACCGAGGACGTGCCGGTTGCTGAACTCGCGGCCACCCGGCCAGCGGAACCTGATAATATGAGGGCTGGCATCGGCGCGGCGGCTGCGGCAACGGCGGCGACCGCTGCAACTGCCGCCACCGCAGCAAGCAAGCGGACCAGCCGTGATACCGGCTCTTACACGCCGCCCTCCAGCGCCGATGATGACGATCTGTATCAGGACGCGGAGCCGCGCGGCGGCTTTATGCGCGGCCTGCTCTATCTGGTGGCGATGCTCGTTATCATCGGGGGGCTCGGCTATGCCTTCAAGGATGCGATTGCCGCAAAAGTTCCGGCCCTCGACCCGCCCCTGACCCAGTGGAAAAATACCGTGGACGGCGCGCTGTCGGCGATCATGCCGAACAGCAATCCGATGCGGATCGAGGATGTGAAATATGACATCGACGAAGCGGATGGCGACCCCGCCCTGCTGCTGACCGCGACGGTGATCAATACCGGTGATGCGGCTAAGGATGCGCCGCGCCTCGCCGTTTCGCTGATCGGTCCGAACGAGATGGTGCTGGATACGACCACCCTTTCGCCCGAAGACATGAGCGCCGAAATCGCCCCCGGTGACGGCGCGCCCTACTATCTGCGGATGCCCTACCCGCCCGAAAACATCCAGCGGGTCGAGGTCGATTTCGCCGAGTGATCCCGGCGCGCGCCGCCGCGCCGTAGGGCGCTCGTGATTTCCGGTCTGCCAGAGCTATCTCGGTCCCTGCGATCCTGAAGGATCACGGCGCAGATCAGGAGCGGGCATGACCAGCGAAACACACACGAGCGTTCCCCCTTGGGCAGCGGGCACCCAAGGGCGTATGGACGAGTTGAATCCCGGCCTGACCGAAGACCAGATCGCAATCGTTGCCGGTTATGGCGAAGAACGCGCCTTTACCGATGGGACGTGGCTTTGGCGTACCGGAGAGCGGGACGCGGGTTTCTTTCTGGTCCTCGACGGTGCCATCGACATCGTTAACACCCATAACGAGCGGAACGAGGTGATCATCACCCACGGGCGCGGTCACTATGGCGGCGAGATCGTCACCATGACCGGGCGCGGCGCGATGGTCGGGGGGCGTGCCAACGGTGACCTGAAGGCCATCGCCCTGACCACGGAACAGCTGCGCCGCCTGATTGCGCTGGAATCCGAGCTGGGCGAGACCATGCTGCTCAGCTTTATCCTGCGGCGGATGCGAATGATCGCGGAAACCCAGGGCGACGTCACGCTCTACGGCGTTGCGGCAGAGGCGGAGACCGGCACGGTACGCTCGTTTCTGTCCCGCAACGGCTTGCCGTTCCATTTCGTGGATACCGCAGAAGAAGGAGCGGCGGAGCGATTGGGCGCGCTCGATCTCACCCCCGAAGATCGTCCGGTTCTCGCCACCGGTCGGGGCACCCTGATCAAGCCAACGATCCGCGCCCTCGCCGAGCATCTGGAAATCGCCGCGCAAATCGAAAGCGGCGGTCACTACGACGTCGTCATCATCGGGGGTGGACCCGCTGGCCTCGCCGCCGCCGTCTATGGCGCGTCCGAGGGATTGAGCGCGCTGGTCATCGAGCGGATTGCGCCCGGGGGACAGGCGGCGACGTCGTCTCGCATCGAGAACTTTTTCGGCTTTCCCACGGGCATTACGGGACAAGCCCTGACCGGACGCGGCTTTCTGCAAGCGCATAAGTTCGGGGCCGAGATCGCCCCCGCGCGCTGTATCGAACGCTTCGACTGCGGCGCGCCGCACCGGCTGACCCTCGATGGCGGCGATGTCGTCACCGCCGGGGCCGTCGTCATTGCCTCGGGGGCGATTTACCGCGAGCCGCCCATTGCCAATCTCGACCGTTTTACCGGCGGCGGCATCCATTACGGCGCAAGCCATGTGGAGGCGCAGCTGTGCAAGGGCGAAGACGTCGCCGTCATCGGGGGCGGCAACTCGGCGGGTCAAGCCGCCGTCTTTCTGTCGACCCATGCCCGGCGCGTGCGGATCATGATCCGGGGCGAAAGCCTGACCGCCAGTATGTCGAGCTATCTGATCGACCGCATCGAGCGCACGCCGAATATCGACGTGATGCCCTTTACCGAGGTCGAGGAAGCCCGCGGCACCCACAAACTGGAAACCCTGCGCGTCCTGAACAACAGGACCAGCGAAACGACGGACATCGACACCCGGCAGCTGTTCATCTTTATCGGCGCGGTCCCGGCAACGGATTTTCTGCCCGAGGACGTGCAGCTCGACGATAAGGGATTTGTCATCACCGGGCCGGACCTGACGCCGGACATGCTGTCACGGGCAGGCTGGAAGGCCGAGCGCACACCCACGCATCTGGAGACCAGCGTGCCGGGTGTCTATGCGGTCGGCGATGTGCGATCCGGGTCGGTCAAGCGGGTGGCTTCCGCCGTGGGCGAAGGGTCGGTATGCATCCAGTTCGTGCATCGGGTACTGGCCGAGACCGCGTGAGGCGGCCCCTCGTCAGAACCGTTTTTGCAGCCGGTCCAGATAGTCGCGCTCTTGCTCGGAGCGCTCGCGTTCGGATTGGCGGCGGCGGATTTCGCGCTGGATTTCGAGGGCGCGGTTACGGGCGCGCTCGCCAGGGACTTCGACACCGAGGCCATCATCGGGACCGACGGTGCGGCTGAGCCGCCCAAACGGGTCGAACTGTTCGGCATTGGAGCCGGTTTCCGCGCCGCTCTGGCGACCGTTCGGGGTGCCCTCGCCCTCCTGCGCATTGCGCGCGGCTTCCTCAGCAAGGGCCTGCGCCCCCTCGCGCAGGCGGTCGAGCGCCCGCGCCTGCCGGTCGATGGCGTCGTTCAGGTCGCCCTCGCCGATGCTGTCGCGGGCAGATCCCATTTCGCGCTCGGCATCGCCCAACGCATCGGCGGCACCGGGGGCATCGAGGTCGCCGAGCATTCCGTCGAGTTCACCGCGCAGGCCCTCTTGGCGGCCCTGTAGGGTGCCCTGACCCGGACGTCCGCTCTGGCCGCCTTCACGACCCTGACCGCCCTGACCCTGACCGTATTGCTCGCCATTGCCCTGACTCTGGCCGGGGCCGGGTTGCTGGCCTTGGCCCTGCTGGCCCTGCTGGCCGCCTTGTCCCTGGCCTTGCCTGCCTTGGCCCTGCTGACCCTGACGCCCTTGCTGGCCTTGCTGTCCTTGCTGTCCTTGCTGTCCTTGTTGGCCTTGCTTACCCTGTTGCTGTTGGCCGTTCTGACCCTGTTGCAGATCCTGAAAGGTCTCGTCGGCGAGTTCCTGCTGACGGCGCATCATGTCCTGCAACGCCTGTTCCTGCTGGCTGGCAGAGCCTTCGCCCTGACCCTGGGACATTTGCAGATTTTCAAGCATCTCGCTGAGCGCCTGAAGCATTTGTTCGGCTTGATCGCGGGAGCCGTCCTTGGCTGTCTGTTCGAGTTGTTCGAGCAGGCGTTCGAGGTCTTGGCGGGTCATGGCCCGCTGGTTCTCGCTCGGCTGGCCCTGTTGCGGCTCGCGCCCGTTCTGGCGGTCGCGCATCGCCTGACGCGCCATTTCGTCCAGATACTCGTTCATCTTCTCGCGCAGCTCGGCCATGAGCTGTTCGATTTCCTCGTCCGAGGCCCCGCGCTCCAGCGCGTCCTGCAACCGGCGCTGGGCCGCGCGCAACTGTTCGAGGGCATTGTCGAGATCGCCCTCCTCCAACCGGATAGCCGCGTGCCACAGCAGGTTCAGAATATCCGTGCGCTCGGCACGAAAGCGGTCTTCTTCCACGGCATAGGTCAGGCGCTTTTTCGCCGTCGAGGTCGCGAGGAAGGCGGTGGTGTCGTTGAAATAGTCGTCGGGATAGTCGGTGAACGCCTCGATCATATCGAGGGCGTCCCACGCCACCCGGTAATCCCACGCCAGATCACGCCGCTGTTCGATCAGCGCCTTGGCCATCGGTTCAGTGAAGACGCGCCCGGGCAGGATAAAACTGACGGGTTGGGACTCGGCGGTGTTGCCCGCCGCATCCTCGGCATAGAGCGTCATGATGACCGGCGAGCCGACCCAAGGGTGCTCGGCGAAGTCCTGCTCCACCGTCTGTTCGATGACCTCATCGGCGAGGCTGGAGGGTGGGGTGAGGACCATTTCGATGGGCTCTTCGATGGCCTCGGGCGGGTTTTCTATGCCCGAACGATCCGCAACGATGGTCGCCCGTGCAGTGACGACGCCGTAGTCATCCTCGGCGGTGAACGAAAAGCCCAGCGCGCGGGTCGCGGTGGCGGCGGGCGGGTCACTGACGCCGATTTGCGGCGCGTTGTCGGGGATGACCGACAGGGTCCAGTTGCCAAGCGACTCGGTCCCGTAATCCACGGCCAGATCGACAGGGTCGGTCACGGTGAGCGTCAGACCGTAGATACCGCTCGCATCCTCGACAAAGGCCGCGTCAACGCCGCCAGCCGAGGGCGCTTCGGTCACACCGCTGGCGCGCATCGTCACGACCGATCCGGTCGGCACCGACAGCGCCTGACCAGTGCGCTCGGTCATATAAAGCGGCGCAACACCGGTATAGGGCGGGGGCGCGACCCATGCTTCCAGCGCAGGGGTCAGGACAGCCGCCTGAACCACGGGGGGTTTGGGGTCGAGCAAAGCAGCGACCCGATCCACGCCGCCGACTTTGGAATAGGCAAAAGCAACCAGCAGCAACAACGGCGCGAGATAGCGCAGGCCCCAAGTATCAAAGGCCGAAAGCCGAGTGTTTGCAGGGGGCACCTTCGCCGCCTCTGCCTCGCGCATCAGACGTTCGCGGTGGGCCTGCCACATCCGGCGGGCATCGGGGTTGGTGTCGCCAACCGCCATTTCCTCGTCCAGCATCGACGCGGCACGGTGGGACAGCCCGTCGTCGAGCGAGCGTAGCACATCACCACGTGTCGGACCCTCAAGGCGGCGCGCTCCGATGACCAGCGCAACCAACGCAGCGAGACCGAAAATACCGCCGATAACCATCGGCCAGATGCCGGGGGCGGACTCGAAAACGCCGAGAACCCAGAACGCAGCGGCGAGGCAACCCACGACCCAAAGCGGCCAGAACGCCCGTAAAATCCGTTCGATCCACAGCGAACGGCTCGCAGAACGCGCCTTCGCCTCCAGAACGCGGGGCAGCTTCGGTGCCGTCGGATGGGTCATTCGGCCTCTCCTGAGCAAGTCAGTCCTCGGATGGACCAGCCTCCCCCAGCCAATCCGGTATTACGTCCTTCGCGAGAATATCGTCATATGTGAGGCGCGGTCTAGCGATTGCGAACCGGTCGCCGCTCACAATTACCTCAGGCGCGGGCGGGCGGGTGTTGTATTCCGACGCCATCACCGCGCCATAGGCCCCGGCAGAGCGGAAGAAAACCAAATCGTTTTGCGAAATATTTGGCATAGGACGTTGTTTTGCAAAGGTATCACCGCTCTCGCAAATCGGCCCGACCACGTCGAAGGTTGTTTTGGGCGCGCTGGCCTCGGCCTCGATCACCGGTTCGATGTCGTGCCATGCGTCATATAGCGCGGGGCGGATCAGATCGTTCATCGCGGCATCGAGGATCAGGAACCGCCGACCGGCGTTTTCCTTAACGTAGACGGTGCTGGCGACCAGAATGCCGGAATTGGCCGCGATCAGGCGGCCCGGTTCGATCTCGAACTCCCGGTCCTCCATCCCCGCAAATACCCGCCGCACCATCGCGCCATAATCGAAGGGCAGCGGCGGGGGCTGGTTGTCGCGAGTATAAGGCACGCCGAGGCCGCCCCCGAGGTCGAGACGCGGAATCGGGATGCCATCCGCCTCCAGCCGCTCGACCAGGTCGCGCATCAGGACGTAGGCTTGCTCATAGGGTGCAAGATCAGTGAGTTGCGACCCGATATGCATGTCGATACCGAGCACGTCGATCCCGGCCATATCCGCCGCCACACGGTAAAGACGCGGGGCATCTTCATAGGCGATGCCGAATTTGTTCTCTGCCTTGCCCGTCGAGATTTTCTCGTGGGTCTTGGCGTCGACATCGGGGTTCACGCGCATGGACATCGGCGCGACCACGCCCATTGCCAGCGCGACCTCGTTCAGCAGGTGAAGTTCAGGTTCGGACTCGACATTGATCTGTCGGACGTTGTTTTCAAGCGCAAATTGCAGCTCGCGCCGGGTCTTGCCGACGCCCGAAAAGATGATCCGCTCGCCGGGAATGCCCGCCGCAAGGGCACGCCGGAACTCGCCCTCGGACACGACATCGGCCCCGGAGCCCAGCCGCGCGAGGGTGCGCAGGACCGCGAGGTTGGAGTTGGCCTTGACCGCATAGCAAATCAGGCAGTTCAGCCCGCCCAGCGCCTCCACGAACAGGCTGTAATGCCGCTCAAGCGTCGCGGTCGAATAGCAATAGAAGGGCGTGCCGACCTCCGCCGCGATGCCCGGCACCGGCACATCCTCGGCATGGAGAACGCCGTCGCGATAGAGAAAATGATCCATGCAGGGTCGGGCCTCGTTGTAGGGAGATTACGGCGCGGTCAATCTCGCGGTCGACACGAGACTCTTGGTCCAAAGAGGAGATCGTCGGGTCAAGCCCGAGGATGACTGGTCCTCTATCGGCAGCGGACTATAGGCCGCGCTTCCCGGCGCATCCCGGCGTCGCGCAGGGCGAGCCGCCGCCGAACAGCGTCGTGCGCGGCAGGTCGGGTTCGGTGACGGCATCTTCGACGACCGAGGTGACGACCGGGGGCGGCGCTGCGCCCTCGCGAATCGGTGCGCCATCGACGCCGCAGGCACCAAGCCCCACGAGCGTCACGGCGGCTAGCAATGCGCTTCTCATTCACACCCCCTTGCAGACATTCGCCCATTTAAGGCACTGGGCACGGCCATGGCGAGCGCCTTATGCGTCCTGCGACAGCTTTGCCGATCAACCCGGTGCCATGCCGAGGGCGTGCAGATAGAGATCGAGCATCGCCTCTTCTTCGGATCGCTCGGAAGGGTCTTTCTTTCGCAGGGCAACGACCTTGCGCAAGGTCTTGGTATCGTAGCCGTTTCCCTTGGCCTCGGCATAGACTTCCTTGATCTGCTCCGCGACTTCCTTCTTTTCCTCTTCGAGCCGTTCGATGCGCTCGACGATGGTGCGAAGCTGGTCAGCGGCGACCTTGGTGCTGGAAAAGTCGTCGTCTTCGGCCATGGGTCAGGAATCCTTGTGGTCATCGGGATGATCGAATTGAGGGCGCTTGGATAGGGCCATGCCGCCCCGCCCGCAAGGATTTACCGACAGGGGCCTCAGCGCCCTCCCATCCCCGCCCGCATCGCGAGCCGTTTGAGGGGCGGCGTCCGGCCTAGCAAGGCCAGCCCCGCGCGCCTTATATCACGCACCGGGCGCAGGCTGCTGAGGACCGACCGGTTCAACAAATCGACCCCCGCTGTCCGGGCCAGAATATCCGGCATCCGGCGGCGGCTATAGGTCGAGAGCACGCTGTCTGCACCGGGGTCTTCAGTCCCCTCGATCAGGGATGCGAGGGTTTCGACGTCGCGCAGGGACGTATTGAACCCCTGTGCGCCGATGGGTGGAAAGGCGTGAGCGGCCTCGGCCATCAGCGCGATACGGGGCGCGGTCAGGGCCTTCGCGACGGTGATCTCCGACGGCCACATCGCGCGATTGGCGATGGTCTCGATCCTGCCGACAACGCCCTGACTGCGGTGCTGCAATTCCTCGCGAAAGTCATCGTCATCAAGGGCGATCAGACGGTCGGCTTCGGCATCGGGATTCATCCACACAACCCCGGATGCGCCCCCCGGCAAGGGCGCGAAAGTCAGCGGGCCGCCGACATGGTGCATCTCGGTCGAAATGCCCTCGTGGTCGCCGGAATGGGTGATGCGGCAGGCGACGATCTTTTGCGGAAAAGCCCAGTGCCGCTCTCCGATACCGGC
>CALGNO010000126.1 GCA_937958625.1 uncultured Neomegalonema sp.
AATGGGCATCATCGATCCCGTTAAAGTCTGCCGTCATGCACTCCAGGATGCGGCCTCGGTTGCTTCGCTCCTCATCACGACCGAAGCAATGGTCGCTGAGAAGCCAGAGCCTAAAGGCGCTGGTGGCGGCGGCGGAATGCCAGACATGGGCGGCATGGGCGGCATGGGCAGGATGTAAGTCCCTTTCGCCATGCGAAAGTGACTGCCCCAAACGCCAGCCTATCAGGCGCGGCAGATGGTGCGCAGCACCGTTGAGAGCGCCCTATAAGAATGAAAGCCGCCTCGGGAAACCGGGGCGGCTTTCGTTGTGGTTATCGCATTTTAACCATGAGTCTCAATTTGCGAATGTTGTTCGCGCATTTGGCTATCGATAGAAATTGATATCAACCAAATCGCCATCCTGTACCCAATGAGTTCATAAAATTCCCGTTTCAGTAGTATCAATTTTTTCGGCGTCACATTTGCGAAGTAATCGTCACTGTATTTCCAACCTCTACAAAAGGGAAGATTGCGATGACGATGATCAGAAAAATGTTGGCTGAGTTTATCGGCACCTTTACACTTGTTTTCATAGGTTGTGGCACCGCTATGGTTGCTGGCTACAATGATGTACTTGGAATGACCGGGATCAGCCTTGCCTTTGGCCTCGCGCTGATGGGGATGGCGCATGGCATCGGGCCGATCTCGGGCTGCCACATTAACCCCGCAGTCAGTTTCGGCGCCGTCGTGGCTGGCCGTATGTCCGTGTTCGAGATGGTCCGGTACTGGATCGCCCAGGTCGGCGGTGCGTGCGTTGCGATGATTGTTCTGCTCATCATCTTCAAGGGCAATGTCAACGGCTATGACATCGCCGCTAATGGCGTTGGACAGAACGGCTGGGGCGAGAACTACCTGGGCAAATACGGCATGATCTCTGCCTTTGCCTTCGAGTTTGTCGCAACGCTGCTGTTTGTGATCGTGATTCTCGGTTCGACCTCGCCAGGTGCGCCGACGACGGTTGCGGGTATTGCCATCGGCTTTACGCTCGTCGCCATCCACCTCTTCGGCATCCAGATCACCGGCGTTTCGGTTAACCCGGCGCGGTCCATTGGCCCGGCCCTCTTTTCGGGCAGCGCACAGGCCATCGGCCAACTCTGGCTCTTCATTGCCGCACCGATGTTGGGCGGTGCCGTTGCGGGCATCCTGTTCCGCGAGGGCCTGCTGATCGAAAAATCCGAGGTCGCGCCGGTCGCCTCTGAGTAAGAGCGCCGCGTCACACGAAACGGGCCGCCTTGGGAAACCGGGGCGGCCTTTTACTCCTCTCCGCCCAAATCCCGCGCCGTAGGTCGATACTTTCCCCGAGTCGGGTTCTTGCCTGACGCCTTGGCGTCCCGAGTCTTGCGGGTCACCATCGAGGCGCGGGTGCGGCGCAGGGATTGGGGGCCGTAGACGGCGCGGTCCAGCCCCGCCAGATCGAGCCACTCCTCGACCAGCCGGTGATAGACGCCCTCGCCCACCTGCCGATCCGTGCGGCCCGAGGTAAAGAGGCCATCGCCCTCCCCCTTGCCTTCGCTCTCGATCCACGCGCGCAGGACTTTGCGGGAATAGGGGCTGAGCCGGAACGTCACCCGCTTTTGCGAGCGGCCCTCCATCACTGTGATGCGTTTGCGCAGCTTGCCCTTTTCGATCACGTCATCGACGGCCATCGCCACGAGGTCGCCGCCCTGCAACTCGCCATCCACGGCCAGCGAGAACATCGCCTGGTCGCGCACGGTCCCCTGGGTGAGCAATCGTTCGCGCAGGTCTTTGACCTGGGTCGGCGACAGGGGCAGGTTGCGCTTGGCACTCATCGGCGGGCGAACTGTGTCGAGGCGACCGCGACCGGCACGGCGAGCCGGGTCCAGACGGCGCGGTGGTCTGAGCCGGGGACGGGGATGACCTCGACTTGCGCGACGCCAAGCCCGCGCGAGAACAGCGCGTGGTCGATATGGTGGCCAAGCGGGGCCGGAATATCGCGGCCATAAAGCTCTCCGCCGACAAGGAGTCGCAGCGGGTTGGGATAGTGTCCCGCCCATGTGCGGCGCAGGCCACCGACCATCTCAAGGCCGGTGCTTGCCTCGACCCGCGCCATCGTCTCCGACCACGGCGGCGCGTTGAAATCGCCCATCAAGACCTTCGGCCCCGACCCGCCGGCCAGTACATTGCCGACCGCAACCGCTTGCCTGCGCTGGATATTATCGAGCACCAGAGGCCAGCGGAAATGGGTCGCCGTCACGCCCAGCACCGTGCCGTCGCCCAGATCGACATTGGCGGTATGAAAGGCGGGGCTGAGCGGGTCGCGGTCGAACTGAACGATACCGCCCAAGGGCAGGCGTGAGAAAATCAACACGCTGTTGCGGTTGCCCTCGCGCGCCGTCGTATAGGGATAGTGTCGCCTCAGGGCCGACCCGGGCAAGGACCACGCGCGCGGCGATTCGATCACCGCCAGCACATCGGCATTGGCGGCGATCAGGGCGCTGGCGGCGCGGTCGAGGGTCGGGTTGGCGGTGCCGAGCACATTCGCGGTCATGATCGTCAGGTCGCGGGTGTCGCTCGACCCCGCCGGACGCTCGACGCTGCGCCAGACCGGGCCAAGGGTCGCCACCGCCAGAATGGCTGCGCCCAGACCCAAGGCCCCTATCCAGCGCTGGCCGAGGGCAAACGCGAGCAATCCGCCGAGACCGGCAAGAATCCCCATGTGAATGCGGAAAAAGCCCATTGCATCCAACACCGCGTTCCACGCGCCGCCAAGGCCGAGCACGACCCACAGGGCACCGCCGAACGCCAGCAGGCTGGCAAGACCGATTCCAAACCGCTTCATCCGCGCTCCTTGTCGTCCGCGATACAACCGAACAGAGCGGTGTGCAAATGCGGTAAAGGTCTGCCATAACGATGAATGGAACGGGATCAAGGCGGAGGCCGGAGAAACATGACGGAAACGATGATCGGCGTGATCGGCGGCAGCGGCGTTTATGAGATCGACGGGCTGGAAAATGCGGAATGGGTCGAGGTCGGCACGCCATGGGGCGAGCCATCCGATGCCATCCTGCGCGGCACGTTGGACGGGGTGCCGATGGCGTTTCTGCCCCGGCACGGGCGCGGCCATGTGCAAACGCCGACCAGCATCAACTACCGCGCCAATATCGACGCGCTGAAGCGGATCGGCGTCACCGATGTGATCTCGGTTTCGGCTTGCGGGTCGTTCCGGGAGGCAATGGCGCCAGGGCATTTCGTGATCGTCGATCAGTTCATCGACCGCACATTTGCTCGCGAGAAATCCTTCTTCGGCCCCGGCTGCGTCGGTCATGTCTCGGTCGCGCACCCGACCTGTTCGCGCCTCGGCGATGCGCTGGAGGCGGCCTGCGGGTCGGTCGGCATCACCACCCATCGCGGCGGCACGTATCTGGCGATGGAGGGGCCGCAGTTTTCGTCGCTGGCCGAAAGCAAGCTCTACCGCGAGGTCTGGGGCTGTGATGTGATCGGCATGACCAATATGCCCGAGGCCAAACTCGCCCGCGAGGCCGAGCTTTGCTACGCGACCGTCGCGATGGTCACCGATTACGACAGTTGGCATCCGGACCATGGCGCGGTCGATATCACTTCTATCATCAAGGTCATGACCGGCAACGGGGCCAAGGCCCGTGCCCTCCTGGCCGAAGCCGTCCCCGGTTTCGCGGGCGAGCGCGCAGTCTGCGATCACGGTTGTGACCATGCCCTCGAATACGCGATCATCACCGCCCCGGAAGCGCGTGACGAAGCGCTGGTCAATCGACTTGATGCCGTTGCCGGGCGAGTCCTCCAGTCGTAACCTTTCGTTTACTTTTCAACACGGTATCGCTCATGAATTGATGCTTCGGGAAGGTCAGGTTCAAAAAAGTTCAATCCTGTGGATATCTCTTGTTGCGTATTTAACCGGTATAGGCTATGTATATACATATCGGCGGCGCGACTTTCGAGTCGGTACGACCGCAAACAAAAAAAAGAAAAGAGAGTTCAGCCATGCAAGTTCAGATCGCCTCCATGCTTCTGCCCGTACGCCGCCGCGCCGACTGGGAACAGCCGCACCTCTCCTACATGCCGAAAACCTGCTACACGCAACCAAAGGTCGGTATGTCAGGAATCGTGACCCGTATGCTCAAGCGGATGCTCGCCCGCCGCGACTTCTAGAGGCACCGGGCCTCGCGCCCTCTCGACATTCATCGTCGGATGCTCCATCACCGGGTATCGCCATTATGGCGATACCCGTTTTAGTTGCATCGGAGCGCGCCATGAAGATCGAGGATTACATCCGCACGATCCCCGACTTTCCCGAACCCGGCATTCAGTTCCGGGACGTCACCACCCTCTTCAACGATCCACGCGGCTTTCGCATGGCCATCGACATGCTGTTGCACCCCTTCGCGGGCGAGCGCATCGACCGTGTTGCGGGCATCGAGGCGCGCGGATTCATCCTCGGCGGTGCCATCGCGCATCAGCTATCGGTTGGGTTCGTCCCGATTCGCAAGAAAGGCAAGTTGCCCTGGAAGACCGTCGAGCAGGACTACACCCTCGAATACGGAACCGCCATCGTCGAAGTGCATGAGGATGCCTTCGTGAAGGGTGAACGGGTTTTGATCGTCGACGATCTGATCGCGACGGGCGGCACCGCGGAAGCCGGGATCAAGTTGGTGGAACGCCTAGGGGCGACTATTGCGGGGTGTGCCTTTATCATCGACCTGCCCGATCTTGGCGGGCGAGAGCGTATTGCAGCTCTCGGCGCACCGATCCACGCCCTATGCAGTTTCGGCGGCCATTGACCGACAGTTCGGGCGAATCGCTGTTGCACCCGGAGTTGACAGAGGTCAGCTCGAAACCGACAAGAGCTCGGAAAAACTGTTCTAAAATGAAACTCTTTCTAT
>CALGNO010000127.1 GCA_937958625.1 uncultured Neomegalonema sp.
CACCTTCATGGTGAAGAAAGAGAAAGCGAAGGGCTGCAAGATATTCTATGTCCGCCGACCCGAGTTCGACACGGCGGAAGACAAACTGTCATGGCTCGGCAGTCAATCAGTGTCTTCGATCCAGTACGAGCGGATCACGCCCTCAAAGCGGGGTAATTGGATCAATCAGGTCGAGAACGAATGGGATGATCTTCTGCCGATTGCGGATAAGAAGACGAAGGGCGCAAAATCCAAGTCCATGGATCGTTCAATTTTTCGTCTCTTCTCGTTTGGCCTTGTCACCAATCGTGACGAGTGGATTTATGGCAGGTCTGAGAAGAAGCTGATTGAAAAGATGGAACACCTCGTCGGCGTCTACGAATATGACCGCGCGAACATAAAACGCAAACGCGACGGCAAACTTGATGTCGACAATTTAAGCGGCGGTATCAAATGGACGCGATCCGTGAAAAGAAGTCTTGAGAAGGGTCAGAGATTTGACCTCTCGAAAGCTAAATCTCGAACAACGTTGTATCGGCCATTCGACAAGCAGAAACTGCTGTTCTACCCACCTCTGATCGAGATGCTGAATCAAACCAGAACTATTTTCGGCAAGGATGGAAACGTCGATAATCAGGCAATTGCTTTTACCGATCCGACTTCACAAAAGCCTTTCATGGTCATGTCGACTGACATCGTAATCGACATGCATCTCGTTGGCGCCGCGGCTGGCGCATCGGCACTGCCTCGATACAGTCTTACTGAAGACGGCGAGCGGCACGACAACATCACCGACTGGGCGCTGAACAAGTTCAAAGACGCTTACAAGGGCCAGAAACTCGGCATCACCAAGGACGACATTTTCCACTACGTCTATGACGTGCTGCATGATCCGGTCTATCGCGAGACCTATGCGATCAATCTCAAGCGCGAGTTTCCGCGCATTCCGTTCTACCCAGATTTCAAACAATGGGCCGCGTGGGGCGCGCGGTTGATGGAGTTGCATATCGGCTATGAGACCGTTGCCCCCTATGCCCTGATCCGCGAGGACGTCGAGGACACGAAATCCCGCGAGGCGGGGGTGCCCTTGCCGGTGAAGCTCAAGGCCGACAAGGCCGCCGGAACCATCCGCCTCGACAGCGAGACGATGCTCTCGGGTATTCCGCCCGAGGCCTGGGATTATCGGCTCGGCAACCGGTCGGGGCTGGAATGGATTCTCGATCAATACAAAGAGAAAAGGCCCAAAGACCCGACCATCCGCGAAAAGTTCAACACCTATCGTTTCGCCGATTACAAGGACCACGTCATCGACCTGCTGTCCCGCGTCACCACCGTTTCGGTCGAGACCATGGCGATTACCCGGGCGATGGAGAGCGTCAAGCGCGGGTGAGCGCGCCGCCGACCGATCCGCGCCTTCGGGAGTCCGATTTGACGGGATAATGTCGCATTTCAGAATCGCTCATCGGCTGGAAATACTCGACAGTCCGGTGATGGAGGTCTGATTCATGCGGTATTCCGGTTTCAGGGTTATTCGAGAGGCGCTGCGCGGTCATACCGGCTGGGGCGCCGCATGGCGCGATCCCGAGCCGAAGGATCACTATGACATCATCGTCATTGGCGGCGGCGGTCATGGGCTGGCGACCGCGCATTATCTCGCGAAGGTGCACGGCCAGCACCGGGTTGCGGTAATCGAGAAGGGCTGGATCGGCGGCGGCAATGTGGGCCGCAACACGACGATCATCCGCTCGAACTATCTGCTCGACGGGAACGAGCCGTTCTATGAACTGTCGCTAAAGCTGTGGGAAGGGTTGGAGCAAGACCTGAACTACAACGCCATGGTCAGCCAGCGCGGGATCATCAACCTGCTGCATTCGGACGCCCAGCGCGACGCCTATATCCGGCGCGGCAATGCGATGATGCTGAACGGGGCCGATGCCGAATTGCTGGACGCGGCGGCGGTGCGCAAGGAATATCCGTACCTCAATTTCAACGATGCGCGCTTTCCGATCAAGGGCGGGCTGGCCCAGCGGCGCGGCGGCACCGTGCGCCATGATGCGGTGGCCTGGGGCTATGCCCGCGGGGCGGATTCGCGCGGGGTCGACATCATCCAGAACTGCGCCGTCACCGGCTTTCGGATCGAGGAGGGGCGCTGCATCGGGGTCGAGACCGAGCGCGGCTTTATCGGCGCGAAAAAGGTCGGCTGTGCGGTCGCGGGCAATTCGGGCCGGGTGATGGACATGGCCGGAATGCGCCTGCCCATCGAGAGTCACGTCTTGCAGGCGTTTGTCTCCGAGGGGCTGAAGCCCGTGCTGCCGGGGGTCGTCACGTTCGGCGCGGGACATTTCTATGTCAGCCAGTCCGACAAGGGCGGGTTGGTCTTTGGCGGCGATATTGACGGCTATAACTCCTATGCCCAGCGCGGCAATCTGCCGACCGTCGAGGATGTCTGCGAGGGCGGGATGGCCATCATGCCGATGATTGGCCGCGCCCGCCTGCTGCGCATGTGGGGCGGGATCATGGACATGAGCATGGACGGCTCGCCGATCATCGACCGCACCCCGGTCGAGGGCCTCTATTTCAATGGCGGCTGGTGTTATGGCGGGTTCAAGGCGACGCCCGCCTCGGGCTATTGCTTCGCGCATTTGCTGGCCACCGATCAGCCGCATCCCGTTGCGACCGCTCTGCGTTTCGACCGGTTCGAGCGCGGGTATATGATCGACGAAAAGGGCATGGGAAACCAGCCCAACCTGCATTGAGGAGCGCCGGGACATGATCATCGACCATCCCCTGCTCGGCCCGCGCGACAGCAGCGAGTTCGTCTATCTCGGCGATGCACGCATGTTGGATCGGCCTGACCCCGACGCCCCGGATGCGGCGCGCGCGTTCTATGAATACGGCTATCTGCGCGACAACCCGGCGGGGCCGCATCGCGAGCTCTGGTTTCACGAGGGCGGCGACCGGTCCTGGCTGGTCGTGACCCGCGATACCGTCACCCACGAGATCACGCGCGTCGAGATGGCCCGCGATGTGGCCCGCGCAAAGGGACGTTCGACATGAGTCAGCCTAATCGTCTCTCGGGTGGTCTGATCGACCGGAGTGCCGAGCTGTCATTCTCGTTTGCGGGCGAGATCTATAAGGGCCATCCCGGCGATACCCTCGCCTCGGCGTTGCTCGCGAACGATGTGCGGTTGATGGGTCGCTCGTTCAAATATCACCGGCCTCGCGGGCCTCTGGCTGCCGGGTCCGAAGAACCGAACGCCATTGTTGAATTGCGCAGCGGCGCGCGGCGGGAACCGAATACCCGCGCCACGACTGCCGAGCTTTATGACGGGTTGGTGGCCGAGCCGCAGAACTGCTGGCCGTCCCTTCGCCTTGATGCGATGGCGATCAATGACAAGTTGTCGAATTTTCTGACGGCGGGCTTTTATTACAAGACCTTCATGTGGCCCGCCGCGTTCTGGGAAAAGCTCTACGAGCCGATCATCCGCAAGGCGGCGGGGCTTGGCTCGCTGTCGATGGAGGAAGACCCCGACACCTACGACAAGGGCTTCCTGCATTGTGATCTGCTGGTTACGGGGGGCGGGGCGGCTGGGTTGATGGCCGCGCTGACAGCCGGACGGGCAGGGCGCAGCGTGATCCTCGCCGACGAGGATTTCACGTTTGGCGGGCGACTGTTGGCCGAGCGCGAGAGCGTTGGCGGTATGGCCGGGGCGGATTGGGCGGCACAGGCGGTGGCGGAACTCGCGACCCTGCCCAGCGTGCGCCTCATGCCGCGCACGACCGTCATCGGCGCGTTCGACCACGGCATTCACGGCGCGCTCGAGCGGGTTTCGGATCATCTCGCTGTTCCCGCCGAGGGCAAGCCGCGCCAGATCCTGTGGCGTATCTACGCCGAGCAAAGCCTGCTTTGCGCCGGAGCCATCGAGCGCCCCATTGCGTTCGAAAATAATGACCGCCCGGGCATCATGCTGGCCGGTGCCCTGCGGACCTATGCCAACCGATACGCGGCAACGCCCGCGCGGCGCGTTGCCATCTTTACCTGTAACGACAACGGCCATCGCAGCGCGGCGGACCTGCACGCCCAAGGCATCGAGATTGCCGCCGTGATCGACACGCGGGCTGATGCACCGGATAGCGATAACTATCCGGTTCACAAGGGCGCGCAGGTGATCGACAGCCGGGGGCGTCTCGATCTGAAATCCGTTCGGGTGCGCGAGGCCGATGGCACCGAGCATATGATCCCTTGCGGTGCGCTCGGCGTTTCGGGGGGATGGAACCCCAATGTGCATTTGACCTGTCACCAGCGGGGCCGCCCGGTCTGGGACGATGCCCTGAGCGCCTTTGTCCCCGGCAAAGACCTGCCCCCCGGCATGACGGTCGCGGGTGCGGCGCGCGGTATTTTCTCGACCCATGGCGCGCTTGCCTCGGGGGCGGACGGCGCGGCAGAGGCGCTTGGTATCGCGGCGGCGGATGTGCCGACTGCCGATGATGCGCCGGTCTCGCAAACACCGTTCTGGTATGTTGAGGGCTGCTCGCGCGCATGGCTCGACCAACAGAACGACGTCACCGTCAAGGACGTGAAGCTGAGTCATCAGGAGGGCTTTCGGTCGGTCGAGCACCTGAAACGCTACACGACCCTCGGCATGGCCACGGATCAGGGCAAGACCTCCAATATCGGTGGCCTCGCGATCATGGCCGAGATTGCGGGCAAGTCGATCCCGGAGGTCGGCACCACCATCTTTCGCCCGCCCTATACCCCCGTTGCCATCGGCGCTTTTGCAGGCCGGATGCGCGGCAAGGAGTTTCATCCCACGCGGCTGACGCCGTCCCATTACTGGGCCGAGGAACGCGGCGCTGTCTTTGTCGAGGTCGGCAACTGGCTGCGCGCCCAGTGGTTTCCGCTGCCCGGTGAGAAGCACTGGCGCGAAAGCGTTGATCGCGAGGTCCGCGCCACCCGTGCCTCGGTCGGCGTCTGTGACTGTACGACCCTTGGCAAGATCGACGTGCAGGGTGTGGATGCGGCGGCATTTCTGAACAAGCTGTATTGTAACGGCTTTGCCAAGCTGGCGGTGGGCAAGGTGCGTTATGGCCTGATGCTGCGCGAGGATGGCATTGCGATGGATGACGGCACCGCCGCACGGCTGGCCGAGGATCACTTTGTCGTCACGACCACCACGGCCAATGCGGGCCGCGTCTATCAGCACATGGAATTCGTGCGCCAGTGCCTGTTCCCCGACATGGATGTGCAGCTTGTCTCAACGACGGAGGCTTGGGCGCAATATGCCGTCGCGGGGCCGAACGCCCGCAAGCTGTTGCAGAAAGTCGTCGACCCGGAATTCGACCTGTCGAACGAGGCCTTTCCGTTCATGGCCTGTGGCGAGATCACCGTTTGCGGCGGCCTGCGCGCGCGCTTGTTCCGTATCTCGTTCTCAGGCGAGCTGGCCTATGAACTGGCCGTTCCCGCCCGATACGGCGACGCGATGATGCGCCGGTTGATGGATGAGGGCGCGGAATTCGATGTTGTCCCCTACGGCACCGAGGCCCTTGGCGTGATGCGCATTGAGAAAGGCCATGCGGCAGGCAATGAGTTGAACGGCACAACCACGGCGCTGGAACTCGGTATGGGCCGCATGGTCTCGACCAAGAAGGACAGTATTGGCACCGTGCTGTCGAAACGCGAGGGGCTGAACGAAGAGGCTGGGCTGCGCCTTGTCGGCGTCAAGCCCCTGAACCCGGCGGATCGTATCACTGCCGGAGGCCACCTGATGAATGCGGGTGGCCCGGTCGATGCGGCCCATGATCAGGGCTATGTCACGTCGGCGGCCTACTCGCCGGACATGGGCAGTATGATCGGGCTGGCCTTCGTCAAATCGGGTGATGCGCGGCTCGGCGAAAAGATGCGGCTCGTTTCGCCGGTGACAGACCTGACGGTCGATGTCGAACTCGCCTCCGCCCATTTCATCGACCCCGAAGGAGGGCGCCAGCGTGCATAGCCTGACCCCCATCACCGCCCTTGGCGGCGCGCAGCCCCGCATCGATACCATCGCCGAGATGACGCTGACCGAAAACCCGGGCCTTGCGCTGGCTAGTATTGCGGCGCGCCGGGGCCATGAGGAGGCGTGCAAGGATCACCTGCGCGCGCTGATTGGCGATGTGCCGGGACCGGGCCGTTCACAGTTGCACGATCCCGAAGCCGCGTTCTGGACCGGGCCGGATAATTGGATGGCTGGCGCGCCCTTCGACACCCACGAAGACCTAGCGGCACAGTTGAAGGCGCGGTTCGGCGAGACGGCGTCGATCACTGAACAAACCGATGCTTGGGTTTGTTTCGATCTGCGCGGCGACGGGATCGAGGCGGTGATGGAACGGCTCTGCGCCATCGACATTCGCACCATGGTGACGGGCGATGCGCAGCGCACGGTGATCCACCACCTCGGTTTCTTTGTCCTGCGCCGCGACCCGGCGGACTGGCTGCGCATTTTAGGCCCCCGCGCTTCGGCGGGGTCGCTGCACCATGCAATCGTGACGGCGATGAAGGCGGTGGCCTGAGGGCGTTATCTGAGCGCGTTATCTGGGCGCGCTACCTGGGTAGCTCGCTCTCCGGCACCGATATTTCGAGATAGCGTTGCTCGCGGGTGCGCGGGTGCTTGATCTGACCGACAAAGGCCGCTTTCTCCGCATCGTATCTCAGCGCGAGTTCCCGATGCGGTGACCGGAGCGTCTTGGCCGTTGGATCGTATTTTATCCGGCGCGAGAAAATATTGTAGTCCCAGTCGTTC
>CALGNO010000128.1 GCA_937958625.1 uncultured Neomegalonema sp.
TCGCCGACAAAGATCACTGGTCTCATGGTTCGCTTATATCGAAACTGATATAATTTGTCCATCGCGCGCTCATCCTGGCGGCACGAGATCAGGCCGTTCGGCCTCGACCATTTCAACGAAGGCTTCGATCTGCTCGCGGCGGAAGTCTTCGGCGCAATCGGCGAGCATCCGCCGCCCTTCCTCAATGGCGTAATCGCCGCCGAAGAAGCCACAGCAGGAGTCCCGCACATCGCCGTCCATCGTCTCGATCCGCGCGCACCAGACATCGCCGGTGAGATACTGGTCGAGTTCGGCGATCTCGGCGCGCAGCACGCGCTTGCCCTCGACCTCAAGGTCGGGGCGACGGCGCAGTTTCGGGAATGCCGCCCGGAGTTTGGTCCATTCGACAAAAATCCAGCCGATCTGCCCGCTGTCCCACGGGCAAGAGAAGGGCGTCGTGGCGATGGTGATGCCGCTATGGTCGTACATGAAGACCGGCAAGCGGACATGGGGGCGCTCTTCCATCGCCGCCTCGAAGTCTTCCGGTGATGACCAGTCATGTTTGTCACCGAGGGCGTAGCGTCTGTGCCAACAAACCAGCGTCCCGAGTTGCTCGAACTCGGCCCGTGGGTTGATCGGATCGGGATCGGCGCTGACGATCAGCGTCAGGCCGCAAGCATCGCGTTCCTCGTGCAGGATGACGGACATGGCAAAACTCCTCGCATTGGACGCGCCGGGATCGGGCGCACAAGGCGAAAGGCCGCCCGCATCCCTCGCGGGGACGGGGCGGCCTCGATGTCATGCCGTTGGCGAAGCGGGTTCAGTCCACGAGGTCCATGAGGATCAACTCCTCGGCCCCATAGACACCGGGCCTGGCGCAGGCAGCGCAGCGATAGCCGCGCGCATCCGGCTCGACCGGATTATCGGAAGGTTCTCCGCAGAAGATGCAGAAACCGCCATCCTCGAGCATCGCCAGTTCGATCTCGGCGAGCGGGAAACGGACGGGTGTAGCCGCCTCCATCATGGCACGACCTCCTCGGCGGCGAGGTAGAAGCATGTCCCGCACACCGATGCGGGATCCAGGGCATCCCAGATGACGACGCTCGCTTCCTTGGTCTGCCTCACCTCGCAGCGATAGTCGGCACAGCCGGAAGGGATGTGCCCGTCCGGCTGTACGCGTCGCAGGTCATGCGCGGCGCACCACACATCGGCATGGTACGCCGGATCGAGACTCTCGGTCGGGGCAAGGCGACGCAGCAGCAGCGTCTTGCCCCGATGGCTGATCTCCACGAACATGGCGTCAATATTCCGACGCCATCATTACGGTCAGGATGCGGTACGTCTCTTTCGGGTTCGTGGGGTCTTCTGACCCATGCTGCAAGTCATTCGCGTACAGATCGATCTTCCAGAAGTACCGGTTGCCCCGAACCTCGAAGGCCCCGAAGTCATGTTCAGCGTGTGGGTCATTGTCCTCGTTGAATGTGTCGAAGCGGGCAACACTGCGGATGACTTCGATATGCTCGATGGGCGGCAGGGCCGCAACGCCTTGGGTCAGGACGATCTGACCGGGCAAGTCCGGCGTCTCGCCAAGGCTGCTGCGGAACAGGTCGTTCTGGGCGGCGATGGTGGCGGCATCGCGTGTTTGTTCGGTCGTAAGTGTTGCTGACTGATCGGTCATCGTGCTGGTCCTCTTTCTCCATCCGCGCCCGGATCGGGCGCAAACGGACCAAGGCCGCCCTCGATCTTTCGAGAGCGGCCCCGGCAGGGATGATCGTGATGATGACTGGAAGAACGGATCAGGCCGCGCGGGCGGGCTCAGTTTGCCCGGTTTCATGACCCGCAGCCTTGAACACCCAATCGGCGGCCCGCTGGGCATCGGCCGCGGCGCGGAAGATGTAGCGCTTGTCGGATTTCAGGGCCTTGAGCCAGCTGCTCAGGTACGCCGCATGGTCATCAAGATGATCCGGCGTCAGTCCGAGTTCCGCGCAGATGAAAGCCGACCCAAGTTCCGCGACAAGCTCTTCCTCGGCGCGCGCCTTGATATCGGCATGATAGCGGGCGAAGCAGTCGCGCCCCAGACGGCTCTTGATGCCGCAGCTATGAACATGCTCATGCGCCAGCGTTGAATAGAACCGCTCCGGCTCCTCGAACCGGGCGATATCCGGCATCAGGATGTCATCGGTGATTTCGCGGTAGCAGGCCCCTTCGCTCCCAGTCACGACCGGAACCGGCAGCTTCGAGAAGAAGGCCTCGAGTTCCGGGATCGGGCGCGACCCGGTATCGAGATCATCCTCCACGGGGTGGAACCGCTCGGGCAGGTCCTCGATTTGCGAGGCATTGAACACCACGAAAGATTTGAGGAAACGATAGGTCGCATCCACATCGCCGCCCGCCTTGCCGCGACGATCGCCGGTACCGTCACCATTCTCTCCGCCACCACCGTCACGCTTGTCGGCAACACCGTAGAAGACGACACGGGTTCCCTTCTCGCCCTTGATGACCGATCCGCCGTATTCCTTCGATTGCCGGAAGGTCATCCAGTAAGGCGATGCGAAGCCCCGCGCGAAGGCCTCAAGGCTGAGGATCAGATGATTGATCCCGCGATAGCCGATCCCCTCATGGCGACAGGGGTGCGCGACTGCTCTGCTCTTCCACGGCTTGCGCCAAGGCAAATTGCCACCGCTTTCCTCGATCCGCTCGACAATCCTGTCCGTCACCTCCTGCGCGATGTCTCGCCGCTCTTTCCTCTCGCTGGCCATTGCCCGGCCTCCTTTCTCCAAACCGACCCCCATCGGGTCGGTCCGGCCAGAGACCACCTCCACCTTTCCCCGCCAGCCACGGGCATGGCACCCGTCCCCGCAATCAAGGCCGGATCACACCAAGGCTCTTGCCCCGGCCCGCCAGCAGGTCGCCGATGGCGGACGGCCCCCACACGGGCGAAGGGAGCCAGCGGCGAGCCTCGTTGATTGCGGGGGCGGGACGGGCAGAGCGCCGCAAGGATCAAGAGTGCCTGGCGTGATCTGTCATCGTCGAGATATCTTTTGATATCTTAATTGAATATATTGGCGTATTAATACATACTCTTTCATGCGAATAAAGGTATCGATACATAATCCAACAGATGCCGATCAAAGACGAACGGTGAGAACCATGACCCGCGTCAGCGACACCGCACAACGGCAAACAGCCCGCGCGCTCGACCAGGCGGCGCAGCAACTGGATGGGTTCCGCCCCATGCGCATGGGATGGATCAAATCCATGCGCAAGGCGCTCGGCATGTCGGCTCCTGACCTCGCACACCGTGTCGGTGTGACCAAGGCGGCGATCTATCAGGCTGAGCGCAAGGAACAGGAAGGCGGCGTGACGATCCGGCAGATGGAAAAGCTGGCCGAAGGTCTCGGCGGGCGGTTTGTCTACGCCATCGTGCCGGAGGGAAGCGTCGATGATCTGGTCCGCGATCAGGCCCGCCTGAAAGCAGCAGCGATAATCAAACGCGCGAGCGCCCATATGGCTCTAGAAGCCCAATCACTCTCTGCCGAGCAAACGAAGCGTCAGATCGAGGAGCTCGCAGATGATCTTATCCGCGAGCGCCCTACCGATTTCTGGCAAGTGCCATGACGTTCGATGAGCCGGACGGCGCGACGCCTCTCGATCCGGATGAGATCGAGGGGCTCAAATTCGATCACATCACGACGCGCGGAGAGCTTGATGAACTCGAACAGGCCAATATCACCCAAGGCCTGCAATGGCTGGGGCGTCGCCGGCGCGGCGATATTCTCACTGAGGATTTTATCCGGACGCTCCACCGGCGTCTTTTCGGTGAGGTATGGTCATGGGCAGGCAGCTTCCGTCTTCGGGAAAAGAATATCGGCATCGACCCGTTTCAGATTCCTGTCCAGCTCCGGTATCTGCTCGATGACGCTCGGTACTGGGCGGCGAACGGGACATATCCGCCAATGGAGGCAGCGGCACGGTTTCATCACCGGATGGTTCAGATTCATCTCTTCCCGAATGGCAACGGCCGACACGCCCGGATCGCGGCCGATATCCTGCTGAACGACTATTACGACCATCCCCCTATCGAATGGGCGAGCGGTTTCGATCTTCAGGCCGATAATTTGCGGCGCGCCGATTACATCACGGCGCTGCGCGCGGCTGACGGTGGGATGTTCGATCCATTGCTTGCGTTCGTAAGTGCGGCGCGAACGGCCTGAAAGAGCCTGGAGCAAAGATCGGCAACGCAGATCGGCAAACGTCTCGCCAAAATCAGCGCAAGCATCAGATATTATGTGCGTTTCTTTGCGAACATGATCGGTAAGAATCGAGACGCCAAGCGGACTTTTAATCGAGAACGACCTGATACACGGTCGAGCGCCCGCGCACCTCGATAATCTGCACCCCCGCTTATTCGCATCACCATTCAAGGAAAACGTGATGCGAATATCGGTGGCATTCGCCTCAACCAATCGGAGACGATCTCAAAGACGCAGCATGATTCGCCCGATTCGTCCTGCCGCGCGCTCCTGAAGCCGTCCCAAAGCGGCTTTCAGCGCAAAAAACTTCGATCAGGCACAAACAGGCAATGCTCTATGGCGTCACGATTCTTCACGGCGATGCAGAAGCATGTACGTTGTCTCGCAAT
>CALGNO010000129.1 GCA_937958625.1 uncultured Neomegalonema sp.
ATCCAACGACACACCGGCAAAGGCGCGGGGCGATGCCCAGGCAACGGCCCGCAAGGCAAGCGCCGTCGAGGCCGCACGCGAAGATGCAAAGCCGCTCCTCAAAGGCGGAGAACCGTCCCGCAAGAACTGGAACAAGGGGATACACTGACTTGGACACGACAGAACCCGAATTCGAACCACCGACCGATCCCGGCGCGGTCTGGGAGGAGGAGCTCTTTGCGTCCGCCTCCCGCCGCGCACGGCAGGCCTGGATGGTCACGACCGCCGCCCTTGGCATTGCCGCCATCGCCCTCGGCCACAGCCTCGTGACGCTGACGCGCCATTCCGTCGAGCCGGTGATCATCACCGTCGACAAGGCAACCGGCATGGCCGAAGTCCGCGCCCGATTGGCCGATATGGACCTCGCCTCCGACGAGGCCGTGACCCAGAGCCTGATCTACCGCTACGTCCGTGACCGCGAGACCTTCGATCCCGCCGACAATGCTGCACGGATCGAGCGGGTCTATGCCACCAGCACCGGGCAGGCAGCGGAAAGCCTCTATGCCCTCTGGGGTGTGGAGCACCGCAAGCATCCGGCCACGCTCTACGGCAGCGATACCCGCGTCACCGTGGCGATCCGCTCGATCAGCTTCATCGATGCCGATACCGCCGCCTTGCGCATCCGCAAGACCGTGACCCGTGGCGGGGCCAGCAACCACAACGATTACGTCGTCACCCTCGGCTTTGCCTATGGGCGGGGCGGCGAGCGGCTGATCGAGGCGATCTGGCGGAACCCGCTCGGCTTTTCCGTCACCTCCTACCGCATCGACCCGGAAACTTTCGAGGAGCGCGAATGATGACGCATATTTTTTCAACCCCCATACTCGGCCTGACAGCCCTGCTGCTCGCTGCGCCGATCTCCGCCCATGCGCTCGAAACGGGCCGTCCCGGCCATGCCGATCCGCGCATCAAGACCTATACCTATGACCCGGCGCAGGTGTTCCGCATCACCGGCCATTTCGGGTTCGTGACGACGATCCAGTTCGACAAGGGTGAAGCGGTCGAATCCGTCCAGCTCGGCGATCATGTCTCGTGGCAGGTGGATCGCCTCAAGCGCGGCGACATGCTCAGCGTCGTCCCCATCGAACGCGCCCACGGGTTCTCCAATATGCTCGTGACAACTGGCAAGCGCGTCTACAGCTTCGACATGACCGCGCGCCATGCGCCCCATGATGCAAGCGGCGGCGATGTCACCTTCCTCTATCGCTTCAACTACCCGAAGACATGGGAAGAGATCGCAGCCGAGCGTGCTGCCAAGGAGGAAGCAGAACGACAGGCAGCGCAGGAACGCGCCCGCGAAGCGAAGACGATCCGCAGCTTAGACGAGATCGAGACCAAGGCGAATGGCCCGCTCAACCGTTCCTACCGCGCCAGCGGGGCGGAAGCGCAAAAGCCTGCCGCGATGCTCGATGACGGGCTGAAGACCTACATCCGCTTCCCGCCCGGTACGCCGATGCCCGCCGTCTTCGCGGTGCGACCTGATCGCACAGAAGCGGTGCTGAACCACTCGACCCTGCCCGATGGCACGCTGGTCGTTCACGGCGTGCGCGCACGGCTGACCCTGCGTGGCAGCGAAGGGGTGGTCTGTATCTACAACGATGCCCGAACCCCGCCTGAAGAACCCGGCGGGCTATTCCATCTGGCCAGCAACCGCACCGATACGCCCAACCGCTTCATCCGGGAGGACCGCCATGACCGGTGATCGCCAATCCATGATCGATGACCGCGCCAGGCGCTTCGCTCCGAAGCGCGGCACGGAAATGCGCCGCATTCTCGCGATTGCGCTTGCCGCCCTCGCCCTGGGCGGTGGCTATTGGGCGTGGAAAGAGTCCGGGACCGACGGCATCGTCGCCCCGCGCATCGCCATTCCGGCAGCGGAGGAAGGCCGCAGCGCTGCGCCGCCTCCGCAGCGCACGCTCTTCACCGGAATGCCCGCCGCTCCTGCAGCGCCGAACGCACTGGAACGTCAGATCGAGGCGCTGACCGAGAGCATCGCGATGCTCGACACGCGCATTACGGAAACGGAAGCCGAGCGCAACGCCGCCCCCGAACTCACGGCGGAGATCGTTGCGCTACAGGAGAGCAACCGCACGCTGGCCGAGGAATTTCGCGCCATCCTGCAGGGTGAGGCGATCACCCGAAACCACGATGCCGAGCGGCGCGCCACGCTCGAGGCTGAACTGGCGGCAATCCGGGCACAGGTAGATCGAAAACCCGACCTCGACGCCAAGGCGGAGGCCGATCACCGCCGGGAGCTGGAGCGGCTCCGCATGGCCCACGATCTGAAGGCGCAGGAACGCGCCGCGCTGCACCGCCTCGAAGCTGAGATAGCAGCAAAGGAGCATGAACGGCGTAAGGAACTCCGGGCTATCGAAGCCCGTGAAGCGGCGACCGTTCGCTTTGAGACGGAACGCCGGGAGGCCGAAGAACAAGCGGTGGCGGAAGCGCAAGCCGCCCTCGAAGAGGAAACAGCCCGTCGTCGATCGGGCGGCATTGCGATGGACGATACCCTGGAAACGGACGCAGTCCGGGCAAACGGTGCAGTGAATGCAACGTTGTCGTCTGACACGACGGCGATAACCGGGGGCCTCTTCAATATCGCCTCCGGCGTCATTCCGCAGGGCACGCTGATCACGGGCATTCTCGAGACGGCAATTCAGTCCGATCTGCCAGGCAGCCTCCGTGCGGTTGCCAGCGAGGATGTCTGGTCCGCCGATGCGTCACGGCTGCTGATGCCGAAGGGCACATTGCTGATCGGGCGCTACGAGTCCGATCTCTCCACCGGCCAGCGCCGCGTCCTCGTTGCCTGGAACAGCGCCCGGCTCCCCGATGGCAGAACAATCCAGATCGAGGCCTCCGGCACGGACGCTCTCGGTCGCGCGGGTCTCGGCGGTCAGGTCGATTGTCACTTCGCCGAGAAATTCGAGGCGGCGTTCCTGATCTCTGCCGTCTCGGCCCTCGGCACCCTCGGCGGCAGCGCCCGGATTGCCCATGACGCAGGCCAGACGGCGTTCCATGACGGTTCGGCCACAATGAGCGATGCGCTTGGCTCGGCCCTCGATGGGTATTTCTCCGTGCCGCCGACCCTGCATGTCGATCAGGGTACGCCGATCACGGTCTTCGTCCAGCGTGACCTGCCGCTGTGAGCGCCACATCTAACACGAAAGGATATTCGATGCTTCAGACGTCCATCTCTGCGCTTGCAGTCTTCTGCGTCGTAGCAACAATGGCACCAAAATCCGCGACCGCCTACGACATCGATTGCGGGATCATTCTTTGCCTCGCGGGCGGTTTTCCGTCCGGCTGCGCCAGGCCCTACCGCACCTTCATCCGGCGCATCACCTCCGTCCCGCCAAAGCCGCCCATCGGGTTCTGCCCGATGGGATCGGTCCGCGATATCGAGATGGACGACGAGCATCCCGAACGGATGGACGTAATGAAGAGCGTCATCGATGATCAGGGCGTCGCCCGCTTACTCGACAGCGTGAAGGTCGAGCACTACCGCTACCGGGCCATGTGCTGCGTCGGCCGCGAATGCGATTACGAATATCCCTGCACATGGACATGGTTCCTGAACGGCGATGGCTCGGGATTCCATTCCCGGCGCATCGAGGGCCATCACAGCGGCACCAAGGTCAATATGATCGGTCTCGACGGCCAGCCCTGCACCGTTCGCTCGCTTCATCTGGGTGACACGCCTGCATCGAACTGTGCGTTGGAATGATGGACGCGGATCGATACGACGAAGGTGCAGGAACTTAACATGATTGGAGACTGTCGGCCCGAAGCCGTCGTGCGGCGGATGCACGAAATTCGGTGGCAACGCTCGCGTTCGCCACCGTCAAGGAGCCTGGTTGATCGACTTTGGTTCGACGGTCGCAATGCGGTCGTCTTGCGCAAACTGTAGGATCGGGGCAATTCCGAGACGTAAACCGTCGAAAACGCGAGAACAATGTTTAGCGTACTTGATTATTGGGATCTAGAATTGCATTTTGAGATCTATGTAATCAATAAGCAACGCTATCGTGGAGGGTGTCAGAATGTTGTCTTGGGAGTGTGGGTCGACGAAGCCAGCCAAGAGAACGTTACCCTCTTCAATATAACGGTTAACCACCACACTCTTTATGAGTACGGCAACTTGATCTTTTTTGAGAAGCCATCCCGATTTTACCGCGATCTTTTGCACTGCCACTGCAGCGCTCCGATTCGGAGTCCTAATATCGATGTCTAGCGTAGATAGACCATACCGTCGGCAGAACTTCGAGATTTCCTTCTCAGCTACGATCTCGTATCGCGAGAAGCCCGCCGCATATGACAAGTTCTCAAAGAAATCGTGCCAATCGTGCGCGCGCTGACCCACGACACTGAGTGCGCGCTCTGCGTAATCCATCTGACTTTCGCCGATAGTGCGATGCGCTGCTGCTTGGTGCGCTGCAGCTTCCAGTCGCTTTGCGAGATAGTAGAACTTATCGTGCCGAAACGCCAACGGTAGATATAAATTCCGGACTCGGTCAAGCAACCTGTCGCGCAGATGCGCCGGAGCCTTCCGCGACGAATGTACGTTGTCGGTAAGGTCGCACAGCTTAACGAGGATAGCTGGTGGCCCAAATTTTTCAATTTTTTTGGCCAGTATCATGTCGCGGTCACGCCGCTCGGTAACATCACGGCTCGACACTTTGCGTTGCGCTTCCAGCAATTCCACGGTCCGCTCTGAGAAAGCCTCGCGCGCCGCCACGCGAACGTCCGCGAAATCTTCGTAGGCATCGTGTAGGATCGCCGCACAGATCAAGTCCTCTGGATCGATCTCTCCAGCGACTAGCTTCACATTGCGGCACACCATGGCGCTCACGTTTGCGATGTGCTCGATGTAGGGAACTGAATCTGTGGTAAATGTCGCGCGGTACTGGTCCCGATGCGCCGCTGCAGCGATCATGACTGCCTGCTCGACCGGCTTACCAAGAGCGAAGATCGGCGACCGGAATCCATCTTCAAGCGGGACTGCTATTTCAATATACTTCAGCAGCCAGAGCGCACACTCGGCATTGTCTAGTGATTCACTCACGATGAGTTCCTCCATTGTCGTGCCGTATTGGGTATATTGCTATCCTATTCGAGAAGCACTGCGATGGAGCATGCGCAATCGTCACTCGTCCTTTATAAAGAGCGCGTCAATTGCAGTATCCAGTTCGGTGCAGCGGCTCGACAGATTCCTAAGGGCTTTTTGTTTTTTGCGGTCTATGCGCTGACCGTGGTGATAGGCGAGCGCGTGCGAGGCGCGTGCCCACGCGTCCTCGAAGATGGTCCTGAGCTGCACCTCGCAGCCGATCTCGGTCTTGGCGCGGTCGTGGCCATGTATCGTGAAGCACAGATGACGTGCATGGTATCCTTGTACTGTATCCACGTCTTTTAAGACCACGCCTTGATCGACCAGATCGAACCCTCGCAACCATGTCGGAGCGGTCGCGCCGTCGCCACCTTGCGTCGACGCGTTGGCGAGCCTATTGAGGGCGGCGCGGTTGGAGAAAACAAGTCGTACTCCGATGACATCGGCGATCGTGGTGAACGCCTCCTTGCGGTGTCCGGCCTTCTGAACGATGCTTTCCGCCTGCTTGATTCTATGTTCCTGTATCAGAATGTCGTCGGCCACCCCGGCATCGTCCACCAGCCTCTCCACCGCCCAGATCACGGCGGAGAGGGAGGCGTTCGCCGAATGCTGCAAGTCGCGCAGCTTCAGAAGTTGCCCCTGGCTCAGGGCACTGGCAGCGGCGCAGGCCGGATCGATGTCCAAGTCTATCAATCGTACGTAGGACGCGAACTCCGACAACTCGCTCGCACGCTGATGCAGATAGCGCTCCGCCAGAAGGTTTGTCGCGGCTTGGAGTGCCAAGCGGTCGACCCACTCTGGCGCGAGCGACGCGGCGCAGCCTAGGAAGATGACGTGCTCCGCTCCGCCGCCAACCTCGTTCTTGCCGCTCACGTAGATCGCCAGCAGGCGATCGTAGCCCAGCCGTCTAACCAGATCCGCCGAGAACGGCGGACCGGTCAGCCTGATGTCGCCATCTTCCGACAGCCGCCGCGACAGGGCGGACAGGGTCGCCGTGTTCGGCGCGCCGAGCCAGTCTTTCAGGACATCCTGCACGAAATCCACACGCCTGCCTTCGTAGCAGAAACTCAGCCCGGGGATGGTGAGCAGAATGTCCAAGATATCATGGACTTCGAGCACCTTGCCACGCGCCGATGAGAGGCAGTGCCGGATGAAGGGACCGAACCGCTCGGCATTCGGAGGCCCGGCATCCGCGCTGGCGGCGACCGCGTCTGCGCGCGCGATTGACTGTTCCAGCCGCTTGCGGATCTGTGTGCCGAGGTGCCGGTCGTTGGCGAGAGGCAGATAGTCGCGGCGCGCCTTGGCCACAGCCTTGGCCAGCAGGCGCGGCGGTGTGATTTGGGGCCGCGACAAATTGTGGAGCGCGTCGCATAGCTTTATGAAATGGGCTGTAGGGCCAGCTTCGCGGATTTGCGCAATGATCCGCCGGTTGCGCGCATCGCGGGATTGTATGCTGGTGCTGGGCGGTTTTGTCATGGACATGACCAGGAAGGCGACACGAGACGAGAGGCGACCCGCGATGTCGTCGATCTCGAGCGCCGTGTCCTCCAGCGTATCGTGCAGCAGGGCGGTGGCGATCACGGTCACTAGGTCGTCATCGATCTCCACCGTACCGTAGAATTCGGCGCAGAGCTTAGCGACCCCGACCGGATGTACAATGTAGGGTATCTCCAGCGCGCCGCCATTGTTATCCTCGCGCATCTGCCCTTTGTGGGCTTCGTAGGCGAGCTTCAGCGCTATCTCGATGGTCACGGATGCTCGGATGTCCTCGGGTAAAGCGGCGGCGAGATCCTCACGCAGCCAGGTCAGGTCGAACCGGTCCTTCATGACGCTCTGCCCATTCTCGCCTCGATCTCGCAGGCCAAGAGCGCGATGTTGCCCTCCATCGCGCTTGAGAGCGCGGCCTTCCATGCCGGATCGTTACGGACTTTGGGGATCGGCAGCAACGGGCGACCCCAGCACCGAAGGAGGTATTGACAGACGAGCCGCGCCGTGCGGCCATTGCCGTCCTCAAAATAATGTATGCGGATGACGCCCGAGAGAACATGCGCGAGCATCCAGGCTGCACCTGCATCTTCGCTGGGGGTCGCTCGGGCCATAACCAAGACCCCCCGCTCGAATTCGTCCATCCTCTGGGGCAGTTCGTCCAGCGCGGTCGGCAGCGGTGCATCGAAATCCTCGACAGCGGGACTGTAGCGGCGCGTGGCCCGGTCGCTGACGCCATGGACCAGCCTGTGCACCTCCCGCACCGGGGTTGACGTGGTTAGAGCCTCGCGGGGATGCAACGCCAGAAGGGCGAGCACGACCATCTGGTTGTGGATGTCGTCCTCGGCCCCGTCCGGCACACGTATGAGGCGGCGCAGGTCATCGGCACTTGCGGCTAGGCTTATATCAGCCCAGGCATCCTCCAGCACCTGCTCGCGTCGATCCGCGCCGAACGCGCCGTATTTGCCTTCGATGGCCGCGCGAACGATGCCGACGAGCGGCGCGCGCCAGCTATCTCTGCCGCTCCGGATCACAACGCTCCCTGTTCGATCAATTCGGTTGGATAAAGCCGCTTGAGCAGATCATAGGAGATAAAATATCGCACGAGGGCGCGCTTCTGCTCGGTGACCAAATCCTCGTTCGCCCGTGACACTCCGTTTCGTCCGGGAGAGCTGAATTCGTCCATGTTATAAAGCGCTCGAAGGATATCCTCTAGCAAGAGGTCATCAGCAAGACCGTTGACGGCTTTGATCTGATCCTTTGTCAACCGCGCGCGCTTCACGTTGATCAAGCTGTACTCAAACTCCTTCAGAGCGGCCATTTCGAGCATTGCGCGCATCGTCCTGCTCCACCTTTGGTCTTTGGAGATCTTCTCTGACTTTATATCTCCATCATGATGATAAAAAGACAGCAAGATTTTTGCGATAAACCCTTTGAGAAGCGCCGTCGCGTCGCTTGACGGCATGTCTTTAAAGTCTGAAGAATCGTCGCCCGACCATGATTCAAGTAATTTTTCGAAGTTTTCTTGGGCCTGATCGAGAAGACTGTTCATCTCCCCTGGATGACTTGCGTACCGCTGGCAGACATCATTTAACCAACCGCAGGTTTTATTGATGATATCGTGGAAAGGCGAAACATAGACATCGCTGACGCCGCTGTAAAGCTCCACAAGAATATTGACGACGAGCCGTGCTTGGTCGCTTCCCCAGATACCGATATCGGTATGCTCAAAGTCGATAAGTATGTAGTGCTCCAGTGCAGCTGACCATGCCAGATTGCGGGAATTCAGGTCCCCATGCACGATTGCATACATTTTAGGCTCATCATCATCATCATCATTATCGTCAAACGATACGGTAGCATGACTCTCAAAATTGAGGAGGCCTCTCATAGTATCTTTTGCAATATACTTCTTCAGAGGAAATTCAACCTTATCGTACTGGGGAGTTTTCTGGGAACCGCCTTTACGATCATCGTCGTCCCGGCCATCTATGTAGCCGTCATAGTCATCCGCCGTACGCTCGAGCCTGAAGGTTTGCTGAAGCATGTCTATAGTGTTGAGCGGCTTCGTCCCATCGCGTTTCACGCCCGTCCGCCACAACTTCGTGCTGATTCGAAAGAGCCGATCGATGGAGTCGGCTGCCGCTTGGCAATTCTTGCAGAAGGATAGGTTCCTGGTAGGCGATTGCCCGCTGATAAGGGACGCGATCTGGTTCAGCAAGGTCCGGACGGTCTTGTCCTTCTCATGCCTAGTAGACATCTCAGCCGCAGCAAGATCAGAAATGAGCACCCCGTATGCCCTCTTGTCGTAGGTCTCCTGTTCGGCCTTTCCCAAGGCAATGGAGCCATTAAACTCACGGCTATTGACCCACTTATACGCCACCTCGCCGGTTGTATCGAAAGCAAGGCCGATCGTCGGGGTGCGCGCCGCCGCGACGACCTTGTAGCGAACGTGGCGTTTGTACCTGTCAAGTTCCGACCTAAGCTTGGCGACGCTGGACAACTTGGCCACCTGCTGGATCTCGTCCTTGACGACGGCCATGTAAAGTCCGGCGGCGCTGAACCCGGGCGCGATGAGAGAGAAGCTGGGCAGCGCGCCCTCCGCCCTATCGCCAAGCGCCTCCGCGAGGCTTGGCGCGTAACCCGCCCACGCGGAGTTGCGAGGGCACGCTTCAAGAAAGACGACAAAACTTTCAAGTTTATTCCTGAGTTCTTCCGCTTCATCGAGCTCTTTGGAATCAACTCCAAATTGATCCGCTTTTTTTATTTTTAGAATATCATCAGTATTTTTATCGACGAATTGTATTGCCAGACCAAGCCTGGCCTCGATGCTATCCTTTACCAGCTTGTTATTTCCAATGTCATCCTTGTGGATGATTGTATGAGATAATTTTCTGTAGAATGCATCAAGGCAAGCAGCCAAGTATGAAAATTTATCTTCCCTTATTTTCACCTGTTCAAGAAGATTTCCCAGCGCCTCTACGTCGATCGACATCGCGCATAACAAGAGACGCGCTACGAGCGGCCTGCTGATGTCGCCCCTCGCCTTGGCCGGAACAAAGCTCCTATACGCCCTGCTCAGCTTCACGCGATAATCGAGCAACGAGTTGTCATGGAAAAGGTGCCGGATCAGGGCGGACATGTGGATGAGGATGTCGCGAACCGTCTCGCGCTCGCTCTTTGACAGAAAGTCGATGTCAGGACTCTCGATAGCGACGATGGCGCGGGGCAGCCGCTTATACTCGACGGTTTCGGGTTGTTCCGTCCCGCTCGCTGAGTTGTGGATTACGTCCCCCTCAATGACAAAGGCGACCGTCGCCTTGTTTGGCTGTTTTGCGTCGACGACAACATTAAGCGCCTTCCAGGTCCCTTCAGGCAATTGATTGTCCGCCGTCCGTCCCCCGTTCGTCTTGATCGGTTCATGGATATGGACCTGGTCTGGTTCAGTCGCGCCAAACAGCTTCTTTCTGTTCTCCGCGTCAAGGATATTTATGAAATCCGGGTCCGATTCGAAAACCTTCTTGAAGCTTTCGGACAAGACTGCCGTTCGCTCGGACGTGGCGCTCAAGACGATACTTCTTGCTACGTTATGCTCGTAAGACCTGAAATAGTGATAGAGGAGAAATTTGCTAACGGAAGGTATCTCCGGATGTGCAATGCGCAAGGCGGCATAGGGGGAATATTCCCTGTAGACATGCGGGTAGATCTGGAAGATCGGGGTGTAGGCCCCGCTTTCGCCCTCCTCGAGCTCGTAGGCGAGCGAGACGTAATGCACTGAGATCGCGGAAGCATTCTGGCCTGTTGTTCCCTCCTGTTCGGTATCTTGGTCCTTGAGGTGATGCAGCTCCAAGTGATCCTGTAGCAATCGCTTCAAGCGCTCGATCATGAAGGCGATTTTGTCTGCGGGGGCGAGGTCGGGATTGAAGAAGACCGGCTGGACATCAGCAACAACCGAGTTGCCTTCCAGCTTGAAAAGTTCGCTGTCGAGTTTCATGATGGCGTCGAGTTCGTTGAACAGCGCCTGACATTTGTTGTGAGCGCTCTTCAGAGCGCTCTCGTCTACTGCCTTGAGATCGCCGTTCAGATAGATCGCGAGCATATGGGTCGCCTCATACCGAGGCTCGCTCGTTTTCGGTTGTGCCGCATCGTCCCGCTCTTTCGCTCTGACGCAAAAGAAACATGCATCAGGCTTGCCCGCCGGGTTGGACGCCAGTTTGCTGCAAACGTCGTCGATGCGTCCGACGAAAAGCCCAGGCTCCACACCAAGTTTCGCCTTGTTGCGATCGTCGAGGCAGTCGATGGCGGCGAACTGGACCGAATTGCCTTTTTCTCGATACCTTCGATTGGTTTTTATGCCTTTCAGGGTATTGTCGGCATTCTGATAGGTAAGCCTGTTATTCGCTGACAGATCCCGGGCGGTCTTCACCGTATCAGGCGGATCCGCGTAGACCGGGCGCAGGTATCGCGTCTCGTCCGACGACACGATGCGAATGGTGGCCATCCTGATCGTCCACTCCTCCTCGCGATCGCCTTTCAAATCTTTCAGTATGCCTTCGATCTTGTCGCGAATGTACGCATCCTTAACTTCCCTGACCTCTCCACGCTCGCCACCGCGAGCCTTCAGACGGTCTTCGACATAATTTCTGAACGAACGATCGTGGGTCGGCAACGGACGCGCTCCTCGTCAAAACGGCTATGAATTTCAGGATGTCGAAACAGGCTCCGACGGACTGGGCAGCGTGGCATCGTCGTGCTTCAAGACCAGAAAGCCGACATAGATTTCCTTCCATTCGCGCCGGTCCAGATCATGCTGCTTACACAGCAAAATGACAACCGTCACCAACGTGAGGAGGACCATGGCCGGCTGGTCGCTGCGCAGGAAATGCAGGGCAAATAGTAGCATGGGCAGCACCGCGTTGGCGCATATCGAGCGCGCTTGCACCAGCCGGTTCCGCCTCTCGCGCAGCCTCTCGCTGCGTTCGAGGACGTAGGAACGGATCAGGCGAGGGGCGGCGCGAATCAGGTCTTGCTCGTTGCTGAATGTCTGCAGGACAGCGAGCGCCTCGCGCAAGCGCACCGACAGTTCGTTGTTCCACAGCGATCTCTCATCCCCGAAGATTGACTCATTCGCGTAGCTGAACGGTCGCTCGCGAGGCGATCCCACGAGCCACCAGATCGTACGGCGGGTTACGTATCTTGAGAAGACGCTGGAGACATGCCCCGCGATCAATATCAGCGCTACGGAGACCACGATGAGAAAGAGTGAGGAGGTATCGCCTGCCGGGACATCGACGTCCGCCATGAGTTTCTCAAGCGTTGTTCCCGTAAGCATCGACAGTGCAGCGACCATGAGGCCACCGTTCAAGAGATAGGCAACGAAATCTTCAAGATCAAAATTTATGTTCATACATTCTCCCCTAGTACTGATTTATATGCTGATTATAATTATGCAACCATGCATTTTAGGCTTCCGCTTAAAGAGTTCAATTGTGTTATTTCGAGACAGCTATCATCGGAGGCTCATTCGAACGCCGTCTCTTTCTTTTATATGAAGGTCTGGAGTTAAGTGAGGCCAAGGCAATCGCACTTGAGACTTTTCCTTTCCCGAATGCTCGGCAGCACGCAGTAGTGCGGTGCTGATCCGGGGTCTGTTCGGGTTTCGTGCACTTTTCACCACTCGAAAAGGCCCGGATCAGGGTGCGGGGCAGGAATTCTATTTCAAGCGCGATTGCCCTGTAAGTAAGGCAAAGTTTTTTGGTTTAGGTCGTAAACTCATAAATCGATATCAGTATCGCCGCATTGATGATTCAAGTCCTTGCAGGGGGATTTGATCATGTCGCAGCGTCGATACGAGTTGAGTGATTACGAGTGGTCGATCATCGAGCCGCTTTTGCCGAACAAGCCGCGCGGTATTCCTCGCGCGGATGATCGGAAGGTTCTGAACGGTATCTACTGGCGACTGCGGACCGGTTCGCCCTGGGCGGACATACCGGAGCGATACGGTCCGGCGACGACCTGCTACAATCGCTTCGGACGCTGGCGCAAGATCGGGGTCTGGGACCGGTTGTTCGAGGCGGTATCGGCGGCCTATGACGGTGATCTGCAATCGATCGACAGTTCGTCCATTCGCGTCCATCAGCACGGTGCGAACGGCAAAAAGGGGGGGCTTGCGCGGATGCCGCCGAAGGGGACGACGCTCCATCCCGATGCATGGGGCGCTCGCGGGGAGGTCTGACAACGAAAATCCATGCGCTCGTCGATGCCAATGGCCTGCCGGTGAAGCTCAAGCTGACCGCCGGACAGGCCCATGACGGACGCAGCGCGCAGGATATGCTCGGCGATCTGGGAGAAGGACAGATACTCCTCGCCGACCGCGCCTACGACAGCGACGCCATGCGCGACACCCTCGCCGATCAGGGCGCATGGGCGAACGTCAGACCCATGCCGAACCGCAAGCGCATCCTGCCCTTCAGCAAGTTCCTGTATCGCTACAGAAACGTCGTCGAGCGCTTCTTCTCGAAGATCAAACACTACAGGGCCGTCGCAACCCGGTACGAGAAACACGACGACAACTACCTTGCAATCGTCAAACTAGCAGCCGCCAGAATCTGGATGCGCGTTATGAGTCCGTGACCTAGCGCATAGAGCCCGATAGACCGACATCCTCGAAATTCCGAGATCGTGTGCGATCCGGGCATCAGTTTGGCGGCTCTCACCGTGCCCTTCGCAAGTGCAACAGACAAGTCATGGCCAGACCCTGTTGGTTTTTGCGGCGTAGGAGAAAGTCTAAAATACGCTCTCTTCCTTTGGTGAATCAGCATGAACCAGTCAGATTCCCTGACGGTGGAGAATGCGAGCATCACCACCGTGTTCGACGCGATGCTCGCGTGTCTCCTTTGGGCCGACAATCCCCGTCAATGCAAGGCAGGGTCAGCACTGCGCCAGCCCAAAAGCCGACGCGGTGCTTGGTATTCACGCGGCGACGCTGCTTCTGATGGCCTGCAGACCAGCGAGGAATTCGAAAGCTTGCATCAGAGTGATAAGCTCCATGTCGTGGACCTTGTCGGCGACGATGCTACCCGCATGTCGTTCGGCTGAGCCAGACGCTTGCACAGTTTCGGCGGCTACGAACTTCCATGCCATCCCCGCCAGCCCGCGCAGCGCCCGGTCCTCGAAGTACCGCACCTTCCGCGCCCGGATCGGCCGCGCATTCTGCGGCAGGAGGAGAATGGTATCCGGGCCGATCCGGTTGATCTCGTCTTCGGAGAGCAGCCGGGCGGCGGAACGCTGTTCGGTGCGGGTACGGCTGAGGCCGGACTTACCCAAGGTGCGGCTCGTGCTCTCCTGGGCCGTGACCATTTCACGGGTGCCGAGGGACCGGGAGAGCATGGTCTTGGTGCGCGGATCATTGACGGACATGTAGGCATGAAGCTGGCAGGCGTTCATGAGCCCTTCGGCTCCGGCTCGCCCATAGACTTCTTCGAGGTTGGGGAGGCCCTGCACAACGAAGAGCATCCGCCCGCCATAACCGCGCAGCACAGTGGCGGCGTTGAGAATGGTGTCCATCCGCCCGAGCGCCTTGAACTCGTCGAGGAGCAAGAGCACCGGCAACGGATCGGCTGCCGGTGTCGGCATCCGGCTCTGCAGCGCGGCGGTAACCGACTGGAAGAACAGCCGCGCAACGGGCGCGAGCGCGTCCATCTCGTTCGGCGAGATTACGATGTAGATCGTCTGCGGCGCTGCGCGCAAGGTGTCGAGATCGACGTCATTGGCGCTGGTGGCCCGGTCGATGGCCGGATCGGCCCAGGCGCCGAGGCCGCAGGACTTCAGGACAGAGAGGAAGGTGCCGATGGTCTTGGGATCATAGGCGGAATATTGAAGTAGGGAGGTGCGGGCCGATGGATGCGGTGCCTGCTCGGCAAGGCCGCGCAGGCGTTTGGCCATCATCTGATCGATGGCTTCGTTGCCGATGGTCTCGGTGCCAATTGTCGGGGCGAGAAGGCGCAGGACATGCCCGAGGGTCGGCTCGCCGGTGCCGAGGGCGACCGAGGCCGTCGCGGTGAAGAGTTCCCGCGCGCCCTCGATGAACGGCTCGTCCGCTTTCCCCTGCGAGGTCAGCAGGTGCGTAGCAAGAAGGCGCAGAGCGGAATAGCGCCGGTCGGCATCCCCGATCCGCCGGATCGGTTCCAGCGGATTGAAGCGATGGGTCTTCCCGTCCGGATCATAGGGCGCGAAGACGTAGACGGAATCGCCCATGCGTTGTCGCTGCCCGGCAGTGGCAGCGAGATTTTCACCCTTCACGTCAAGCACGATCGCCGATCCGGGCCAGGTCAGCAGCGTCGGAATGACCACGCCCACACCCTTGCCGCCGCCCGGCGGGGCGACAAGCAGAGTGTTGGAATAGGCATCCGAGGCCGCGCGCAGGAAGGGCGCACGGCTTCGGGGCGAACCGAGCTTGCCGAGGATGACGCCTGCCTCGTCCAGCAACCCTGCCTCCACGATTTCGCGGCGGGTGGCCCAGCGGGCATCGCCATAGGGGCTGCGATGCTCAGGACGCAACGTGAAGATGAGGCAGCCGATCACCGTGACGATCCCCACCATGCCGCCGATCTTCAGCGCCTCTGCGAGAGCAGGCGCGTGCAGACGGCGGATCACATCCGATGCCTCGAACCAGAAGAACGGTGTCACCTGATCGAAGGATACGCCGATCCGGTAGGCGAGAAAGAAGTTCATCGCCATGAGACCGGCGAAGCCGCCCATGACGATACTGAGCAGGATCAGCGGCACTGACGGCAGTTTCAGGGAATTGATCATCGATACACTCCTCCTCAATCCGTCAGTCCAAGACCGCGATCACGCTGGGCGTTGCGGTCCGGGCCGCGCTCAGCTTGTCGCTGCCGATCTGCCTTGGTCATCTGTCGCTCGCGGGAGTGCAGCAGCTGACGCAGTTCCTCCTCGCTGATGCGCTTATCCTGGGTTTTTTCGGCGTCACGAGATGTGCTGTCACCGTGGCCATCTCGTTTGATCCCTCTTTGTTCCTTTACTGCTTCCGAATAAGTTTCCTCATGCGCCTTCACGAGATCGGGCATGTCGTCGAACTCTCGCATTGCAGGACTGCGGGCCAGCGATGCCTTTGCCTCGCGCATGAGGCTGCGATGCTGTGGGGTATCTGTCTCACCGGAGGCGATATTGTCGCTGATCCGCTCATTAAGCCGAACGGCTTCCTTTCCGTCATTCTCGTATTTGCCGATCACGAGAGCGTCCCGCACGAGGGGACGGTCGAGCGCGATGGCGGCTTTGTAGAGGTCTGGATTATCCGCCGCTGCGCCCACCAATGCGTCGAGCGCCTCGACCTCTTTCCGGCCTGCCACGCCCGCCGCACGAAAGGCGTCGCGGTCACCCCTCTTCGGATCGCGGATGCGCTGCGCCTCGGCGACAGCGGCAAGATAGGCATCAAGTTCCGGGAAGGATTCTGAAGGGCTCTGACCCTGCCGCTCGATGGCATGGGCATCGGCCACTTCGATCTGCTGGGGACGCTCCGGGGTATTGATACCGCGCTCCTTGGCAAGTCGTTCCTCGCGGTTACGCATGACCATCGGATCCTCCGGCGCGAAGGTCTCGGTTGCGTCGAGCGACACGCCGCGCTGCATGGCGCGCTCGGAAGCGCGATAGGTCTTTGCCGCATAAGCGTGCAGTTCCGCAGTTTCCTTCTCGGCATCGCTGCGTGACAGATCACCTGCCGTCATCCGCTCGGCGATCTCCTGCTCGTGCCAGCGGTTGCGGGTCTCGGCGGTGGCTTCAAGCCCCGCCTTGATCCGCGCCAGTGCACGCTGGCCATTCATGCCGCGCAGGGCATAGGCATCCCTGATGCGCTGATCCGCCTGATCGAGGGTCTTGGCCGGATCACGCGGAATAGCAGGGCGGTCCTCGTAATCGGAGCGATCCGGGTCGATACCGTCACGCTGTATTCGCTCAGCATCTTCCTTGCCGACACGCTCGCGGGTCTCCTCCGCACTGCCCCGGCTCTGGACGATGGGCTCCAACCCGCCATCACGGTCGCGCTGATCGATGGCAGGGCGGAATTCCGGTATCTGCTGGGCAAAGAGCTGGCGGATACGCCCGGTCTCGGCCTCGAGCGCCGCGCGTTTCGCCTCGTCGGTGATGCGCGGGGCCAGTTGCTCGGCTTCCTTCACCGCGCCGCGCATGGTCGTGGACAACTCGTCGGGGTTCATGCGCTGCAGTGCTTCAAGCGTGACGGTATCGTCTTCGGTTCGGGTATCGGTCGCTGTCTGGTTCAATTCAGGCTCCTTTTCAGTCAAGAGGGAATGGGACGCCGCCGCGAGCGCGGCGACGAAGTTTTGCAAAATCGGCTGCAGGGGGTCGGACTGCTGTACAAACTCAGCCTGCATCTTGACACGCTCGGCGAGACGCTTCGTCTCAGCCGCTTCGAGCGGTATGATC
>CALGNO010000130.1 GCA_937958625.1 uncultured Neomegalonema sp.
CGCCGTGATCTGCGCCTGGGCCTATTCGGCTGAGCCCGTGCGGATGAAGCGGTCGGGCTGGTGGGGGCCGGGTCTCGTCGGCCTCTGTTACGAGGGTCTGCCGTGGTTCACCGGGGCCGCCGTTCTGGCCGCTGCCCTGCCAAGCACTGAGATAATACTCGTCGCAACGCTCTACGCGCTCGGTGCCCATGGCATCATGACGCTCAACGATTTCAAGGCGCTGGAAGGCGACCGGGAAATGGGCGTCAATTCCCTGCCCGTCACCCTTGGGCCGGAACGCGCCGCGAAAGTCGCCTGTATCGGCATGGCCGTGCCGCAACTGGTGGTCATCGGATTGCTGCTGTTATGGGGGATGCCGATCTATGCCCTCGCCGTCGGCGCACTGGTGGTCGGGCAAGGTTTTGCAATGCGAGTCCTGCTTCACGATCCGAAGGGCCGCGCGCCTTGGTATAATGCGACCGGGGTAACGATGTTTGTCAGCGGCATGATGGTCACCGCCTTCGCCCTGCGCGCGCTTGGTACGATGGGGGGCGCGTGACATGAAACTGTCCTGGCTCTCGATTGTCCGGCTCGGTTTGATCCAGATGGCGCTGGGGTCGATTGTGGTGCTGACCACCTCGACCCTGAACCGCCTGATGGTCGTCGAGATGGCCCTGCCCGCGATCCTGCCCGGCTTTCTGGTCGCCCTGCATTACGGTATCCAGATCACCCGCCCGAACTGGGGATTTCTGTCCGATATGGGCGGCAATCGTACCCGATATATCATCGGCGGCATGGCGGCTCTGGCCGTCGGCGGATTGCTGGCGACGGTCGGTACTGTCCTGATCGAAAGTCAGTTCGGCATCGGTCTGGTCGTCTCCATCGCGGCCTATGCCCTCATCGGCCTCGGCGTCGGCGCGTCGGGCACCTCGCTACTGGCCCTGCTCGCCACGGCGACCGAGCCGAGACGGCGGGCCGCGGCGGCGACCATTACATGGCTGATGATGATTTTCGGCATTGCCCTGACCGCGACGCTGGTCGGCAAAATGCTCGATCCCTACTCCCCCACCCTACTGCTTGAGATCGTGGCCGTCGTCACCGGTAGCGCCTTTCTGATGACCTGCCTCGCCATCTGGGGCATCGAGCGCCGAGTCGTGGCCGAGGCGCGCGACGAAGAAGCGGTGCCGTTCTGGGCTGGCCTGCGCGAAATCTGGAGCGAGCGGGACGCGCGGCATTTCACGATTTTCGTCTTCCTGTCCATGGTCGCCTATTTCATGCAGGAACTGATCCTTGAGCCGTATGCCGGTCTCGTTTTCGCCTTCACTCCCGGCGAATCCACCTCCCTGTCGGGCGCACAAAACGGCGGGGTGTTCATCGGGATGCTGACCGTCGGCATCGCCGCGACGGGCCTTAAGATCGGCTCGTTGCGCTTTTGGGTCGTCTTCGGCTGCATCGCATCAGCCGTCTCACTCGGCGTCGTCGCGATGTTGGGACAAATCGGACCGGGCGCGCCCTTGTCACTGGCGGTTATGGCCCTCGGATTTTCCAACGGCGTCTTTGCCGTAGCCGCTATCGGGTCGATGATGCAACTGGCCGGACAAGGCCGCACAGGCCGCGAAGGCACCCGCATGGGTCTTTGGGGCGCGGCACAAGCCATCGCCGCCGGGTTCGGCGGCCTCTTCGGCGCAGGCGCGGTCGATGTGGCCCGGCTTGCCATGGCCTCGGATGGTAGCGCCTATGGCGTCGTTTTCGGCTTCGAAGCCATCCTATTTCTCATCTCGGCCCTCGTGGCCCTGCGCGTGATCCAAGGCAATCCGCGCCCCGATAAACCACTCACCCAAGGAGAGTTCTCATGCGCTACGATGTAGTGGTTGTCGGCGGAGGGCCTTCGGGTGCGACCGCAGCGATGGATCTGGCCCGCGAGGGCAAGTCAGTTGCCATGCTGGACCGGGACGGGCGCATCAAGCCCTGCGGCGGAGCCATCCCTCCACGCCTGATCGCTGATTTCGATATTCCCGAGGCGCAGATCGTTGCCAAGATCAGCACCGCGCGCATGATCTCTCCCACCGCGCGCCATGTGGATATTCCTATCGAGAATGGCTTCGTCGGCATGGTCGACCGCGAGCATTTCGACGAATTCCTGCGCAAGCGCGCTGTGGTCGCCGGGGCCGAACGGTTCAGCGGCACGTTCATGGGCCTGCACCGGGATGAAGACGGCAAGCCCGTCATCGTCTATAAAGACAAGCAGACCCAAGAGCGCCGCACACTCTCGGCCAGACTGGTCATCGGTGCCGATGGCGCGCGGTCGAACGTGGCGCGGGCCGAAGTACCCGGCGGTGACACCATCCCCTATGTCATCGCCTATCATGAGATCGTTGAGGCCCCGGACGGGATCGGCGATGCCTATGATCCCAACCGTTGCGACGTGATCTATGACGGTACGATTTCGCCCGATTTCTACGGCTGGATTTTCCCCCATGGCAAGCAGGCCAGCATCGGCATGGGCACCGGCATCAACGGTGTCGACCTGAAGGATGCGACCAAGTCCCTGCGCGATGCCGCTGGCCTGTCCGATTGCAAAACCGTTCGCAGGGAAGGCGCGCCGATCCCGCTCGAGCCGCTGAAACGCTGGGACAATGGCCGCGATGTAGTGCTGGCGGGCGATGCCGCCGGGGTTGTCGCGCCCTCCTCCGGTGAAGGCATCTACTACGCAATGGTCGGGGGGCGCGTTGCCGCCGAGGCCGCCTCTGCCTGCCTCGCCTCGGGCAATGCCAGCGACCTGAAGCTGGCCCGAAAGCGGTTCATGAAAGAGCACAAGACCGTCTTCAAGGTGTTGCGGATGATGCAGGACGCCTATTACAAATCCGACGACCGGCGTGAGCGGTTCGTGTCCCTGTGCCACGATGTCGATGTCCAGCGGCTGACCTTCGAGGCCTATATGAACAAAAAGCTGGTGAAGGCGCGGCCCATGGCCCATCTGCGCATCATGGCCAAGAATATCGGACACCTGACGCGGCTGATCCCCGCCTCTTCCACATGACGGCGCTAATTCCTGCATGGGAAGACGGCGTGCTAAAGTCCGTCGAAAAGCTGGAGGTCCATAAGCGGGGCCTGCGGCACAAAGCCGTTTCTGTTTTCGTAATGTGCGAGGGGCGGCTGCTGATCCAGCGGCGGGCAATGGAAAAATACCATACGCCCGGTCTCTGGGCGAATACCTGCTGCACCCATCCACACTGGGGCGAGGAAGCCGCGACATGCGCGGCGCGGCGACTGACCGAGGAAGTCGGCTTTACCGTGCCGCTGGAATATCGTGACCAGATCGAATACCGCGCCGATGTCTTCGGCGGGCTGATCGAGCACGAGGTGGTGGATGTCTTTATCGCCGACCTGCCCGAGCGCCCGGTCGTTGACCCGAACCCGTCCGAGGTGATGGATACGGCGTGGCTGACACTGCCGGAGCTGACCAAACAGATCGCGGCACGGCCCGAACGGTTCACCCCGTGGCTTCGCATCTATCTGGATGAGCACAGCGAACAGATTTTCGGGTCGCAGATCATGGCAGCCCCAGCCGTCTGAGACGGCTAGAGCTTTGACTGTCAGGCCGCCTTGCGCTCGTGGCGACCCTCGCGCACTTCTTCGATAATTTTCGAGATGAAAGCGTCGAGATCACCGGGATTACGCGCGGTGATGATCGCCTGATCACAAACGACCTCGCTATCCTCCCACTGACCACCTGCATTGATCACGTCGGTCTTGATCGACGGATAGGAGGTGATCGCGCGGTTCTTGACAATTCCGGCTTCGATCAACAGCCAAGGCGCATGGCAGATGGCCGCAAGGGGCTTGCCGCTTTCGTAAAAATCCCGAATGAAGCTGACTGCCGCCTCGTTCGTACGCAGAACGTCGGGGTTGATCTGGCCACCCGGCAGGATGAGCGCGTCGAATTCAGCGACCGTCGCGTCCGACAACGCCATATCCACGTCGAAACTCTCTCCCCAGTCGCCGCCGTCCCAGCTTTTGATCGAGCCGGTCTCAGGCGACACGATCAACGTCTCGGCCCCGGCTTCTTTCAACTGGCGCAGGGGTTCGGCGAGTTCGGATTTCTCGAAACCATCGGTCGCGAGGATGGCAATTTTTGCGAGTGCTATATCGGTCATATCGGTCCCTTTCATCAAGGACGATGCCGCGCGAGCAAAAACAGCCCCGAGGGCCGCGCCGCGCACGACATGTCGTCCGGTCGTTGTGATGGGCCGGTAATGGGTGGCGACAGATTTCGTTGCATGGCCGCCGCAAAATTTCACGGATTGCGGCAGCGTGACACGGAGATCGAACGCGCCTGACCAGCATTCGTCAGGCGCTGGCCTTGTTGAAATTAGCCGTCGACACGTCGAGGGTCGTGAGAACTTTCGCTGCGATGTCTTCCGGGCGCAGGCGTGCGTCCTCGTACATCTGGGCGGGGCTGGCCTGATCGATATAGCGGTCGGGCAAGGTCATCGTGCGGGTGCGGGCGGCATTGCCGTCGAGCAGGCCCGCGCCGCTCATCCATTCCAGCACATGGGCACCGAAACCGCCGCCGGAGCCTTGCTCGACGGTGATCAGAGCCTCGTGATTTCTCGCGAGCGATTCGATCAGGTCGGTATCCAGGGGCTTGGCAAAACGCGCATCGGCGACGGTGGTCGAAATCCCGCGCGCCTCGAGGTCTTCCGCCGCAGCGAGGCAATCCTGCAACGACGCGCCGAAGGCGAGCAGCGCGACTTTCGTCCCCTCCTTCACCACGCGGCCCTTGCCGATCTCGAGCGGTACGCCGCGCGCGGGCAAATCGACACCGACACCGGACCCGCGCGGATAGCGGAAGGCGATGGGGCCGCTGTCATGGGCGACCGCCGTGGCGACCATGTGCATCAGCTCGGCCTCGTCAGACGCCGCCATCACGGTAAAGTTCGGCAGGTTCGTCAGATAGGCAATATCAAAGGCCCCGGCATGGGTCGCGCCGTCGGCTCCGACCAGACCGGCCCGGTCGATGGCAAAACGCACGGGCAGGTTTTGCAAGGCGACGTCATGGACGACCTGGTCATAGCCGCGCTGCAAGAAGGTGGAATAGATCGCGCAGAACGGCTTCATCCCCGCCGCCGCAAGACCCGCTGCAAAGGTCACGCCGTGCTGTTCGGCGATGCCGACATCGAAGGTCCGCGCCGGGAAGCGCTTGGCCATCTTGTTGACGCCGGTGCCATCGGGCATGGCGGCAGTGACGGCAACGACGCGGGAATCGCGCTCGGCTTCGGCTGTCAGGGACTCGCCGAAAATCGCCGTGTAGCTGGGCGCGTTGGAGATCGCCTTGGCCTGCTTGCCGGACGCCACATCGAACTTGGCAACGCCGTGATACTTGTCCGCCGAATTCTCTGCCGGGGCATAGCCTTTGCCCTTGACCGTGACGCAGTGAATCAGGATCGGCCCGGTGGCGCGGGTGCGGGCAGCGCGCAGGACAGGCAGCAATTGGCTCATGTCATGGCCGTCGATGGGGCCGATGTAATCGAAGCCCATTTTCTCAAATAACGTCGTGTCGGCTGCGCCTTCGCCGGTCACCAACGCCCGCGCGCGCAACGCACCATCGCGCAGCGGTGCGGGCAGGTTCTGGGCAAATCCGTCGGCAATATCCTTCAGCGCATGAAGCGGCGTGTTCTCGTAAAGGCTGGACATATAAGTCGACATCGCGCCAACGGGCGGGGCGATGGACATCTCGTTGTCGTTGAGTATCACAAACAGGCGCTTGCCGAGCGATCCGGCATTATTCATCGCCTCGTAGGCCATGCCCGCGCTGATCGAGCCATCGCCGATCACGGCAATCGCATCACCGGTGGACGCACCGAGATCCCGCGCGGCGGAAAATCCGAGGGCCGCGGAAATCGAGGTCGAGGAATGGGCAGCGCCGAAGGGGTCGTATTCGCTCTCGCTGCGTTTGGTAAAGCCCGACAGGCCGTCCTTCTGGCGCAGGGTGCTCATGCGGTCGCGGCGACCGGTCAGGATCTTGTGCGGATAGCACTGGTGCCCGACGTCGAAGATCAGCTTGTCATGGGGGGTGTTGAAAACCGCATGGATCGCGGTGGTGATCTCGACGACGCCGAGGCTGGAACCGAGGTGCCCGCCGGTGCCGGACACTGCCGAAATCGTCTCCGTCCGCAACTCGTTGGCAACGGCGGTCAGTTCGCGGTCGCTCATCCCGCGCAGGTCACTGGGAAAAGCAACCCGGTCTAGGGTCGGGGTCTCGGGGCGCCGTGGGGTTTCAGTCGTCATCGTCGGCCTTTCCAGCGCCCTGAGTATTGTTACGGTGTCACTCGTATACCGGTGCACCCGGCATGGCCAGTTCCGGCCAGTCCGAAATCATGTCGAGACCGCCCATGGGCTTTGCCTTTTCCTTGTGACAGGTCAGGCAGGCCGCCTTGGGTGCATCGGCGTGGCGCGGTCCCAGACGGTTGGCCGGGTATTCGTCCTTCAACGGCACCAGATAATCGTTGTTGACGTCAATGACCATCAGTCTGCCGAGCAGCGCGGTGGACCACTGGGGCGTCACCTGCGCCGGATCGTAGAATGCCCGAGAGTTGTGACAGTAGGTACAGTTCACACCCAGCGAGTTGGCGAAATAGTTCATCAGCGAATACGTCCGCTCGGTGAACTGAATTGCCAGATCGGGATCATTGGGGGCATTGGCCTCCAGCGAATGGACATTCACCGGATTATCTTCGAGCAGATATTTTTCCAACGCATCCGAGGGCAGCGACGTTGAGACGTTCTGCGCCGTGGCAAAGTTCTGGTTTGCCGACCAGCCCTTTACGTTTTCCAGAACCGGGCTGCGCTTGAACCAGATGCCGCTCGGCACGTTCTCGCCCCGGTGACAGGTATAACAATTGACCCCGGCAGGCGCGACATGGCCCGCATACTCGTCGTTGATATACTGGGTCATCTGGATCATGCGCCGCGAGACGACCTTGGTATAGACATTGTCGGAGGCGTAGTTGTCGCCCTCGTGGCAATAGGCACAGCCTTGATCCGGTGAGACCCAAAGCGTGATCGCGCTCATCAATCGGGTAAAGTTGGCCTCGGTCAGGTCGCCGAGAACCTGTACGTTTTCATAGACGTCCTTGGCCAGTTCTTCGCCCTCTTCGGGAAGATACGGCTCCTCGGTGTAGTAGTTCTCCACATCGGGGTCTGGCGCATTGGCCTCGTCCACGAACTCGACTACGCCCATACCCGTTCCGGCGGGGCCGGTCTGGGTCGTCATGGTCTGGGCCGGGTTGCCCCAGGTCACGATCAGCGCGGCCACGAACAGCGCACACCCGACGACACCCACCACGACCGCCGGACCATAGATGTCCTTGGGGTTTTCACGGCTCCATTTGGGGAACCATTTCAGCTTAAACATGTCTCGCTCCCCTTACTGAATGTAGGCTTCGTAGCCGTACTCGCCTTCATAGGCGGGTGCGAAGCTGTGCTCTACGGCCCAGAGATACCAGTTGTCGACGACGGTTCCGGTCAGCAGGATTCCGATGCCGCCCGTGATCGGGGTCAGCACGGCGAACCACCACGCCCAGCGGTGAATCCCCTCCATGGTGGCGTTGAAACCCATGGTCCAGCGCCAGAAGAGAGCCGCCCGCTCGGAGGCCGTGCCTCGGTCGAAAATCTGCTCCAGCTCCCGGTCACCGCCCATGCGAGAGACCGCAAGGATGGTCGCGCCATGCATCGCGAACAGCAGCACCGAGCCGTAGAGGAACACGATCGAGAGGCAGTGGAACGGGTTGTAGTAGAGGTTGCCGTAGCGGATCGAAAACGCGGTGGTCCAATCTAGATGCGGGAAGATGCCATAGGGCACGGCCTCCGCCCATGATCCCATCAGGACGGGACGGAAAAGACCCAAGACCAGGAACAGCCAGATCGCGGAGGCAAAGGCCCAGGCGATATGCTTGCCCATGCCAAGCTCGGCGGCGCGCACATAACTGCGAACCCACCAGCTCATTACCGATACCAGCAGGAAGAAGCTGGAGATGATGTACCAGCCGCCCTGATCCAGCGGCGGCATCCGCAGGCCCCATTCAGGGCCCGGGGGTTCCAGCGCCAGCCAAAAGCCCTGACGCAGAAATTCAGGGAAGGACCAGCCGACTTGGGCCAGCATGTTCAGGCCGATGATATTAAAGGCCAGCGTACCGGTGATCACCGAGAGCAGACCGAAAAAGCCGAGATGGATCGGGCCAAGCTGGGCGTTACCGATCCAGCCCGCGAGGGTCGAGAAGGTCGCGCTCTTGGTGCGCTCTTTCTCGATGCCCTTGCCGTTGGTGATGCCCATTTCCGGCTCACCGGCCACCTGAACCTGGGTGAAGATATTCTGATATTCAATCATCAATTGATCTCCGGGTTGGGCCAGATTGGCAGTTCGAGCCACCAGTTCCACCACTCGGGCCAGCCTTCGGTCCAGACCGGGCCGGAGATGACGATGCAGATCGCCGACCAGAACCCGGCATTCAGCGCCAGCAACAGACCGACACGGTGAATGCCCAAGGTGCCAACCGAGTACCCGATGAAGTCGCGGAAGAACGTGTCTTCATGCTCGGGCGACTTGACCTCTTGCCCCTTTTCGGGGTTCGCCGCCGACAGGATCAGACCGCCGTGCAGCGCAAGGGCGAGGGTGGTGGTGAAGAAGAACGTCACCGCCAGCATATGCGCCGGGTTGTAGTGGAAGTGCAGATAGGAATAGCCGACATTCGACACCCAATCGAGATGGCTGAAGATGCCATAGGGGAAACCGTGGCCCCAGGCGCCCAGCAACATGGGGCGGATGATAACCAGCGTGACGTAGGCAAAGATCGCGACGCCGAAGGCGACCGGGACGTGATAGCCCATGCCGAGCTTGCGGCAGATTTCTACCTCGCGCAGTGCCCAGCTGACGAAGGCCAGCGTCGCGCAGATCGTGATGACCTGCCACAAACCGCCCTCGGCCAAAGGTGCGAAGCCGAGACCATAGCTGATGTCCGGCGGCGCGATATTGA
>CALGNO010000131.1 GCA_937958625.1 uncultured Neomegalonema sp.
ACGTCCTTGAAGGCGTGGACGTGGTAATAGTCCTCGACATCGATGGTCATCGCAGCGGTGTTGGTCATGATCTTTGTTTCTTTGCTTTGTGGCGTTTTCGACCGGAAAACCGGTATCCACGGAGCCTGAAGGCTCTCTCGGGCCATGGGATGCAGGCACCCTGGAAAAACAAAGGCCCCGGGTTTCCCCGAGGCCCCTGAAAAGCTGATCGTTCCCGCCCGGATATCAGAGGGCGTGAAGCTGAAGAATATCGTCTTCTTCGCGCTCGCGGCTCTCCCGCGCATCCTCGTCCGACTCTTCGCTGGTATAGGCGCTCATGGCGAGGTCGATCATTTCGTGGATCGCCTCGTCGTGTTCGCCCAGCTTGTCCTCGGCGGACTGAAGGCGCTTGATGATCGCGGCCATGGCCCGCTCGAGGCGCTGGACCCGTTCATCATCGACACCGCCACCGCCGGACCCGGCAGAGACACCGACGCTGTCACCGGAACCGGACGCCTGCGCGCCAGCTCGGGATGCCTGGTTCTCGCTTTCGAGATCGGCAATCACCGTGGCAACCATCTCGCCGTCGATATCCGACACCTCTTCGAGCGAGGCGAACAGCATCACGCGGTTTGCGAGGGTATTGATCAGGCGAGGCACGCCGCGCGCTTCTTCGAAGATCGCGTCATGGGCGCTTTCGTCGAAATGCGGATTACCGGTCCAGCCAACGGCGGCCAGACGGTGCTCGACATATTCTTCGGTTTCCTTCCGGCTCATCGATTCCAGTTTGTAGCTGGCGATGATGCGCTGCTGCAGTTGCTTCAGATCCTTGTGCGCCACGGTCTGAAGGAATTGCGGCTGACCGATCAGAAAGCTCTGGAACAGCGGTTGGCCACCAACATTGAAGTTGGACAGCATCCGCAGTTCTTCGAGGGTCCGAATGGGCAGGTTCTGGGCCTCGTCGACCACCAGCAGGACGCGCTTGCCCATCTGGTTCTGGTCAATGAGGAATTCTTCGAAGGCCGAGATCAGGTCCGCTTTGTCGCGGCTCTCGACATCGAGTTGGAAGGCGTTGCAGATCAGGCGAATGGCGTTATCCGCGTCGATCTGGGTATTGCCGATCTGGGCGGCGACGATGTCGTTACCGTCCAGATCAGAGAAGAGTTGCGAGACCAGTGTCGATTTCCCGGTCCCGACATCACCGGTGACGACAATAAAGCCCTCACCCTGATAGAGACCGTATTTCAAATACGACATGGCCTTGCGGTGGCCCTCGGAGCCGAACCAGAATTTCCGGTCTGGTGTGAGGCGGAAGGGATTGGCGCTAAGTCCGTAGAATTCTTCGTACATCAATCACCTGTCGGGTTCCGCCCCGTTTGCGAGGCGTATCGTTAGAAGCTCGCTCTCACACCGATGACCCCTGCGTTCTCATCGAACTCGTCCAGAGAATCATCCGCGAATCGCGTCGTATACGTGTATCGCCCAAAAACATTTACAATTTCCGTAAGCTGATAATCTAAGCCGATTCCAAGCGACAAAGTTTCGAAGTCGGTATCAGCCGGCGTGACCGGATCATCATAGCTGACAGCCGTAAAGCCGACGCCACCGGACAGGGCCAGACGCGAGGTCAACTCACGGGTTGCCGAGGCACTGGCGCTGAGAACCAGCTCATCGGACAGGGTGGACGAATAGTCGAACTGTGCGGCCTCGACACTCGCATCCCACGAGGTCTTGCCCGTCTTGCCCGCCACATAGGCGCGCAGGGTATCGACCACGGCATCATCATCCTGATCGTTGCGCGCAATGTCGCCGAATCGGCCCTGGGCGCCGGTCAGGTTGTTGAACGCGAGGGCGTCATCGAGGTTGTTGGTCGTGTCACGACCGTTCGGTGCCGCAAAAGTCTGGCGACCGTTCTGATCCGTGGCAAGAACCACGGGCGTCGCAGCATTAACACCGAAATCATTGAACTGCACGCCCCGGCGGGCCTGAAGACCGGCCACGAGATTTTCGCGCAGGGCATATTTCGCCTCGGCACCGTAATCGAAGCCGTCATAGCGCCAACCGCCATAGACACGGGCACCAAAGCGCGTGGTCGGCTGCCACCGAACACCGGCATTGGCAAAGACACCGCTCAGGTCGTCATCGGCAATATCGTCAGAGAATTCGTCGTAACCGACCGTCCCCGTCAGGGCGACAGTGTTCGTTACTGGCACATCGACGCCGACATAGCTGGTCCAGCGTGTGATGTCGTCGCGATCATCTTCGGGGGTGAAGATCTCGTATTCCGTCGCGGCCTGCCAGCCAAAGCGGCGGAACTTGCGCGGATCACCCGTGACGCCGGCAGCGAAGGTCTGGGAGTAACCGCCATCATCGGAATCGTCGTCGAACGTCTCGCCGCGCAGGGTATAGCGCAGTTCGGCATTGACCAGACCGCCAAGATTGCGGCGCAGGGAGGGGCTGATCGCGCCATAGAAGGCACGGGAGCGGTCATCGGCATTGGCAACCTCGTTGCCCGAGAACCGGTCATTGGTGCTGTAAGTCTCGGCAATGCCGCCCGCTACATCGATATAGAACAGGTTCGGCACCACGGCGGCGGACCAGGCCGTGTCGAGGTTATGACGGAAACCGTCATCGTTGGTCTCATTGACGAAGTAGTCGTAGCTTGCCGCATAGGAAAGCTGACCCGCCAGCCGTTCGTTCTGGACACCAAGGGTCACACCGGCGGTTGTCGTAATGACGAGTTCATCATCCTCGAAACCTTCGGCTTCCAGATTGATGTTGTCCGAATAGGTGGCCGAAACCTCGGCGAAGGGCGTCACCGACGTGACCCAACGCCCGCGCCTCACCACTTCACCCCCCTTGGGGAATCGCGATGAATTGACGGATTGCACGCCCGATGACCGGGCGGCAGGCCCAACGCCGACCGGCGTAAGGGGATCGACGCTTGCGCCATAGACATCGTCACCAATTGGGATTCCGGCTGTGCCGAAACCGCCCGATGAACTGCCAGCGCCGATCGACTGCGCGGACAATCCGGTAATTGCACCGACGATTGCGAAGCCACTGACGGCAGCCAGCAAGCCAAGGCGGGAGGGCGATGCGAGCGCCTTACGAGGCTGTGTTGTACGCTTCATAATAACTTCCAAACTGCTCGGTGCGGTTTTTGACGGTTGTCTTGTTGAGCACCAGGTTGACGTTCTGCTCAGTCTCAAGCAAATCCAGTGCCGAATTGATCGCCGTGCGCGAAGTTCTTTCGGCATCGATCACCATCACGACCTGTCCGGCGTGCTCGGCGAGGGCGACAGGCTCGGTGGATGCGAGCAGGGGCGGCGCATCGAAAATGATGATCCGGTCCGTGTAGCGCGAGGCGATATCAGTCACCAGACGGCGCATATCCTCGCTTCCGAACAGGTCGGTCGCCGAGTCCACGGCGGCCCCGGCTGACAGGATGCTGAGCGGATGATTGGCTTCTCGCAGCAGCACGTCGGACAGACGCCCCTCGGCCCCGAGTAACAAATCTGTGAGACCCGGCAGATCGTTGCGCAGGCCGAAAATGTTGGAAATTGCGGGGCGCGCCACATCGGCATCGACCAGCATGACATTGAAGCCCTCGTCCAGAACGATGGAAAGCGCCAGATTCACCGCGATAAAGCTCTTGCCCTCGGACGGGCGCGAACTGGTGACGAGAATGACGTGCTCTCTGCCGCGCTGTTTGCGTCCGTTACGGGCATTCAGCCGCATCCGCTGCATCAGACGGCGCTTGATCAGGCGAAATTCTTCCGAGGCGCGCGAGCGGCGGGCTTCGGGCGTAATAAAGCCGAACTGTTTCAGCCGCTCGAAGTCGATCTCGAATTCACGGCTCTGGCTTGGGCCAGCTTTCTTGCGCGACCGACGGCTTGAAACGACGGGTTCTTCGGCCTGCGCGCGAACCTGCGACATGACTTCGGAGGAGCGGCGCGGTGCCTTCGGCTTTGTGTCCAGCGCCCTCGAGCTTTCCTCGTACCAGTCGTCGATGTCGGGGGTGGGGCGCACTTGCGGTTTCGGTGCGGTCTGTTTGCGGGCTCCAGAGCCGATTTTTTCGGATTCGGCAATGCGGTCGATGAGGCTCATGGATGGCTCTCCAGTTCAAAAGTCGTATCCGAAAACCCGCGGCGCACCGCCGCGAGTGTCAAAGGCGAAGGCGCAGCGAGGCCCCTCAGGTCGGTGTGTTCGAGCCGATGCCGAGCGCGGCGAAGACGCGGCCAAAATCCGGGCGCCACAGCTCGAAATGATAGCGATAGGTGATGTACCCGAATATCGCGATCAGGGCGGCCACACTCGCGAGATAGACGAGGTTCCCCGCTGCCTTGCGGGCATTGTCGGCGCTCGTCTCGATCGAGGAGACCCCCCCGAGGATCGGTAGATCGAAGTTCTGCTTCAAATGCCGGATCGTGGGCAGATTGTCGGCCATCTGCACCCGCATGAAGGCAAGGCCGATCCCTGATCCTCCGGCGAGCAGGAACGCGCCGAGGAACAGCAACAGCCGGTTCGGACCTGCGGGCGTGACGGGCACGATGGGCGGCTCAACGACCTTCATCCGTACGGCCTGAATGATCGACGGCTGGATCACATCGAGCTGATTTTCCAGCGCGCCGATTTCACTCAGCAGTTTCGATTCGGCACTGGTCAGACGCGAGAATTGCTGCACGATTTCCGGCTGGCGGGTCATGACGTCACGCACGCGCCGGATCTCTTGATTCATCGCATCAATCTGGCGTTCCAGCACATTGATCCGGCTGCGGCGATCATCGGCCTGGGCGCGCAGTTCAGCGACCGCCGGGTTGGGGCCGTAAACAGGGCGCGGCGGCAAGGGCTGTGCCTGCTGGGTGCTTTGGATTTGCCAGTTGCGGAAATCATTCTCGTACTGGGCCATGATCTGGTTGGCCCGGGCGCGTTCTCCATCCAGCCGCGCATTCGCGTTGCGCGCCGCTGCGTCGAGCTGCGCAAACTCGGCCTGGGCCTGGGACAAGCGGCTCTGCATGGTCTGAACGTCCGGGTGCTGCGGCGTCAGGCGTTCCAGCATCGTATTCAGTTCGCGCTGCAACTCGCCCAACTGGCGCTCGAAATCATTTGCGCGGTCTTGTTCGGGCGTCGGTCCCTGGGGCACGTTGACGGTCGGGCGCAGGGGCGGCGGCGTCCGGTTTTGCAGGGGTTGTGCCTGCTGCTCATAGCGCGTGATAACCTCGGGCGGCGTCGTGGACAGGCGGCTCTGCAAATTCGACAGTTCACCCTGATAGAGCAAAAGGTCGCTTTTCAGGCCGCTGATCTGGGTTTCCAGCCCGCGCATCTGGTTCTGTACCGATGTGGAACCGCTGATGGCATCGCCGTTATCGCGCTGATAGGCTGCGATCTTGGCTTGGGTTTCCGCCAGTTTGCGATTGGCCTCGGACAGCTTGTTCTGCAGGAAGCTACGCGCCTGTTCCTTGTCCTTGCCATCGCCGCTGCTAACATCCTCGAGGCTTTTTTCCATAAAGATGTCGAGGGCGGCCTGGGTGACGTTGCGGGCCGTGATCGGGTTGTTGTGAGTGTATTCTATGATGTAGAAATTGGTGCCCTGGCGCTTCAGCTCCAGTTTCTCTTCCAGATTTTCAACGAGGGCTTCCATGCCGCGCCGGTCGGCGAGGGTCAGGTTCAGGTCGGTATCATAGACGATCTGTTCGAGATTGGGACGGGCATAGATACCCCGGCGCACCGTATCGATGGCGGCTTCGGTATTGGTCCTCGGTGCTCCGCGCGGCAGAACGGCATTGAGCAGCGCGTTCTCGTCCACCTCGACGGCGGCGCGCGACGTAAACACATCGGGCCGGGTCGCGGCAAAGAACACGCCGAGAATACCGACCAACAGGCCGATAAGCAGAATGCTCCACTTCCGCCGCCACAGTTCTCCTGCGTAGTGCTGGAGTTGAAATTTTAAATCACCCATTCGGAATCCCCGCGGCGCAACGCTTTCAGCGTACGGCCCAATTACAAATCTGCCTCAAGCTACTCGGAACACATCGAAAAACGGTTAAGGGCTGGACACCCTATTATTTGGCGGACGGGGGATGCACAAAGCGCACCAGCCACGCGCTTTGCCTTGCAATGCCTGCATTTCCGGGCCTTGTGCCGGGCGAGATTTCGCCCGATTGCATCGATTTGCTGCAATGTACGAGTATTTTTATTCGACCGTTTGGACGATGCCTTAGGTCAGATCGACTGGGAAAAGGGCCTGATCTCGCGCGGGCGGCCCACTTTTTCGGGCAAGGGGATGAACTCGGCCTCGTCGCCGGGCACGGTTTCGAATCGCCCTCGCCGCCATTCTTCCTGGGCCTGTTCGATGCGTTCGCGGCGAGAAGACACGAAATTCCACCAGATATGACGCGGGCCGTCCATCGGCTCGCCGCCGAACAACATGAACCGGGCCGCCTGAGTCGCCCGCACATCTATCGCCTCGCCGGGTCTCAGAACGATCAGTTGTCCCGGGCCGAAGGCACAGCGGTCCACCTCGATCTCGCCCGAGATCGTATAAAGCGCCCGCTCGACATAGGTGCCCTCGACCGGAAAAACGCCGCCCGCCTCCAGCGCAATATCGGCATAAAGCGCGTCGGACATCGCATTAAGCGGCGAGCTGGCCCCGTGCGCCTGCCCCGCGATCAGGCGCATGTCGATCCCCTCGGCGGCGATCCGGGGCAGGGCGTCCTCGCTAAAATGGGTAAAATCCGGCGCAGATTCCTCGACCGCTTCGGGCAGGGCGAGCCATGTCTGAAGCCCGAACAGCCGTTGCCCCTTGGCCCGCCGCTCGTCCGAAGTGCGCTCGGAATGGACGATGCCCTTGCCCGCGCGCATCCAGTTGACGGCCCCCGGCGTGATGGCGAGGTCGGTGCCCAGCGAGTCCCGATGCCGGATTTCGCCCTCGAACAGATAGGTGAGCGTCGCGAGGTTGATATGCGGATGCGGGCGCACGTCGATGCCCTCATCGGTCAAAAACTCCGCCGGTCCCATCTGGTCGAAAAAGATGAACGGCCCGATCATCTGCCCCTTCGTCGAAGGCAGCGCCCGTCGCACCGTCATTTCCCCAAGGTCTACGGCGCGCGGCACGATGACCGTTTCGATGGCATCGACCGAGGCGGCATCACCGGGGGTCGGGTCGGGGCAGGGGCTCCAGCTCATGACGGTTCCTCGCTGTGCAAAAGGGATTTCCCGTGACAATAGCGCGCGTGAGCGGACAGAACATCCCGGTAATTGACCAGGGCAAGCCTTCGATGACGTCGTCGGTGGGCGATTGCCGATAGCGCACCTGTCCGGGGTGCCGCGACAAAGGTCGGAGCGCTGACGCCCCGGCTATGCCTTTAGGCTTATCGCGCCGACAACCTCCAGCCCCGCGAGGATCGAATCGATGGCGATGGTGGCCAGGATTATGCCCATGACCCGACTGATAACACTGGCGCCGGTCGCGCCGATAATCCGATGAATTCGCCCGGCCAACAGCAATAACAGCAGCGTAAACAACAACACCGCCAACAGCAGAACAGCGGTAACTGCCTGCTCGGCGATCGCATAGCGGTGATTGTCCGTCAGGATGACAATACCCAGCATCGCGCCCGGCGACGCAATTGATGGCATGGCGAGCGGGAAAACCGCACCCGAGAGATGATCGCGTTCCGCCTGATTAATTTCCGTCGCCGCTTTGCTTTCCCCAAAAATCATGGTGAGCGCAAAAAGAAACAGGATGATCCCGCCGGCAACCTGAAACGCCCCCAGGCGCAGGCCCAGCGCTTCCAGCAAAAACTGTCCGGCAACAAGAAAGGCGAACAGGACGAGAGTGGCGATAAAAACCGCGCGGATTGCAAAGCGCCGATGAAGCTCTGGCGGTACGTTTGCGGTCGCAAACAGAAAAACGGGAATGCTGCCGATTGGGTCAATAACAACGAAGATCGTTATCAGGTCTTTCAGTATCGTCGGCCAGTCGAACATCTTGCCACTCAATCTAACGTCAGCTTTGACGATGGTCCTACAGGATGGAACGAAATCACCCCATGTCGATTTTTCGAGGACAAGGCGGGACAGAGTGACAGGCGGCTATCCTGTGCGGAACATAAACCTCAGCTAACTCGTCCCCCGCGCCCCCGTATTGCTTGCCAATTCAGCGCCATCGCATTACCTCGCGGCACATGGCAGCAGACGGATCATCCGTGCGGCCCCTCGATCCGGGTCTTGTCCGTGTTGGCGGGGCACCCGAGGGCTACGACGCGAAACTGCTTGCCGATCTGGTGCAGCGGGCGAACGGCCCTGTCCTGCATATCGCGCGGGATGATGCGCGGATGCGCGCGATGCTCGACTCGCTCAAGGTTTTCGCCCCCGGCATCCCTGTCCTGAGATTCCCGGCCTGGGACTGTCTCCCCTATGACCGCGTTTCGCCCAACCCGGAGATTTCGGCGGCGCGCATGGCGACCCTTGCTGCGCTGGCGCGGGGATGGGACCGGCCCTCGATCATCATCGCAACCCTCAATGCCGTCACCCAGCGCATCCCCCCCGCCGCCGCGATCAAGGCCGCCAGCTTCACCGCCAAGGCCGATACGCGGATCGACCCGGACGAGTTGACCCGCTATCTCGCCCGCAACGGCTATGTGCGCGCGTCAACGGTGGTGGAGCCGGGGGACTATGCCGTGCGCGGCGGTATCATCGACATCTTCCCGCCGGGCCGCAAAAAGCCCCTGCGCCTCGATTTCTTCGGCGATGTGCTGGAGAGCATCAAGCGTTTTGACCCCGCCACCCAGCGCAGCGCCGCGAAGGTCGACCGCATCGCGCTCGCCCCGGTTTCCGAGGCGTTGCTTGACGAGGACTCGATCCAGCGGTTCCGCCGCAACTATCGCGATCTTTTCGGCAATGCGGGCCTCAGCGATCCGCTCTACGAGGCGGTGTCCGAGGGCCGCAAGCATCAGGGCATGGAGCATTGGCTGCCGCTGTTCTTTGACGGGCTGGAGACGATTTTCGACTATCTGCCCGAACGCGCGGTCACGCTGGACAGCCAGATCGACGAGGCCCTCGATGGCCGCCTCGCCACCGTTACCGACCATTACGAGACCCGCGCCACCGCCACCGCGGAGGGCGCGATGGGCGCGCCGGTCTATAAACCCGTGCCCCCCGATCAGCTTTACCTGACCGATCAGGACTGGGCCGAAGCCTTCGCCGGTCGCCCCGCCCGCGTCTTCAACCCGCTGCCCACCGGCTCCGGCCCCGGCGTGATCGACGCAGGCGGCAAGCTGGGCAAGGGCTTCGCGCAAGAACGCCAGACCCCCGACGTCAATCTGTTCGACGCCCTCGCCGCCCATATCCGCGACCTGCAATCGGCCAAGCGCCGCGTGATCCTCGCCTCCTATTCCGACGGCGCGCGGGACCGGATGAAGACCATGCTCGCCGACCACGGCATCAACAAACTGGTCGAGGTTGACCGCTGGGAAGACGCCGCGAGCGCCACGGCAAAACAGGTCAGTCTGCTGGTCTGGCGGCTGGAGCAGGGCTTCGTCACCGACGACCTCGCGGTCATCGCCGAGCAGGACATTCTCGGTGACCGCCTCGTGCGCCAGACCCGCAAGTCGAAGAAGGTGGAAAACTTCCTGACCGAGGCCGCCAGCCTGGCCACCGGCGATCTCGTGGTCCATGTCGAGCACGGCATTGGCCGCTATCTCGGCCTTCAGACCGTCGAGGCGCTGGGCGCGCCCCATGATTGCCTCGCGCTGGAATATGCTGGTGCATCAAAGCTTTACCTGCCGGTCGAGAATATCGAGCTGCTGACCCGCTACGGCGCGGACGACAACACCGCCCTCGACAAGCTGGGCGGCGGCGCGTGGCAGGCGCGCAAGGCGAAGATGAAGAACCGCATCCGCGATATGGCGGAACGGCTCATCAAGGTCGCCGCCGAACGGATGCTCCGCACCGCAGAACGCCTGACCCCGCCCGAGGGCGCATGGGACGAATTCTGCGCGCGTTTTCCTTACGAGGAAACCGAGGACCAGATGAACGCCATCGAGGATGTTCTCGAAGACCTCGCGTCCGGCAACCCCATGGACCGTCTGGTTGTTGGCGATGTGGGTTTCGGCAAGACCGAAGTCGCCCTGCGCGCGGCCTTCGTTGCCGCCATGTCGGGTCAGCAAGTCGCGGTCATCGCCCCCACGACCCTGCTCGCGCGCCAGCACGCCAAGGGCTTTGCCGAGCGGTTCAAGGGCCTGCCGATTCAGGTCCGCCAACTCTCGCGCTTCGTCTCGACCAAGGACGCGAACGAGACCCGCAAGGGCATGGCCGACGGCACCATCGACATCGTTATCGGCACGCACGCCTTGCTGGCAAAGAACATTGAATTCAGCCGCTTGGGCCTTTTGGTGGTGGACGAGGAGCAACGCTTCGGCGTCGCCCATAAGGAACGGCTGAAATCCATCAAGGCCGATGTCCATGTCCTGACGATGACCGCGACTCCGATCCCGCGCACCCTGCAACTCAGCATGACCGGCGTGCGCGAGCTGAGCATCATCAGCACACCCCCCGTCGACCGCCTCGCCGTGCGGACTTACGTTGCGCCGTTCGATCCGGTCACCGTCCGCGAGGCCCTGCTCCGCGAGCATTACCGGGGCGGCCAGAGCTTCTACGTCGCCCCCCGCATTGCCGACCTGCCGGAGATCGAAGAATTCCTGCGCGTGCAGATGCCGGAGGTCAAATTCGCCACCGCCCATGGCCAGATGGCGCCGGGTGCGCTCGACGAGGTGATGAACGCCTTTTATGATGGCCAGTTCGACGTGCTGCTCGCCACGACCATCGTCGAGAGCGGTCTCGACATCCCGACGGCCAACACGCTGATCGTCCATAGGGCGGATAATTTCGGCCTCGCACAACTTTATCAGATACGCGGTCGGGTAGGGCGTAGTAAAACGCGAGCCTACGCCTATTTTACAACCAAGCCGCGAAAGCCCCTCACCCCCCAGGCCGAAAAGCGCCTCAAGGTGCTGGCCAGCCTCGACACGCTCGGCGCGGGCTTCAACCTCGCCAGCCACGACATGGATATTCGCGGCGCGGGCAACCTGCTGGGCGAGGAGCAATCGGGCCACATCAAGGAGGTCGGCTACGAACTTTATCAGGACATGTTGGAGGAGGCGCTGGCCAAGATGCGCGCCGGCGAGATGGAGGGCGGCGACGACGAGGGCACATGGTCGCCCCAGATCAATCTCGGCGTCCCGGTCCTGATCCCGGACAGCTATGTCTCCGACCTCGACGTGCGCCTTGGCCTCTATCGCCGCCTGTCATCGCTGGACACGAAGGCCGAGTTGGAGGGCTTTGCCGCCGAGCTCCACGACCGCTTTGGCAAACCGCCCGCCGAGGTCGAAAGCCTGCTGCGCGTGGTGATGATCAAATCCCGCTGCCGCCGCGCCCATATCGCCAAGCTCGATGGCGGGCCGAAGGGCGCAACGATTCAGTTCCACAAGGACCGCTTCCCCAATCCCGGCGGCCTGATCCAGTGGATCAACGGCCAGAACGACCTCGCCAAGGCTAAGGGCACCAAGCTGATCGTCCGCCGCGACTGGACCGACCAGTCCCAAAAAGTAAAAGGCGCCTACGCCATCGCCCGCGACCTCGCCAAAGTCGCCGAGGCCGAAACCGAACCGGCGGAATAGGGCGGCGATACTCTTTGTATCGCAATCGAGTTGGGTAATTTTATTGCGAACTTCTTATAGTATGCGGGGGTTGAATAAATATTGATTGGGATGATACTAGGATCACCTTTAAAACTGAAGACGGAGCCAAGTGTTGTGGACGTACACAAGAAGCCGCTTGTCAATATTTTTGAAACAAAGCAACGTCTAGAAATACCGCTTTTTCAAAGACAGTACGTTTGGAACGCTGACGATCAATGGGCTCCACTCTGGGAGGACATTGAGCGCAAGTTCATTGAAGCCCTTGAAGGGCGTTCGGATGCTCCAAATCATTTTCTCGGGGCGATGGTACTTGACCAGAAGCAGACGCCCACAGGCCACGTGATCGTAAGGCAGGTAATCGACGGACAGCAACGTCTGACGACATTGCAGATATTTTTGGCTGCACTCCGTGACTTCGCCCGGTCCGAAGACTGCGAAGAAGTTGCAAAAGAGGTTGATCGATCACTTTTCAACAGTGGAATGATGGAAAATAAGGACATCGACAAGTTCAAAGTTTGGCCGACTCAGCTTGATCGTACTCAGTTCGTTAACGTCATAGATTCGGGCTCATTTGCAGAGGTTCAGAGCCGTTATCCTACAACGCGAAAGAAATATGCCCGGAAGCCGGATCCGAAGCCACGTATGGTCGAAGCATACGAATTTTTTTTCGCGGCGTTGTCTGAGTTTTTCAAGGGCAGCGCCGCAAACTCGCTGACGACAGAGCTCTCGGATCGTTTGGATCAGTGCTTCCAGACGCTGAAATCCGCTTTACTCGTCGTCGTGATTGACCTCGATCAAGGCGATGATCCACAGGTAATTTTCGAGACGCTGAATGCCCGGGGAGAACCATTGCTTCCAGCCGACCTGATCCGAAATTATATTTTTCTTCGAGCTAAGCGCGACAAACTGAATCCTGAAGAACTATATGATCGTTATTGGGCGGGATTTGATGATTTGTTCTGGCGTGAGGAAATAAAGCAGGGGCGACTCAATCGTGCTCGAAGTGACATATTTTTCCAGCACTTTTTATCACATAGGCAAACCCAAGACATTCCAATCAAACATCTTTATGTCGAATACAAGCATTGGAGTGAAAGCAGCCATCAACCTCTCGACGTTGCCGCAGAACTAGAACTCGTTTCAAGACAGAGCGAAAATTATCGCCGCCTTTTAAGCGCGAAGCCCGATGATCCGGTATGCCGCCTGGGAAACTTTGTTCAAACCTTCGAAGTCAGCACTCTTTACCCGCTGATACTCGGATTTTTTGAAGCGAAGCCCGCTGATGAAGAATGGTCTCGAATAGCCGACATTTTAGAGGCGTATATTGTACGCAGAACAATCTGTGACCAAACGACAAAAAACTACAACCGCTTCTTCTTGTCCTTACATCGCCGACTTAATGAGCAAGGCTTTACGCCCGATAATCTTTACGCCGAGCTTCGTTCGCGTTCCGCCGAGTCGAATTCTTGGCCGAATAACGAGCAATTTCGTGAAGGTTGGCTGCGACATGAGGTCTATCGTCCGCTTGGAAATGCCCGCCTCGTTCACATTCTCTCCCGACTCAATGACTGTTATCTAAGCACGAAATCGGAGCCTCTCAAATTCAGCAAACAGCCTACGATCGAACATATCATGCCGCAATCATGGCTACAGCATTGGCCATTGGAAAATGGCGATCAAGGTATGACGCTCGCAGAACTCAATGACGCGGTAGAAGGTAATATGCGAGCCGACGCAACACGGCGCCGCGACAAAGTTGTTCAGACGATGGGAAACCTGACAATTCTGTCTCAGGCATTGAATGCTTCGGAGAGCAACCTTGGTTGGACGGAGAAGAGGCCTGCGCTCCAAAAGCACTCGCTTCTGCCAATCAATCAAAACATTGCGTCACAGGCCAAATGGGATGAATCGAGCATCCGCGCGAGAGGCCTCGAATTGTACGACCATGCGCAGCGAATTTGGTTTCTCTAGTTGTGATGTTTAAGACCCGTCGGCTTGATCCAATGCCGACGAAATTTGATCACCTCAACGCCAGCTACTCGCGCCGTCCGGCTCGAACAGGCCCACTGTCCCGCGATAGACCAGAAACGCGCCGACGATGGCCAGCAGCCATCCCTCGGTCGGCCCGAGGATATAGCCGCCAACGGAAATCTCCGCCGCATAGAGCGACACTCGCAGGCCATAGATCACGGCCACGACCCCGGCGACCGCCGAAATGATGTAAAACCCGATGTAAAGCGCGGCAAAGCAAAGCGCCGCCGTGATCGCAATCACGGTAACGACTTCTGTGGGAAGCTGCATAAATCCCAAATCGATCATGACGGGCACTCCCTCTATCCTGTTCTAGGTTTCCGAGAATTTCTGAATCGAAACTTAAACAAATATTTTTAACGAATCCTGAATTGGGTTGGATAATTCAAATTACGTCTAAAGACCTGCATTGCGGGCGTTCCGCGCCTCAGTCGTGGCGGTTGCGGTTGCGCACGTCGCCGGGCAGCTTGTATTTGCTGTAAATGCCGTCCCGGGCCTGCTTTTTGCGAAACCAATGGGCATAGGCGAGGCCGCAAAACAGCGCGATTGCGAGAATACCGAACCCGATCCACGCGGCTGTCCCGCTGGATTCAGAAACCGCGACATCGGGTATCGCTCGGTAGCCCTGAGTTATCATCCGCTTTGCCTTGAAAATCTCGTTGGGTAGAGATCGCCTTTGCAGCTTTCTGGCCAAAGTCGTACGCGGAAATTTTGAAGCCTTGGTAAACTGACGTTTCTGCAACGGTAATTTACCCATTGACAGAACGAACGGTGAACTGTAAGTTTCAAACACGCTGAGAGACCTGGGCAACGAACTGCAAAGCCCGTCCCTCACTCACGCTCCGCGCCAACAGCCCCCTTCACATTTTCGATCCTGCACTGCGCGTCCGGCAATGGTCCGAACCGAGCGGCAGGCGCGTGCGTGCGCCAATTTCACTCCCCAAAAAAGGGGACCTATATACATAGCTAGCCGACTGAGCCTGCGATTCAGTCGCCGTCTTTTTTCTCAAGGCAATGCCCGTATGAAAAGTCGACTTCGCTTCCGTCCGCACGAACAATCCAAAAGCACTTGGTGTTGTGGTCTGGAGCGTTATCTACCTTGTAATGATCAACGCCCTCGCCAACCTTATCGGCATATTCGTCGTGCCGTTTAAGTAGGGCTGCTAGGTCAACGCTATCTGAAGCGTCAACGCGGTCGCCAGGGCTGTATCGGTTCAGCATTTCACGAAAAAATGCCGTTCCATCTCCAGCCTTTTTGAATGTTCTGGTTTCAATTTGGATTTCTCTTGCTCGCCCCACGGTCAACCATCTCCTGTTTTTTCTTATTCATCTAGCTCAATTAACGGAGATTGCAGTGACTCAATAACCTGCGTAGCGGTCTCTTAGTTCTGGGTCGTCTTTAGACTCGTTGCCTAAAAAAGCAATATTTTTATG
>CALGNO010000132.1 GCA_937958625.1 uncultured Neomegalonema sp.
TGCCGACCCTAGGTATCGTCGGCCAGATAAATCCGATGGAGCCGCCATGCGCTGCCTTGCCCTCGCCCTTGCTCTTTTTGCCTTGCCCGCCCAGGCCGCCGATCAGTTCAAGGTCGCGACGACCTTTACGGTCATTGCCGATATGGCGCGCAATGTGGCGGGCGATGCCGCCGAAGTCGTCTCGATCACCAAGCCGGGGGCGGAGATTCACAACTACCAGCCGACCCCGCTGGACATTATCCGCACGTCGGGGGCCGATCTGATCCTGTGGAATGGCCTAAATCTCGAATTATGGTTCGAGAAGTTCTTTGCGCGGCTGGACGATACACCGCAAGCCGTGCTGAGCGACGGAATCGAGCCGATGAGCATTGGCGACGGTCCCTATGCCGGCAAACCGAACCCCCATGCGTGGATGTCGTTTTCAGACGCTGAAATCTATGTCGAGAACATCCGCAAGGCACTGAGCGAACACGACCCAGACAACGCAGAGACCTACGCGGCGAATGCGGCGGCTTATATCGAAGAAATTCGCGCGCTGAGGGCACCGATTGTTGAGGCATTGTCGTCGGTGCCCGAAGAGCGCCGCTGGTTGGTCAGCTCGGAGGGGGCGTTCAGCTATCTCGCCCGGGATCTCGGCCTCAAGGAGCTGTATCTCTGGCCGATCAATGCCGATTCCCAAGGCACGCCGCAACAGGTGCGCAAGGTTATCGACACGGTGCGTGAAAACAATATTCCGGTGGTGTTCAGCGAAAGCACCATCTCCGACAAGGCCGCTCGTCAGGTCACCCGCGAGACCGGCGCGAAATACGGCGGTATCCTTTATGTCGATAGCCTCAGCGCCTCCGATGGCCCGGTGCCGACCTATCTCGATCTGCTGACCGTGACCGCCACAACCATCGCGAAGGGATTATCCGAGTGAAGGACGTCGCGCCCGAGGCGACAACCGGAATCCGGGTCGATGGCCTGACGGTCACCTATCGCAACGGCTTGACCGCCCTGAACGATGCCGCGTTCGAAGTGCCGACGGGCACGATCTGCGGGCTGGTCGGGGTGAACGGGTCGGGCAAGTCTACGCTTTTCAAGGCTATCATGGGCTTTGCGCCGGTCAGGTCAGGCAGCGTCGAAATCCTTGGCCATCCGGTGGCCGAGGCGCTGAAAAACAACCTCGTCGCCTATGTCCCCCAAAGCGAAGACGTCGACTGGAACTTTCCGGTTCTGGTGGAAGATGTCGTGATGATGGGCCGCTATGGTCACATGAACTTTCTCCGCATCCCCTCCAAAGCCGACCGTGCCGCCGTGACCGAGGCGCTGGGGCGGGTCGGGATGGCCGAGTACCGCACGCGCCAGATCGGCGAGCTTTCCGGCGGCCAGAAAAAGCGCGTGTTTCTCGCCCGGGCGCTTGCGCAGAACGGACAGGTGATCCTGCTCGACGAACCGTTTACCGGGGTCGATGTGAAGACCGAGGATCAGATCGTCGACCTGATGCGCGCCCTGCGCGACGAGGGCCGGGTGATGCTGGTCTCGACCCATAACCTCGGCTCGGTGCCGCAGTTTTGTGACCGGGTCGTCTTTATCAACCGCACCATCCTTGGCTATGGCCCCACGGAAGATGTCTTTACCCAAAGCAATCTCGAAGCGGCCTTCGGCGGTGTCCTGCGCCACCACGTCCTGACCGGGGATGAATTGCATGACGACGACGACGCGCGGCAAGTGACCGTCATCAGTGACGATGAACGGCCCGTCGTTCTCTATGGCGAGAAGGATGCGCGGGATGGGTGAGGCATGTGCGGCTGAAAAAGTGACCCGCTGCCCCGGGCGAAGACCCGGGGCCTCTATCTGCGCAACTACATACTGGGAGGCCCCAGGTCGGTGCCCGGGGCAGCGGATCAGCCCACCATGCTAGAGCCCTTCGCCTATTCCTATATGACCAATGCGATGCTGGTCTCCGCCCTTGTTGGCGGAGTTTGTGCGTTTTTGTCGGCCTATCTCATGCTCAAGGGCTGGTCCCTGATCGGCGATGCTCTGTCTCATTCAGTCGTTCCGGGGGTGGCGGGGGCTTATATGCTCGGCCTGCCCTACGCCATCGGCGCATTTTTGTCCGGCGGACTGGCGGCGGCGGCGATGCTGTTTATCAACACACGGACGCGGTTGAAGGAAGACACGGTTATCGGGCTGATTTTCAGCGGCTTTTTTGGCCTCGGCCTCTTCATGGTGTCCCTGTCGCCGACCTCGATTGACGTGAAGACCATTATCTTCGGCAATATCCTTGCGGTCTCGCCAACCGATACGCTGCAACTGGTGCTGATCGCCGGGGTTTCGCTAGTGATCCTCTTGCTGAAATGGAAAGACCTGATGGTCACGTTCTTCGATGAAAGCCATGCGCGCTCCATCGGTCTGAACCCCACTTTCCTGCGCGCGCTGTTCTTCACGTTGCTGAGCGCCTGCACCGTTGCTGCTATGATAACGGTCGGCGCATTTTTGGTCATTGCGCTGGTCGTGACGCCGGGGGCGACAGCCTATCTGCTGACCGACCGGTTCCCACGCCTGATCTTGCTGAGCGTCGTCATCGGATCGGTGACGAGCTTTGTCGGGGCGTATCTCAGCTATTTCCTCGACGGCGCAACGGGCGGGTTGATCGTGGTGATGCAGACCGCGCTGTTCCTCATCGCGTTTTTGTTCGCCCCCAAGCACGGCTTGCTCGCGGCAAAGCGGCAGATTGCGAAGGCAACCTCATGAGCGGCCTCAGCCTCTATCTCAATGATCCGCTGGGGCGTGAGTTGCTGTTTCAGGCGCTGGCGATTTCCGCGCTGATCGCGGCGGCGGCGGGAGCGCTGTCGTGTTTTCTGGTGCTCAAGGGCTGGGCACTGATGGGAGATGCAATCAGCCACGCGATCCTGCCCGGTGTCGTCCTCGCCTATCTGATCGGCGCGCCGCTGGTTGTAGGGGCGTTTTGCGCGGGCATGGTCTGCGCGGTCTCCACAGGATATCTGAGCGCCAATAGCCGGGTGAAGCAGGATACGGTGATGGGCGTCGTGTTTTCGGGCATGTTCGGCCTCGGCATCGTGCTTTACACCAAGATCGAGACCGAGGTGCATCTCGATCATATCCTGTTCGGCGATATGCTGGGGGTAAGCTGGGATGATGTCATCCAGACGGGATTAATCGCAATCGCTGCCCTCGCCGTAATTACCGCCAAGCGCCGTGACCTGTTGGTATTTACCTTCGATCCACAGCATGGGCGCGCCGTAGGATTGCGGATCGACTGGCTGCATTACGGACTGCTGACCATCCTTTCGCTGGTGATCGTGAGCGCGTTGCAAGCCGTGGGTTTGATCCTGTCTATTGCCTTGGTGATCGCACCCGGCGCGATTGCGCATCTGATTACGGACCAGTTCGACCGGATGCTGATCGTCTCGGTCGCTGTTGGGGTTGTGTCGTCGGTGATCGGCGTGTTGCTGGCCTTCCACATCAACGCCGCCCCGGCTCCGACCATCGTGGTCGTGATGATGGCATTCTTCATCGCCGCATTCCTGTTCGCGCCGAAGCACGGGATTTTGCGGGCGAGGGCGCGCCAGACTAAGAGCCTGACTCGAAACTCTGTCAGATAGAGCAATACCTTGCGAGTCGTCGGGTTGTGAGGCGGATATGGGCGACGTCGAGCCATGCGTCGGCTGAGGCGATGGATTTCTCCCAGTCCTTTGCGAGCCTCCGGCATCG
>CALGNO010000133.1 GCA_937958625.1 uncultured Neomegalonema sp.
AACGCTTCCTCGGGGCGCGCGCCTCCGAGGGCTGGCAGAAGGTCACGGATATTCTCGACGTGTGGTTCGATTCCGGGTCCACCCATGCCTATGTGCTGCGGGACGGGGGCGGGAAGTGGCCGGCCTCGGTCTATCTCGAGGGCACAGACCAGCATCGCGGGTGGTTCCAGTCCTCCTTGCTGGAGGCCTGCGGCACCATGGGCCGCGCGCCCTATGAGGCGGTCGTGACCCACGGCTTTACCCTCGATGAAAAGGGCATGAAGCAGTCGAAATCCCTCGGCAACATCACGCCGCCCCAGGACGTGATCAAGCAATACGGGGCTGACATTCTGCGCCTGTGGGTGATGCAGTCGGACTTCACCGTCGATCAGCGGATCGGGCCGGAAATCCTGAAATCCACCGCCGACGGCTATCGCCGGTTGCGCAATACCTTCCGCTTTATGCTCGGCGCGCTGGACGGGTTCGACGAGAGCGAGCGTGTTGCGGTCGAGGAGATGCCCGAGTTGGAGCGGGTGATCCTGCACCGGCTGTCGGAACTCGATGCCGTCGTGCGCAAGGGCTATGCGGATTTCGAGTACCAAAAGCTCTATCGCGCGGTGTTTGAGTTTGCGACGGTCGACCTGTCGGCGTTCTATTTCGATATCCGCAAAGACGCGCTTTATTGCGATGGCGCAGACAGTGCGCGCCGCCGCGCCTGTCGCACGGTGCTGGATATTCTGTTCGAGCGGCTGACCATCTGGCTCGCGCCGATGCTGTGCTTCACGATGGAAGAGGTCTGGCAGACGCGCTTTGCTGATGCGGACGATTCCGTGCATCTTAAGACGATGCCGGAGACGCCCGAGGGCTGGCAGGATGCGGCGCTGGCAGAGAAGTGGGCGATGGTCCGACAGGTGCGCCGGGTGGTCAATGGCGCGCTCGAAGGGCCGCGCCGGGAAAAGACCATCGGGTCGTCGCTCGAGGGCGCGCCAACGGTGCATATCGCCGATGCCGCGATGCGCGCGGTGGTGTCTTCGGTCGATATGGAGGATGTGGCGATTACGTCCGCCATCGCGATCAATGACAGCGTGCCGCCCGAGGGATCGTTCGCGCTCGACGAGGTTCCCGGCGTTGCCGTCAGCTTTGCCAAGGCGACGGGCGAGAAATGCGCGCGGTGCTGGAAAATCCTGCCCGATGTCGGATCGCACAGCCATGAGGGCCTGTGCGCCCGGTGCGATTCGGCGATCGGTTAATCGTACGGCGGACGATTTTCCGTCATAGGTCATTCGATACGCGAAGCGCGTGTATCTGTCTCGTTTTGCGCCATTTTCGCGCGAAATCGTTGATTTTACTTTGATCGGGCGTGCCGTTTCGTGTCACGATTACGTCTCAACGCCGGGGGTTCCCCGTTGCAACAGGAGACAGCAATGAGACTTTCGATTTCGAGCAAGGGTGCCGCCCTCGCCGCGTTTGCAACGGCGGCCCTTGGTATCTCCAGCGCCCAAGCGCACAACTGCGGGCCGGTCTATCAGGTCTGCGGCAGCCAGGGCGGCTATACCAGCCATGGCAGCACGGGCAGCTATACGGGCCACGGAAACAGCGGCAGCTATTCCGGCCATGGCGGTCACCACAGCTATCATCACGGCGGCGGAAGCTATCACAACAGTGGCAGCGGGCAGTATACCACCAGCACCGTGACCGAAACGATGCCGGTCACCAGCATCGGAACTGTCGATTCGACGATGATCGGGACGTCCACGGGTACGATTGGCGGCACCTATGTGGACACCGTGCCAGTCACCACCTACCAGAATGTGGGCAGCATCGGCACGCAATCGCTGTCGAGCGCGAGCGTCGTACCCGCGACCGTCTACGAAACGGTGCCTTCGACGGTCTACGAAACAGTGCCCTCAACGGTGTACAGCAGCACCGGATCATCGGTGATACAGGGCGGAAGCTTCACCAGTACGCCGGTCGTAGCCCCCGCCGGATCGCGCACGATCATCAACATCTATCCCGCCCCGGCCCCGCAACCGGCGCAGGTGGTTCAGATTCCGGCACCAGCCCCGGTCGCGCCGATCTCCGCACCGATCTTTCCGTCCAGCTTTTACGGCGGCGGATTCTTCGGCAATAGCTTCTTCCGCGGCGGATTCAATCGCGGCACCCGCGTCGTCAACAACATCACCATCAACCGCGGTGGCGGTGGTATGATGGGCGGCGGCGGTGGCGGCGGCATGATGATGGGTGGCGGCGGCGGCGGTGCCGCCGACTGACGCTGCGCTTACTGCGTGAGATTATGGAAGGGCCTCGCCGGTGTCGGCGGGGCCTTTTTCGTTCAGAGCGGCTTGCGTTCAATATGGATCAGCAAGCGTCAGTTTTCGGGCGGCTCTTGGCGCGAAAACTGGCTCGATGAATACGCAAGGCGCTCTAGCCTGGGTGGCAGAGGCTTTCGGGCAGCGCTCCTGCCGGAATCTCTACCCGTTCATTCACCACCGGAGCCTTGCCCTCGGCGACGAGGCGCAGGGCGATTGGGTATAGCCGATGCTCGGCGGTCAGTACCCGGTCGGAGAGCGTCTCGGGTGTATCTCCGGCGGCGACGGGGACGGTGGCCTGGGCGATGATCGGTCCTTCATCCACCGGCGCGCGGACATAGTGGACCGTGCAGCCGTGCCAGCGCACGCCCTCGGCCAGTGCGCGTGCGTGGGTGTTCAGGCCCGGAAACGATGGCAGCAGCGAGGGGTGGATATTGATCAGCCGGTCGCGCCATTTCTCGACAAACCACGGCGTCAGCACGCGCATATAGCCCGCGTTGCAGACCAGATCGACGCCCGCCTCGACCAGCGCGGCGTCCATCAGGCGCTCGTGGGCCTCGCGGTCCATGCCCTTGTGGGAGATGGCCGCTGTCGCGATGCCCTTCCCCGCTGCCCATGCGAGGCCCGCCGCGCCGGGATCGTTCGAGAGGACCAGCGCGACTTCTGCCGGGAAATCGGCGGCGGAGCAGGCCTGCACCAACGCCTGCATGTTCGAGCCGCGCCCGGAAATCTGGATGCCAAGCCTCATGCCGTGACGACCGCCTCGCCCGCGCGGGGGATGGTCTCGCCGATACCGTAGACCGTCTCGCCCGCCGTTTGCAGGGCCGCGCGCACCGCGCCCTCGGCCTCGGGGGCGACGACGACGACCATGCCGATGCCGCAGTTGAAGGCGCGGCGCATCTCGGCCTCCTCGACGCCGCCTTGCTGCGCGATCCAGTCGAAAACGGCAGGGCGCTGCCATGACGACAGGTCGATGCGGGCGGCGAGGTCGTCGGACAGGACGCGCGGGATATTCTCGGTCAGCCCGCCGCCGGTGATATGGGCAAAGGCGCGCAGGCCATCGGGGGCGACGGCGAGGGCGGCGAGGCAGGATTTGACGTAGATGCGGGTGGGCGTCAGCAGGGCCTCGGCCAGGGTGCCCTCGCCGAAGGGTGCCGGGTCACCCCAGCCAAGGCCAGATTGCGCCGCGACCTTGCGGATCAGGGAATAACCGTTGGAATGGGGGCCGGAGGAGGCCAGCCCGAGCAATACATCGCCGACTTGCGCGGGACGGGGCAGGATCGCGCCGCGCTCGACCGCGCCAACCGCAAAGCCCGCGAGGTCATAATCGCCGCCAGCGTAAAGCCCCGGCATCTCTGCCGTTTCGCCGCCGATCAGTCCGCATTCGGCTTGGCGGCAGCCCTCGGCGATGCCCTCGACCACTGACGCGGCGTGGGCGATGTCGAGTTTCCCGGTGGCGAAATAATCCAGAAAGAACAATGGCTGCGCGCCTTGGGCCAACAGGTCATTGACGCACATGGCGACGAGGTCGATGCCGACCGTGTCGTGCTTGCCGCTCTCGATGGCGAGTTTCAGCTTGGTGCCGACGCCGTCGGTGGCCGCGACCAGCACAGGATCGTCGAACCCGGCGGCCTTGAGATCGAACAGACCGCCGAAGCCGCCGATGCCCCCCATCATCCCGGCGCGGGTGGTCGATTTCACGGCGGGTTTGATCGCCTCGACAAAGGCATTGCCCGCATCCACATCGACGCCTGCATCGCGATAGGTCAGTCCGGTTTTTGGTTGGTCGGTCATGGCGCTCCCCGGGTTTCGGGGATGGCTAGCGCAGGCGGCGCGCGATTGGAAGGATTTGCGCGATGGAATGTGAGGATGACTGCTGCCCCGGCCTTGCGCCGGGGCCTCTATGGATAGGGGTGAAAATCCGTTCGCAGCCCATCGAGGCCCCGCATCGAGTGCGGGGCAGCGGTTATTGCTTCAGTTCGACTCGTCCAACCCCTCGGGATCACCCACCACCACGATGAACAGTTCGTCAGGCTTGAGCAATTCACCGGCGACACGGTTGATGTCTTCGACCGTGACGGCATTCACCAGATCGTTGCGGGTGTCGATATAATCGATGCCGAGGCCCGATGCCTGTAATCCGGCGAGGTAGCCTGCGATCTTGGCGTTGGAGTCGAAACGCAGGGCGAAGGCGCCGGTCAGGTACTTTTTGGCCGCTTCCAGCTCCGCCTCGGTCACGCCCTGCTCGGCCATGCGCCGCCATTCGGCGCGGATCAGGTCGAGGGATTCGGCCACACGCTCGTTGGCCGTCGCAACACCGCCCATGTAAAGCGCGGCGCGTTCATAGGGCGCGAGGTAGGAATAGACCGAATAGGCCAGACCGTTCTTCTCGCGGACTTCGGTGGTCAGGCGAGAGCCAAAGCCACCGCCGCCGAAGATGTGGTTCATCACGAAGGCCGGGATGAAATCCGGGTCATCGCGCATCATGCCGCGATGGCCGAAAATCGCCGTGCTCTGGGGAATATCGGCCTCGATGACATGGACGCCGCTGACGGTTACCGGGTCGATGGGCGACGTATCCAGCGCCTCGCCTTCGGGCAAATCGCCAAAGGTCGCATCCAGCAGCGGGCCGAGGGTTGCCGCGTCGATGTCGCCGACCACGCCGATCTTCATCCGCGATGTCACCGCCATGCGCCCATAGGTGTCGAGCAGGTCGGCGCGGGTCAGGGCGTTGATCGTCTCGGGCGTGCCCTTGGTGGGGCGACCGTAGGACGTGCCGGGGAAAGCCTGCGCGAACCACTCGGTCGCGGCCTGGGTATTGGGATCGACGAGGTCGGATTTCATGCCCGAGAGCACCTGATCGCGCACCCGGTCGATCTGACGTTGTTCGAAGGTCGGTTCGGTCAGGGCGATGTGCAGCAGCTCAAAGCTCTCCTCCAGATTAGCGCTCAACGCGCGCATTCCGACAGTGAACTCGTCGCGGCCAGAGCTGAAGCTGATACGAGCCGACAAGTCTTCCTTGCGCAGGGCAAAGCCCTGACTGTCCATGTCGCCCGCGCCCTCTTCGATCAGGCCCGAGGCGAGATAGGCCGCGCCGTCCTGTCCCTCGGCATCGACGCGCGCGCCGCCCGAGAAGATGACTTCGACGGCGACCATGGGGATGGCCGGTTCTTCGACCAGCCAAGCCTCGATGCCGCCGGGGCTGATGACGCGCTGGATGCGGTCTTCGGCGGCCTGTGCGGCGGGGGCGATCAGCAGGGCGAGAGCTAGGGCGAGTAGAGTTTTCATTGGGTCGCCTCCTTGCCGGCATCGGGTCCGCGCAGGAAACCGGTCACGGAATTGCGCCGGTCCAGAACCTTGCGGGCGGCGTTCAGAACGTCATCGGCGGTGGTCGCCTCGACCCGGGAACGCCAGGACTGAATATCTTCGATGGTTAGGCCCACGGTCAGCGCCGCGCCGTATTGGCGGGCGAGGGAGCGCTGGCTGTCCTGGGAATAGATCTCGTCGGCGATGAGCGATTTTTTCGAGCGGGCGAGTTCTTCTTCGGTGACGCCATGGGCCAGCAAGTCTTCGAGAATCCAGTCCATCGCGCCCTCGACCTGCGCCAGCGTGGCATCGCCCTTGGGTCCGGCATAGATGACGAACTCGCCGTGGTCGCGGGCCATGCCGGAGTAATAGGCCCCGGCATAGATCGCCATATCGGTATCCTGAGTCATGATCCGCTGCATCCGGCGGGTGGTGCCGCCGCCGAGAATATCGGCCAGCAGAACCAGCCCCTCGGCCTCGCCGGGTTCGGCGGTGACATAGCTGGGGGCGAGGTATCCGCGCATGAACTGGGGCTGGGCGACGCGGCGGTCGACCATTTCGATGCGGCGCTCGGCCAGATGCGGCGGTTCGACGCTGCGCGTGTGTTCGGGCAGGTCGACAGCCGCGATCTTGCCATAGGTTTCGCGGGCCAGCCGCTCGACCTCGTCCGGGGTCACGTCACCGGCAACCACGAGGATCGCATTCCCCGGCGCGTAAAAGCGTTTGTAGAATTCGAGGGCGTCTTCCTTGGTCAGCGCCTCGACCTCAGATTTCCAGCCGATAACGGGCTTGCCGTAGGGATGGCTGAGATAGAGCGCAGCGGAAAATTGCTCGCGGAATTTGGCCGAGGGGCGGTTGTCGGTGCGCATCCGGCGTTCTTCGCTGACCACGTCGCGCTCGGCCTGCCAGTCATCGTCACCGATGGTCAGGTTGCGCATCCGGTCGGCCTCCATCTCCATCATCAGACCGAGGCGGTCGGCGGCGATGTTCTGGAAATAGCCGGTGTAATCGCGGGAGGTGAAGGCGTTCTCCTGCCCGCCATTCTCGGCGACGATCTCTGAAAACCGGCCCGAGGGGATGGTGTCGGTGCCCTTGAACAGCAGGTGTTCGAGGTAATGGGCGATGCCGGTTTTGCCCGGGGTCTCGTCGGCGGACCCGACCTGATACCAGACCATGTGGGTGACGACGGGGGCGCGGTGATCCTCGATCACGACCCCGCGCATTCCGTTTTCCAGCTCGAAACTGGTGACGACCGGCTCCGCTAGGGCCGATTGCGGGGCGAGAACAACGGTCAGAAAAGCGAGAAATCGGCGCATCGAACCTCCGGGGCGTATGTTTTCCAGTGCTGTGTACAGGACCTATAGCACTTTGCGTTGATGTTGAATCGAAAGCCGCGCCAAGGGTGCACGCCTTTCGATGCTTTCAGTGACTCGCGATAAACTTAAAGTGCTTTATGGCGCGGATGCGACCGGCCCATGCGGCGGCATGAAGCGGCACGGGTGGTTAAGGAGGCGTTTACCACCGCAAAGCGCCGCGATTGGCGTGCATTATCCAGCGCGCAAAACAAAACCCCGCCCTCCCTTCACGGGACAGCGGGGCCAGATCGTCATGCGGGTCGGTCTATTCCGGGATGAAGATCAGTTCTCCGCCCATGACCGGATCGACCGGGGGCCGCGCACCGCTGGTTACTGTTTCGACCAGAGGCCGGGTCTCGGGTGGCAGGGCGGGTGCCTGAACCGGGGTCTGGACTGGCGTCCGGGAGACCGTGGGCGTCGTCGGGATCGTGGCGACCGTGGGGGCCGGATTGAAGGCGCGTGATCCGCCCGACAGCGCGCTCAGGCGCTCTCGCTCTTCGGCGGGTTTGAGCGAATCCGCCGATTCGCCGCGCATGGACGGAAAGACTTCCTGGAGCAGATAGCGGCGCTCCGTGCTGTTCAGTTCGTCTTGCTCCGCCTCGATGGTCGCGCGGATGGTCGGATCGGCGGTGCCGGTCGCCGCCAGCAACGCGCCTTCGGAGGTCGATAGCCGGGTGCTGGCCGGTGTCGGCGCAACCTCGCCCAAAAGTGCGGCCCGCGCCTCGGCGACCGGATCGGCGACCAGGGCGCTGCGCGCGCCGGGGTTGGGCGGCGGCAGGGACGCGAAGTCGCTGGGCATTTGCAGCGGTTTCGACGCGATCACGGCGAACTCGTCCGGCGGGCTTTTGCTGACGCCGACAAGCTGGCGGATGCTGAAGCCATCACCGCTTTGATACTCGTCGGCGGCCTTGCGCTCGGGCACTTTCGCACTGCTGCACGCAGCGAGCGCAATGGCGATGGCCGTGATCCCGGTCATTCGGACAAGAGTTCTCATGGTGCTCAATCCCCGTCTATTCCCTTACCGTGCGCTTTTCATCGCCACTGGTGCGCAGGAAAAGCAAAGCGACCCCTGCAAAAATCGCGACATCGGCGATGTTGAACGCGTACGGATTGTTAATCCCACAACACGTCACATTAAGAAAGTCCGTAACCGCCCCGATGCGAAAGCGGTCGATGGCATTGCCCAGCGCGCCGCCGATAACCATGCCCACCGCCACCGAAAACGGCGCATCCCGCCAGCGCCGCGCCGCCCAGACAGCCAGCGCGATGCTGACCACCACCGACAGGGCAATCAGCGCATATTGCGGCCTCGGGTCCCCTTGGGGCATCTGGAACCACCCGAAATTTATGCCGTAATTGCGGGTATGGGTAAAGGTGAGGATGCCGTCGATGACCGGGTAGATCTGATAAAGATCAAGACCCAGGCCGTGGGTGATGTAAAATTTCGAGGCCTGATCGATAGCGAACGACACAAGCGCGGCGAGGGCCAGAACGGTCAGGTTTGATCTGGCTGCGTTCACGGAGGTTCCGTCGGTAAAGGGGCGCGCCCTATTCGGAGCGGGCCCGCATGTTCATGATGCCGCCGCCGGTCTTCTTCCGGGCAGCAACGCAGCGGTGATAGCTTTCTTCGGCCAACTGCGTCTCGTATTCATAAAGCGGCGCGTCGGCGGCATTATGCGGCACCGGCGCGTTCTCCCGGTATCGCGTGGCGTCGATACGGGCAAGCTTCTTGTCGATTTCAGTGCATTTCATACCGTCCACCGGGGCGATGACGATGGTCGTGCCCGCTGCGGTGGTAAACTGGCGCTCGGACGAGGACTGCGCCTGTAACGGCGCACCAAGGCCGGGCAGGACCGTCGCCAATGCGAACGATGTCATACACACTAAGCCTCTCATGGGCGCGGGTTCCTCCTGAACGGGTCTTCGGCACAAGGCTGCACGCCTGTAACGACAGGAGTCAATCAAGGACGCAGGGCAAAATTACGGCGCGTGCCCTTCATGCCCCAGTGTTGCCGGAACGCACGTTGCCCGGACGACACATCATCGACCCTCGCGCGGTTATCGGCTACCGAAAGCAATGGCATTGGCGAAAGGCTCCGGACCGGGCTTCATGGCAACACTCTCTTCCCCCCTTCAGCCCCGTGCGTGGCAACGGATGCTCAGCGGGCGGCGACTCGATCTGCTCGATCCGTCGCCGCTGGATGTGGAAATCGAGGACATCGCCCATGGCCTGTCCCGGGTCGCGCGCTGGAATGGCCAGACCGAGGGCGCGAACCCGTTCAGCGTGGCCGAGCACTCGCTGCTGGTCGAGCGGCTGATGGGGCTGGCCGCCCCGCGCACGGACACGCGCTGGCGGCTGGCGGCCCTGCTGCATGATGCGCCGGAATACGTGATCGGTGACCTGATCAGCCCGTTCAAGGCGATGGTCGGCGGCGATTACAAGGCGCTGGAGGATCGGTTGCTGGCCGCGGTGCACCGGCGCTTTGGCCTGCCCGACACCCTGCCCGACCGGGTGACCAAGGCGATCAAACGCGCCGACCGTGCCGCCGCCTGGTTCGAGGCGACGCAACTGGCGGGGTTCTCGAAGGACGAGGCGCGGCAGTTTTTCACCGAACCGCGCGGCAAGGCGATGGCGGGCATTGCCCTCGATCCGATGACCCCGGACCAGGCAAAGGCCGCGTTTCTGAAGCGGTTTGCGGTGTTGGGGGCGGGTTGAGCGGCGGCCCGTTAAGCGCTGAGACGATATGCGGATTTTCCGGCTCTGCCAGTCCGTGACGGGGCGACCCCTCGTTGGGCGGCCATCGAAGAGTGCTCTGTGCAAATGTTGTAATGTTGTTTGTGCTGAAATGCCATGATATGTTGGCCCAAACGGAGAATGCTCATGCCTCGCCTGTCCATCGACATCAGTGCTGACGAGCATCAGAAACTGAAGGCCATTGCGGCCCTGAAAGGACAGAGCCTCAAGGAATTCGTCCTGAGCCGCGCTTTGGCGCATGTGCCGGATGTTGCCGGGATGCCGCCCGGCGATGCCATGCAGGAGCTTGCCAGGTTTCTCGACGGGCGGGTCGAGGAAGCGGCGCGCGGGGAGACGGTCGCCATCGCTCCCGGCACCTTGACCGACGTGCTCAAGGCGCGGGCAAAAGAGCGGCATGGCAACGGCTGAGTTCACCCGTCAGGCCCTCGCCGATCTGGACAGTATCTGGGATTACACGCTCCGCGAATGGGGCGAGGCGCAGGCAGAAGCCTATACCGAAGGCCTGTACAAAACCTGTCAACGGATTGCGGACGGCACGGCTATTGTCCGTGCCTTTCCGGCCTCGCCGAAGGTTTCTGGCGTTTGCCGCCACGAACACCACTACATCTTTTTCGCGCGGATTGAGCAAAAGACCATCATCATTGCCGTTCTTCACGGACGTTTGGACATGATCTCTCGCGTCGAAGACAGGCTCTAGCCGATAAGACAAGCCGGATCGGTTATGCGGTCTCTCTGCGACGCCCGGCGCTTAAACCGGACGGGCACGGCCGTCAGGCGCTGAGACGATCCGAGGCTTGCTGTGCCGCGACCCAGTCGGCGATGTCGGAGCCCATCTTGCCGCCGTTCGGGGTGGGCAGCATGATGACGCTGCCATCGGCCTTGGCGGCATCGCGGATGGTTTCGTTGCCGTCCAGCACCTTGAAGAAATCGAGGATCACTTCGGCGGGCAGGTCCATCTCGGGCGGCGAGGTCGGGTTGCCGTCGCGGTCGACATAGGCCGGGGTCTTGACCTTTTGCGCGCTGTCGCCCTCGCCGATGGTGCGCTCGACCCAGCGGATGCCGATCTTGCCCTGCATCACGGCGATGGAGGCGGCGTTGCCCTCGGCGATCTCCATGCGGAAACCGGCGATGGCCTTGGCCTTGAGCAGCGTGCTCTCGGCCTCGGCGCGGGCGGCCCCAACCATGCGGACGCGGGTGGCATCGGCCTCGTGCTCGGCGGCGCGGCGGCCCCATTCGGCCTCGCGGATATTGTTGAGCGCGGTCTGGGTACTGACCGGCAGTTCCGGGTCATCAATCACCAGATCGACGATGCGGACGCCGAAGCCGTTCAACTGTTCGGAGACGGTGGCCTCGACCTCTTGCTGGATCGTGATCTTATCGTCGTAGATTTCCTGAAACTCCATCCGGTTCGCCGCGCCGCGCAGGGCCGCAACCACGAGGTTGACCATCTGGGCGATCGGCTCGTTGCGCTCAAAGGCGAAATCCATCGCGTTCGTGACCTGAAATTGCAGGGTCGCGGGCAGCTCGAAGACGAGGTTATCCTTGGACTTGATCTGCACCTGCACTTTCTGGGCGATCACGTCGGTCGGGATCACCGCAGAAGTCACGGCAAGGGGGCGCGGGATGGTGAAATGCACCCCCGTCTCCAGCATCGCGATGGGATTGGTGCCGAGAAACGTGATGACATGCACCCGCTTCGGCGGCACGAAATGCACGCAAGCCAGCGCGAGGACCACAACGGCAACAATCAGAAAGACGCCAATTCCGAAGGAAAGCATGACGATGTCCAATCTTCGATTCGATGGACCGTCAGGATCGGAAAAAATGGT
>CALGNO010000134.1 GCA_937958625.1 uncultured Neomegalonema sp.
ATCCAAGGCATTTTGCACCGACTCGAGCCGGAGCGTGCCGTAGGGGGGATGTGGATGCTCGGCCACGTCTCCGGCGGCGAAAATGTCCGGGTCAGCGGTGCGGCAGCAGTCATCGACGACGATGCCATCCTCGGTCGCCAATCCGGCATCCGAGGCAAGGCGCTGGTTCGGGAGCACGCCGATGCCCGCGACGACGAGATCGGCGACGAGTTCGATGCGGTTGCTGTGTTCCACATGATCCACGGCAACGCGCTCGACCTCGACTCGCTCGACCCGTCCCGCGCCCTCGATGGATCGTACCGTCTGGTTCAGGCGCACGTGCACGCCCTCTTCCTCGTGCAAACGCTTCATGAAAGTGGCGGTTTCGACGCTGGCCACCCGCGAAAGCAAGCGCGGCGAGCGGTGCAGGATCGTGACCTCCAGCCCCTTTTTGCGCAGGACCGCTGCCGCCTCCAGCCCGATATAACCGCCGCCGACAACCACCGCCGAGCGCGCGGCGGGAATGGCGGGCATCAGGCGGTCGATGTCGTCGATGCCCCGGACGTAATGCACGCCCTCCAGCGCCGCGCCGGGGCAATCGAGCCGCCGTACCCGCGCGCCGGTCAACAAGGCGAGCCGGTCATAGGCGATGGTCTCCTCACCCACCGTAACGCGCTTTGCGCTGCGGTCGATGGCCCTGACGGGGGCACCGAGGCGCAACTCGATGCGGTTTTCGTCGTAGAAAGACTGAGGCTTTACAAACAATCGCTCGCGCGCGAATTCGCCGAGCAGATACGCCTTGGACAAGGGCGGGCGCTGATAGGGCAGCCATGTTTCCTCGCCGATCAGGACAATGCGGCCCTCGAAACCGCCCCGGCGCAGGCTTTCGCAAAGCTGTGCCGACGCGTGGCCCGCGCCGACGATGATGAAAGTCCGGCCATCCACAGCGAAACCCCTCGATATTATCCCAAGTCTCGCTATGTCATGGCACAGCCAAGATCAACAAGGGGACCGACATGGCCATTTCCGAAGGCGACCGCCTGCCCGATGCTACCTTTACCGTGATGGGCGACGAAGGCCCGAAAGAGGCGACGACCGCCGATGTTTTCGGCGGCAAGAAAGTCGTGCTGTTCGGCGTGCCCGGTGCCTTTACACCCACCTGCCACTCGAACCACCTGCCGACGTTTCTGGCGAAACGCGAGGAGTTGATGGCCAAGGGTGTCGACACCATCGCCTGCGTTTCGGTGAATGATGTCTTCGTGCTCAACGCCTGGTCGAAGGCGACGACGGCGGAGGGCGATATCGTCATGCTGGCCGATGGCAGCGGCGATTTCACGAAGAAAGCGGGATGGGAACTCGACCTGACCGAGCGCGGCCTCGGCGTGCGCTCGAAACGCTATGTCGCCTTGGTCGAGGATGGCACGGTGAAGACGCTGTTGGTCGAGGATAATCCCGGCGAGGCCGAACAGAGCACCGCCGACGCCCTGCTCGCAACCATGTAACGACGGCCTGTTACTGTAGCACGACGACCCCGGCACCGAACTTCGTTTCGGCGGAGACACGCCGGGGTCGCCAGCGATCCGGAGCGATCTGGACCAGTTCGGCCCGGAAGGCGTAGGAGCGACGCTCGGGCGTCATGTACTTCGCCTTGAAACCACCCAAACGCTCGTAAAGCCCTGTGCAGACAGGTTTTTCGACCGTGCCGCCATCGGCTTTCAGCGAGATGCGGTGGTATTTGCGACCGTCGAAAATCGTCATATCGACGGCACAAGGCTCGGCGCGCGGCGCGGAGAGCAAGGCCACGCCGGTCGCCGGATCAACCGCCCCGCGCACGTCGTCCAGCGTCACATCATAGGTCTTGGCATCGAAGGGCGGGTCAGAGCGCACGGCGACGGGGTTACCATCCGCGTCGAACTCGATCTGCGCACGGCGCTCTTTTTCCTCGTCCCGGACCCAGTAATCGAACTTGGTCGGGATCATGCGCCCGCCCGTTATTGCCCCTTCGGAAGACGCACGGGCATCGGTATCGAGCGCCCAGCGCAGCCATCGGCCAATCAGGAATTGCGCCTCGGTGGCATAGCGCGTGTCTTCCATCGCGATTTTCAGGTTTAAAGTACCGAGGGGAAATCCGCCGATAAAGGCGCGATAGGACAGGGATTCAGCCACCGGCTCCGACGCCATCGCGGGGACAGGGGCAAGCGCGACCAGCGCGGCGAGAAGGATGTTCTTTTGTTTCATGGCGCTGTTTTGCTTGGCGAAAACGGCGACGGCGTGGCGAGGATCAGGCAAGCGCATCCATCTTCTTCGCCAGTTTCAGGTCCAGTTCGCTGAGGCCGTCGCAGTCATGGGTGATGAGCGTGACATCGACCGTGCCGTAGACATTCGACCATTCCGGGTGGTGGTTTAGCTTTTCGGCCCAGAACGCGACTTGAGTCATCCAGCCAAAGGCAGCGATGAAGTTTTTGAATTTGAATGTTTTCTGGATGGCATCGCGGCCTTTGACAGCACTCCATCCGGCCTCGGCCAGTTGTGCCAGTGCCGCCGCACGCTCCGCGCCCTCAAGCTTCGTCGCCATCGCCGAATACCTCCTGAAATGATGCGCGCAGGGCCATGTCCAACTCGGGCATCGTCGCGGTGATGCCGAGGTCGGCGAGGCTGGTCACGCCATGCTCGCTTATGCCGCAGGGGACGATGCCGCCGTAATGGCTCAGGTCGGGGTCGAGGTTGATCGACAGGCCGTGCAGCGTCACCCAGCGCCGAACCCGAACGCCCAGCGCGGCGACCTTGTCCTCTCGGGTCGGGAGGTTCAGGTCGGTTCGGCGCACCCAGACGCCGGGACGCCCCTTGCGCCGCTCGCCCTGCACCGCGAATTGCGCCAACGTCCGGATCACCCATTCTTCGAGATCATGGACGTAGCGGCGCACATCGGCCCCGCGCCGTTGCAGGTCGAGCATAGCATAGGCGATGCGCTGGCCCGGCCCGTGATAGGTGTACTCGCCCCCGCGACCGGCCACATGAACCGGAAAGCGCGTGTCGAGCAGGTCGGCGGCATCGGCGCTGGTGCCAGCGGTATAGAGCGGCGGGTGTTCGAGCAGCCAGACACATTCCGCCGCCCCGTCCTGTCGGATCGCCGCCGCGCGCTGTTCCATAAAGGTCAGCGCCCGCGCGTAATCGACCGGCGCGTCGTCAATCCGCCATTCCAGAGGCGCGGTCACTGGCGCTGGGCCGCCCCGCCCGGCAGGGGTTCACGGTCGGGCAGTTCGCCATCGACGGCGCGCAGTCCGGTGAATTGCAGGCGCGCGAGGCGGGCATAAAGACCGTCCTCGGCCACGAGCGTATCGTGGGTGCCCTCGGCGACGATGCGGCCCTCTTCCATGACGATGATCCGGTCCGCCTTTTTCACCGTGGCAAGGCGGTGGGCGATGACAAGGGTCGTGCGGCCATGGGCAAGGCGCTCGAAGGCGTCCTGCACCGCGCGTTCGCTCTCGGCATCAAGGGCCGAGGTCGCCTCGTCCAGCAGCAGCACCGGCGCATCGCGCAGGATGGCGCGGGCGATGGCGATGCGTTGTTTCTGGCCGCCGGACAGCATGACGCCGCGCTCGCCGACCTCGGTGGCATAGCCCTCGGGCAGCGCCTCGATAAAGCCGCTGGCGGCGGCGGCATCGGCGGCGGCGCGGGCCTCGGCCTCGCTGGCATCGGGACGACCGAAGAGGATGTTTTCCATCACACTGGCGGCAAAGATCGCCGGTTCCTGGGGCACGACGGCGAGGCGGGCGCGGATCGCCTTCGGGTCCGCCTCGTGCAAGGCCACACCGTCGAGGCGAATGGTGCCATCCGCAGGATCATAAAAGCGCTGTAACAGGCTGAAAAGCGTTGTCTTTCCGGCACCGGACGGACCAACGACGGCGACCGTCTCGCCGGGTTTCACATGCAGTGTAATACCATCCAAGGCGCGTTCGTTCGGGCGGCTGGGGAAGCTGAAGACGACATTGCGGAACTCGACTTCGCCGCGCGGTTCTGGCAGCGCCAAGGGGTTTTCGGGGGCGGTGATTTCGACCTCGCTGTCGAGGATTTCGACCAGCCGTTCGGTCGCGCCCGCCGCCTGTTGCAACTGGGTCCACATCTCGGACAGGGCGGCAAAGGCCCCGGCGACGATCACGGCATAGAGGATGAACTGGCCCAACTCGCCCGCCGTCATGCGCCCGTCGATCACGTCCGACGCGCCGATCCACATGACGCTGACGATGCCGGTGAATAACAGGAAGATCACGATGGCGGTCAGGCGGGCGCGGGCGGCGATGCGCTTGCGGGAGGCGGTGAAGGCGCCCTCGGCGGCCCCGCCGAACCGGGCGCGCGAGCCGTCCTCCTGGGTAAAGCTCTGCACATCGCGCACGGAACCCAGCGTCTCGCTTGCAATGGCCGATGTCTCGGCGATCTTGTCCTGGGCCAGCTTGGAAAACCCGCGCACCCGGCGGCCCATGAGGATAATTGGCACGACGATCACCGGCACGATGAGCAACACGAGGCCGGTCAGCTTGGCACTGGTCAGCAGCAGCATGAAGACGCCGCCGATCAGCAACAGCGCATTGCGCAGGCCGATGGACACCGTGCTGGCCACCAATGTCTGGACCAAGGTGGTGTCGGTATTGATCCGCGAGAGGGTCTCGCCCGTGCGGATTTCTTCGAAAAAGCGCGGGCTCATGCCGATGGCGTGGTCATAGGTCTTGCGGCGAATGTCCGTGACGATCCGCTCGCCGAGGCGCGTCACGAAGTAATAGCGCAGGGAGGTGGCAATCGCGAGGGCACCGGCCACGGCAATAATGCCGATGAAATACTGGTCGATGAAGGCGGCCTTGTCCTCGTCGAAGCCAAGATCGATCACCCGGCGCAGGGCAATCGGCATCAGCAGGGTAAAGAACGCCGCCGCCGTCAGGGCCAAGCCTGCCGCCAGAGCCTGTCCGCGATAGGGTGTGAAGAACGGAAGCAGTCGTTTCAAAAGGGTCGGTTTACCCTTTTTGCGGTCAGTCTCAGCGGCCACGTCGATTTCCCTGTCAAATGCCCCGCCGTGCTAGCAACTACCGGCGCGGGCGACAAGGACACGCGGCGTCGCGGTGTGTTAGCCTCCGCGACCCAGTTCGACGATATATTCCGCCAACCACGGATCCTTGTGTCCCAGCTTATACGCTTTGGCGAGATCGGGATTGCCTTCGGTCGCGCGGCCATCATCAACCATCAGCTTGCCCCGTCGAAACCATGCGAGGGAATAGCCATCGTCGATCCGCACCGCTTCGGAATAGTCCTGATAGGCGCGGTTCAACTCTCCGGCCTGCTCGTGGGCCATGGCGCGCATGGCATAGGCTTCGGCATCCTGGGGCGCGGCGCTGATCACGGCGGAAAAGTCGGAAACTGCCTGCGATGAACGATCAAGACGGAGGGCCGCGAGGCCCCTGTTGTAATAGGCGGTCGCGTTGTCCGGCTCGAAGGAAATCGCCTGGGTAAAGCTGCTCGCTGCGTCGGAATGGCGGCCCAGCTTCATCAGCGCCCCGCCGCGACCGATCATCGACTGCACGTCAGAAGGCTCCAGTCGGAGGGCGCGGTCATATTCGCTGACGGCCCGGTTCACTTCGCCCAGCCGTACCAGCGCATTGGCGCGGTTGGCATAGAGCGCAGCGAGATTGGCGTCGCGCTTCTCGGCCAGATCGTAATCCCGGATCGCAAGGGAATATTGCCGGCGGTCAAAGAACGCCGTCCCCCGATTGAGAAAGGCGCGGGCCTCTTGCTCTTGGGTCAGGCGACCGCTTTTGATCGCGACGGTGCAGTGGACGATCAGGTCATCGACGCTGGCATCGCTGGCCTCACATTCGCGGATGTTATCCTCAACCTGCGCCGTGGCGGGCAGGCCGGTTGTCGCGAAAATGGTGCCGATTGCGGCGGCGAGGGCAAGAGTGCGCATGGCGATACTCCGGTCATGCAAGCTGTTCCGGGACAACGCCTAGGGTAAAACCGGGGCATCCTTATGGCGAACAACGCCCCGTTACCGATGTCGTTCCGCTGCCGACCGTTGCAGAAATCGCACGCTTAGACGTAGGCAAGCCACAGTAGGACGCTGCCGAGGATCAGGCGATAGACCACGAAAGGGGTCATCGACGCGCTCGCAATCCAACGCATGAACAGCTTGATGGCGATCAGCGCCGCGATGAATGACAGGCCCGCTGCGATCAGGGCGTCGATCCCAAGCTGGGTATCGCCGCTCTCGATAATGTCTTTGGTGCCCAGCGCGCCCGCCGCGATAATCGTCGGAATCGCCAACAGCATCGAGAACCGGGCCGCCGATACCCGGTCGAGGCCGAGGAACCGCCCCGCCGTCATGGTGATGCCGGATCGCGAGGTGCCGGGGATCAGGGCAACGGCCTGCGCCAGCCCGATCATTACCGTGTCTTTCAGCGTGATCTGTTGCATCTCGCGCTGCTGGGCGGTGAACTTGTCGGCGATATAGAGCAGGATGCCGAAAATTAGGGTCGTCCAGCCAATCACGGCCAGCGCCCGCGACCCATCGCGCAGCCAGTCCATGATGCCAAAGGCGTTGAAGATTGCGCCGACGATTACCACCGGAATCGTCCCGACGATCAAAAACAGCGCCAGCCGCGCATCCCAGCGGTCGGTATGGCCGCGCAGCAGGTGGAAGAAGCCGAAAAACGCCTCGGCCACCTCGCGGCGGAATGCGAGGATGACCGCGAACAGCGTGCCCACATGCACCGCCATGTCGATCATCGGGCCCTGGTCCGGCTCTCCGGTGACCATGGGGGCGAGGATCAGGTGGCCGCTGGAACTGATGGGCAGGAATTCGGTGATGCCCTGCACCAGCGCGACCAAGATGAGATGAAAGAGGGTCATGCGCCCTGCAACCGGTCGAACATCGTCTCCAGCCCCTCGCGGCGGCGGGTCAGGCGCAGGCGTTCGGCGGCCAGCACCGAACCGAGTTGCGTGGTGCAGGTATCGAGATCGGCATTGATCAGCACGTAATCATATTCGGGCCAGTGCAGCATCTCGGCAATCGCCTTGCCCATGCGGCCTTGGATCGTTGCCTCGTCGTCCAAGCCGCGTTTGCGCAGGCGGGCCTCCAGCGCCTCGACCGAGGGGGGCAGGATGAAGACGCTGACCACATCAGCCTTCATCGAATCGCGGATTTGCTGTGCGCCTTGCCAGTCCACGTCGAAGAGCACGTCGCGGCCCTCGGCCAAGACGGCCTCGACCGGGCCGCGCGGGCTGCCGTAGAAATTGCCGAAAACCTCGGCATGTTCGAGCATCTCGCCGTTCAGGACCATCTCCGAGAACCGGTCGCGGGTGACGAAGTGATAATCCTTGCCGTCGACCTCTCCCTCGCGCGGGGCGCGGGTGGTGGCGGAAACCGACAGGGTTACGGCGGGGTCGGCCCTCAACAGTGCCTTGGCCAGCGTCGTCTTGCCCGCGCCCGAGGGCGACGACAAAATAAACAGCATCCCGCGACGGCGCACATGCTCTATTGACTCGACGGCATCGAGGATCGGTTTCATGGTCCTGCTCGCATTCTTGTTTTGGCGGACCATACCCCCCCGACCATCGTGTGGGAAGCCGCGCACCGCAGAAAGGATATACAATGGAAGACAAACCTTTCTGGCAAGTGACCGCGCCGCATCGCGACCCCGGACGGACGCTGGACGCGGAGTTGACCTGCGATGTCGCGGTGATCGGGGCGGGCTTTACCGGCTTGCGCGCGGCGCTCGCCTTGGCAGAAGCGGGCAGTAGCGTCGCCGTCTTCGATGCCGAGGATGTGGGCTTTGGCGCATCCGGGCGCAGTGGAGGGCAGGTCAACCCCATGCTGACGGTGAAACGCCCCGGAGACCTGCGAAAAGCGGTCGGCGATACCTATTTCGAGCGCATGGCCGAGGTCTCGCTGGGGTCTGCCGATGCGCTGTTCGCTCTGGTCAAGAAATACGGCATCGACTGCGAGGCAAGGCAAAAAGGGTGGATTCGCGCGGACCACAATCCGAAGGCAAAGGCCGTTTCCCGCGCCGCCGCCGAAGACTGGAACCGGTTCGGCGCAGGGTTCGAGTTCATCGAGCGCGCCGAGATCGAGCGCCTGACCGGCTCTCCGACTTACGATTCCGGGACGGTTTCGGCCAAGGGCGGTGCCGTCCAACCGCTCGGCCTCGTGCGCGGGTTGGCCAAGGTTGCCGAGGCGGCTGGCGTGAAAATCTATGCCAAGGCCCGCGCCGAAAACCTCGAAAGGGTGGATCAGCGGTGGCGCATGAGCGTCGGCGGCAAATCCGTGCGCGCCGACCGGGTCATTCTGACGACCAACGGCTATACCGACGGTCTGTTCAAGGGGTTGAGGCGCGCGGTCCTGCCGCTGTCGCCCGTTCAGATTGCGACCGGGCCGCTCAGCGAAGAAGAACTCGCGCCGGTTCTGCCCGAGGGGCATACGATCTCGGACACGCGGCGGCTGACCATGTATTCGCGGCGCGAACCGAATGGCAGCGTGATTTTCGGCGGCATCGGGTATCAGCGCCTCGTCGAGCGGCTCGGCGGGTTTCAATGGCTGCTGCGCGATGCGCCGCGCGTCTTTCCGTCGATCAAGCCCGAAAGCTGGCGCTATCGCTGGGGCGGGCGCATTGCGCTGACGCATGACAGCACGCCCCACCTGCATGAACCGGCCCCCGGCCTCGTCGCGGGCATGGGCTATAACGGGCGCGGGGTCGCGATGTCGCTGGTGATGGGCAAGGTACTGGCCGAGGCGACGCTGGGGGCGGAGATCGAGAGCCTGCCCTTCCCCGTCTCGCCGGTCGAGCCGATTGCCTTTCAGCGGACGCAGGTTTTCGGCGCGGGTGTCGCCATGCACGCGCTGCGGATGCGCGACCGGATGGAGCTGGGGTAAATTCGACGCAGTCACGCGGCTTCGGCACCATCTCGACGCCGCCCGCTTCGGGTGATACCCCTGCCCCTGTCGCCCCTGACCCGAATGGATGAACGCCCATGAAGATGCTCGATACGGTCATCAAGCCGATGCACCCCGAGGGCCGTCCGTTCGTGGCGATCTTTGCGGTTATAACGGCGGGCCTGTTCTTTCTCTGGGCACCGCTGGGGTGGATTGGCCTCGGCCTGACGATCTGGTGCTATTATTTCTTTCGCGACCCCGAACGGTTTCCGCCCCAGCGCCCCGACATTATCATCAGTCCGGCGGACGGGATCGTTTCGCTGATCGAACCGGCGGTTCCCCCGGCTGAACTCGGCATGGCCGACACGCCCCTGACGCGGGTCAGCGTGTTCATGAATGTCTTCAACTGTCATGTGAACCGCGCCCCGGTCCCCGGCACCGTCGCCAAGGTCGCCTATCGCAAGGGCAAGTTCTTCAATGCCTCGCTCGACAAAGCCAGCGCCGATAACGAGCGCAACAGCCTGCGCCTGACCATGGCGGACGGGCGCGATATTGCCGTGGTGCAAATCGCCGGGCTGGTCGCGCGGCGGATCGTGTGTTTCGTCGAGGATGGCGCAACGCTGGAGGCGGGAGAGCGTTTCGGCCTGATCCGCTTCGGCTCGCGCCTCGATGTCTATCTGCCCGCCGGGGTCGCGCCGATGGTGCGGGTCGGCCAGACGATGGTCGCGGGCGAGACCGTCATCGCGAGCCTTGCCCCATGAGTGAGCCGACCACCCGCACAGAATTTCATCTGATCCAGCTGTTGCCAAACCTGCTGACGGTCGCCGCCATCTGTGCGGGGATGACCGCAATCCGGTTTGGGGTCGACGGCAATTACCTGCGCGCGGTGCAACTGATCCTGTTCGCGGCGGTGCTGGACGGGCTGGATGGCCGCCTCGCGCGTTTGCTGAATGCAGACAGCACGATGGGCGCGGAACTGGACTCCTTGGCGGATTTTCTTAATTTCGGCGTCGCGCCGGTCTTCGTGCTTTATTACTGGGTCTTGCAGGACGTGAAGCAAATCGCGTGGATTGCGGCGCTGATCTATGCGCTCTGCTGTGTTATCCGGCTGGCGCGCTTTAACGTCGCCAAGAAATCCGACGACGAGGATGACGGCGAGTATTTCACCGGCGTTCCCTCTCCCGCCGGAGCATTGCTGGTGATGCTGCCGATGTTCATCAGCTTTGGGTTGGAGGACGCCCCTGACCTGCCCGGTATCCTGCTGTGCATCCACATGGTCGCCATCGGCCTGTTGATGATCAGCCCGGTGCGCATCTGGTCGTTTAAATCGACGAAGATCTCGCGCGAGAACGTGAAGTTCTTTCTGATCGGCATGGCCATCGTCGGTGTCGCGGTGCTGACCTTTGCCTGGATCACGCTGTCCGTGCTCTGCCTCGCCTATATCGGATTGATCGCGTGGTCGGCGGCGCGGCGGATGAAGCCCCAGGCGCAAGACGGCGCGTGATCATTCCACATTCGCCGCTTGTTCGCGTAACTGTTCGATAACCGTCTTGAGGTCGAGGCCGACGCGGGTCAGGGCCTCGGTCGCGCTTTTCGAACAGAGCGTGTTGACCTCGCGGTTGAACTCCTGCGTCAGAAAATCGAGCTTGCGCCCGACCGCGCCGCCCCCCGCCACCAGACCCCGCGCCGCCGCGACATGGGCGTGCAGGCGGTCGAGCTCTTCGCGGATATCGGCCTTCGACGCGAGCAGCGCGACCTCCTGCTCCAGCCGGTCTTCGCGCACGGGATCGGACAGCAGCGCCGCAATCTGATCGCGCAAACGATGGCGCAGGGCCTCGACCGCGCCCGCCGCGAGTGTCTCGGCGTCCCGCGTCAGCACTTCAATCTGGGTCACTTGTTCCGTTATTACCCGTGCCAACTGCTCGCCCTCCGCGTGTCGGACGGTTAGCAAATCGTCAATGGCGGCGGTAAAGCCCTCGACCATCGCGGTGGCATCGTCAGCGGCATCGCCGCCGTCTTTTACCGGAGCGCTGCGCCGGACACCGGACAGCGAAAGCACCGCCGCCGGATGAACCGGCGCGACCGGCAAACCCGCCTCCGCCAACTGCCGGGCGACCGTGGCCACCTGTGCCACCGCCGCCGACAGTTCTGAAGCATCGACGAAGGTTTCCGCCGCAGCCATCTGTTCCTGAACCGATAACGAGACGAGAACCGAGCCCCGTTTCAGCCGCGCTTGCGCCACTTTTCGCAAGGCAGGTTCCAGAGATTCGCGCCCCGGCGGCAGGCGAAAACGCAGATCGAGACCCCGCGCGTTGACGCTCTTGACGTCCCATCTCCAGGCACAATGCGCACCCTCAGAGGCCGTGCTGGCAAAGCCTGTCATACTGCTGATCGGCACCGATTTATCCTTTGTGATCCGTTAACCACGGTTGCAATTCTTTGGCCGAAAGTTCTACCGTATACGGACATTCGGGCTGGCACGTCGATTGCGACTGTCGTTTCATCATTTCAACACAGGGCGACTCGTTCTATCCTGAGTCGCCAATCGTTGTACTTTGTTAACGTAGGGAGGAAGCCACGGGAAAGAAGTGTCGCAAACGCGCACAAATCCTGAGGTTTTCGACGATGGGACCGGCAGAATGAAACACGCGAAAACGCGCGCTCTTTACGATTATTGGAATTCGATTCGCGATGGCCGCCTCGCGCCGTTCCGCTCGGAAATTGAACCACGCGAAATCGCTCCGCTTCTCGACAGCACATTTATCCTTGAAGTTCAAAGCCGTGACAGCGTTCGTTTTCGCCTCGCCGGAACCAAGCTGTGCGAGAGTTTCGGGATGGAATTGCGCGGGATGAGCGCGCTGGCCCTCTGGCATGGCGAGTGCCGCGCCAAAGTGCGCGACGTGATGCACCGGGTGGTTTCTGAACCCTGCATCGGCCATGTCGCCTGTACCGTCGAGAATCGCGGCGGCTTTCACTATCAGGCCGAATTCCTGTACCTGCCCCTACGCTCGGACGTGGGCGAGATGACGCGGGTGCTGGGCTGCGGATACTATACCGGCGAAAACCGGGCGTTTGCAAAGCTTTACGATCCGATCCACCACTGGGTCGACAAGGTCCGCCTGTTCGAGCTGACCGGTGATAGCTTTGAAGGCGTCGGGACCGCCCCGATCTTTGGCCGCCGCGCAAGGGACCGACGCGGCGAACCGGCGGCCCCGCCGGTGCTGGAACCCTTCTCGGCCAGCCAGCTCATGGCCGGTGGCCGCCCAGAACTGAAGGCCATCAACGGCGGCCTAATCGGCAACGTCCACCACATCAGCGAAGAAGAAGCCCCGGATCGCGGGCACCTGCGGCTGGTGAAGTCGGATGTGGGGTGAGGTGTAGCGTGTGTTACACCCTTCTTTCTTGAGACTTGAAATTCAGCGACAACACAGCCCCAGAGAGCAAAGCGCCTGACCGAGGGGGGCGCGAACGCGCCCGCCGTGGGGCGGGCAGGCGCGTGTCGCCGCTCAGTGCGGCTCCCACTTTTGAGCTCTCTGCTCCGCAAGAGGCGAGAATCAATCTACAGATGGTTTTTGGTGGCGATCTGCCCTGTTGATTAGTTGCGCCAGCTGCAACAATGAAACAGCAATGGCTAAAACACAAAAGATAGAGTATAGAAAAATAAGGAATCCAAACATCGAATATATTTTTATCATAAAATGCACACCAATTTTTGAAAAACTTAAGAGAGTCAACGCAAGGACAATTGATAGAATTTGAAAAACTATGGTATTAAAAAAAACACTGCAAACGCTCATATAGAGCGATTGATCAGTTCCACCCTCTCTTGCCGCGTCGAGCATTCGGCCATTGGAAAGAGCAAGAAAAATTGCGAAACCTCCTATGGAGAAAGAGAGTAGGCTTGGCATGATGGCAATCGGGTACTTAGGCCAAAGAAAACCACCATCTGGTTGCATTAGCCACAGAGGCGCGCAGAGAGCAGTCAGTATAAATGCACTTAAAAAATAAGTGGATAAAAACAACTCTTTCCAGCCACCATACGACTTTTGCCAAATCCAAATTGGGTGAAATTCACTCATTTTCTTCAGTATACTTTCTCGCAACCTCTCTCAAAATTGAAGACACAGTCGACGTATCAGTTTCTTCATGCTTTATGATCTTTGGATATTTCTTTGTTGATAATTTCGTAGATTTCCCATCAGATTTAGTACCTATCGCAACCGCATATCCGTTAGTCGACGCAACTTCAATTTCCTCTTTATGCAGCTCGTTCAATTCAATTGTCTTTTTTCCCGGCGCCCGCAGCAACTTCGTCTCAATGACACCGAGGTTTTCTTCTTCCATTCTCTTTGCAACGCGATCAAACTTGTCGGTGTTATTATCAGGATTTGGCCTTTCAATCCTATATTTAACTGAGCGCAACTTTTCTATCAAAAATATTTTCTTAACAGTATCTTGACTGGGAACAACAGTGACATTGACCTCGTCAATACCTTCCATCCTAGCAGCAATATTCTTAAATATAGCATCAAAAGCTTTTGCGGCAGAGTTGACAGATAACGTCTGTCCTGATTCATTTTTTCCTTCAACGAATAATTGATGAGACCTCTCGTTAAATGAAAACTGAAAGAGCTTATAATTAAATCCAAGATCTGGCGGGATGACTACGCCACTCTCATCAAATTGTATTTCTTCAAGATCTTTAAGGCCTAGAACACCTGCGTCTCTGTCAATCTCAGTCCAAACCGCCAAGACTCCGATGAATATGTCGTTTTTGGATTTCGATATTGGTGATATCTGAGCAAAATCATCTTTCCGGAATGCGGTCCGAACTCTCTTCGCCTTCTTGAATAACTCTCGATAGGTACCTGCATCATCGTGCGGATGACAGGCGACATTGATTTGACCAAGTATTTTCATTCACAAGCCTCACGTAAAAATCTCTTTTTCGCAGAAATCGTTAGGCTTTCAACTAAAAATAGTCAAGGCGAGCAGTCTCAACCATCCATCTTCAAGGCATTGATAAACGCTTCCTGCGGAATATCGACCTTTCCGAACTGCCGCATCTTCTTCTTCCCGGCCTTTTGCTTGTCCAGCAGCTTCCGCTTGCGCGATACGTCGCCGCCATAGCATTTCGCCGTCACGTCCTTGCGGAGGGCGGAGATGGTTTCCCTTGCGATGATCCTCCCCCCGATAGCCGCCTGTATCGGCACCTTGAACATGTGCTGGGGGATCAGCTCTTTCAGCTTTTCGCACATCACCCGCCCGCGCGGCTCGGCCTTGTCGCGGTGGACGATGGTGCTCAGCGCATCCACCGGCTCGTCGTTCACCAAGACGCTCATCTTGACGAGGTTGCCCGCTTCATAGCCATCCATCGAGTAATCAAAGCTCGCATA
>CALGNO010000135.1 GCA_937958625.1 uncultured Neomegalonema sp.
GACGAGGGCCGCATCAGTTACCGGGATATTCCGGTGCAGCAGGATCTTGAGGATTGGAACGACTTCTGGTCGGAATACAAAAGCGCTTGATCCAGGCGTGACACCGAAAACGACCTGTCGGGACGCTCAACGGTGAGTAGAACCTCTCCGATGAAGTATGGTCATACTCCGCGCAGGCGGAGTATCCATGGCGCCGTAAGCGATAGCGACCGGGCCGCGCACAGAAGATGCAATCGGGCGTTCGGCGATATGGACTCCCCGCCTTCGCGGGGAGTGACAGGAGAGTGGCGTTCTAACTTTCCCAACGCGGCATTAGAGCCATGAAACGCTTTAACGCCTATGCCCTGACCTTCCGCCTGCCGATTATCATCTGGCAGGGGTTGTTCTTCATCGGTCCGCTGGCCTTCACCATCGCGATGTCGTTCTTCCTCGTGAAGAATTTTCGGATGGAGGAGGCATTCGAGATGAAGAACTGGTCGCGGATGCTCTCGCGCGGCTATGTTTGGGACAGCTATTGGTTCACGCTGATGATGGCGGCGGGGTCGGCGGCGCTGACCTCTCTGCTGGCCTTTCCGGCGTCGATGTATCTGGCATTTCGCAGCTCGGAATCGATGCGGCGCTGGGCAATTTTCCTGCTCATCATTCCGTTTTTCACCAGTTATCTGGTGCGGACGTTTTCGTGGTACGTGATCCTCGCTGAGAGCGGGGTGATCAATGCCGGGTTGGGGTTGATCGGGCTTGGCCCCTTCACCATGCTCAATACAATTTTTGGCACGCTGGTCGGCTATGTCATGCTGACATTGCCTCTCGTGGTGATCCTACAAACGGTGACACTAGCGAGCATTGACCGGTCACTAATTCAGGCCGCGCGCAACCTCGGTTGTGGCCCCGTGCGGGTGATCTTCGCGACCATCTTGCCAGCGGCGAAGACCGGCCTGATCGTGGCCGCTCTGTTCGCCTTCATCCTCGCCTTCGGTGACTTCGTCGCGCCGTATTACCTGGGCGGATCGAAGCCGCCGACCCTGCCGATCCTGATTATCGACACGACAAAGGCTGGGCAGCAATGGCCCCGCGCCGCTGTCGTCGCCGTGATGATGATGGTAACGCTGTTCGTCATCGCCTTCACCGCGATCCTACTCGCCTATCGCAAGAGGGCGAGCCGATGACGTGGGTTCTGCGCGGGTACACCGCACTGCTGTTCACGTTCGTCTTCGCGCCGATCTTTTTCAGCATGATGTTTTCATTCAATTCGGCGCGGTTTCCGACCCTGCCGCTTGAGGGGTTCACGACACACTGGTACGAGACCATCTTCGCCGATGAGGATTTCTGGCGGGCGGCGCGGAACTCTTTGATTGTCTCGGTTTCGACCGGCGTGCTGGCGACCATCCTCGGGTTTTGCACCGCCTATTCAGATTATCGTTACCGGTTCCGGGGGCAGGGCGCCTATCTGGCGATTATCCTGTTGCCGCCGACGATCCCGCTGATCGTGATGGCGCTGGCGATGCTGGCCTGGTTCTCGAAGGTCGGTATTTCGGGGCAAGTCTGGACCATCATCATTGCCCATACCGTCCTGACTGCACCCTTTGCGATGGCGATCATTCGCCTGCGCCTTAACCAGATCGACGCGAGTATGGAGGCGGCGGCGTGGAACCTCGGCGCAAGCGAATGGCGGGCGATGCGAGAGGTCATTTTGCCGTTCTGCCGCCCGGCCATCCTGTCGTCCTTGTTCCTGACCGCCGCCGTGTCCTTCGATGAGTTCACCATCGCGTGGTTCGTCTCCGGCCTCAACAAGACCCTGCCCGTGCATGTGCTTGAGATCGTGCAGGGCACGATTGACCCGCAGGTGAATGCCATCGGCACGCTGGTCTTTCTGACATCCATGACGCTGGTGATTGCCGCCCAGCTTTCGATCTTTTTCCGGCTGCAAAGGAGCACGCGATGAGCGAGCCGCTTGTCGTCCTCGATGGCGTTGAGAAGCGCTTCGATGATTTCGTGGCCGTCCGGCGGGCCGACCTGACGATCAATGCGGGCGAGTTCGTTGCGATCATGGGACCGTCCGGCTGTGGCAAGACCACGACCCTGCGAATGCTGGCGGGCCTTGAAGACCCCAGCGCCGGGACGATCCACATCGACGGCAAGGTCATGAACGGCGTTCCGCCCCACGAGCGCGATACGCCCATGGTGTGGCAGACGCTCGCGCTGTTCCCGTTTCTCAATGTGCGGGAGAATGTCGAGTTCGGCCTCAAGATGCGGGGCGTGGCCGCCCCTGAGCGCGGACGTCGGGCCAAGGACTGGCTGGAGCGGATGGAGATCGGCGAGTTTGCAGGCCGCAATATCGAGACCCTGTCGGGCGGTCAGAAGCAGCGGGTCGCATTGGCCCGCGCGCTCGTGACGGAGCCGCGTCTGTTGTTACTGGATGAGCCGCTATCGGCCCTCGACGCGCATCTGGTCATTCGGATGCAGTCGGTGCTGACCCGGCTGCAACGCGAGCTGGGCATCACATTCGTCTACGTAACCCACTCGCAATCCGAAGCCTTTGCCATGGCCGACCGTATCGTCATCATGGCGAGTGGCGAGGTCGCTCAGGTGGGGGGAGCACGAGAGATTTACCGCAACCCTGCCAATCGTTTTGTGGCGGAGTTTGTCGGGCGCAACACCATCCTGACCGGCTCGGTCGAGGGCGCGCGGCTGAAGACGGCGCTCGGCAGTTTCACGATGCCGGGGCAGGGCACACAGCCCGCCGATGGCACGCAAGCCAACCTCGTTATCGCCGCCGACCGGCTCCAGATCGGGCGGGGCCCTCTGGAGGTCGAGAACACTTTGCGCGCGACACTGATTTCCGAGGAGTTCGTGGGGGCCTTTGTCACGCTGTTCCTGGAGGCCGAGGACGGGACCGAATTCAAAGTGCAGTTGCAGGAAAGCGCCCTCGGCGCGCTCGACCTGTCCTCCGGGGGCACGTTCCATCTTGGGTGGCGGGGCGAGCAGGCGCATTTGATGATCGAGGACGCGCGATGATCCAGAACCCGATCCCATGGCCGAACGGCGCGCGCTGCGCCTGTGCGATTACCTTCGATATGGATGCCGACAGCCTGATCCATGTCGCTCGACCCGAGGATGGCCATGATCGCCTTTATCCGATTTCCATGGGCCGGTACGGGCCGACGGTGGCGATACCGCGCATTCTCGACACCTATAAGCGGCTTGGGCTGAAACAGTCTTTCTTTATTCCCGGCTGGTGTCTGGAGGCCTATCCCGGCACCGTCGAAGCCATTCTGGCCGATGGTCATGAGATCGGCCATCACGGCTGGATTCACGAAGACCCGGTGGCCACCAAGGGTGCGGCGCAAGAGGAAGCCTTCGCGAAGGCGATGGAGGCGCATCGGCGCATTTGTGGCAAGGCCCCCGCCGGGTATCGTGCGCCGGTCTATAACGTCACTCAACAAGTGATTGACCTGCTGATCGCCCACGGTTTTCGCTATGACAGTTCGCTGATGGCCGATGATATCCCCTACGAGATGCGCACCGGCGAGGGCGCGCTGTGGGAAATGCCGGTACACTGGGGCACCGATGACTGGCCACCCTTCGCCCATTATGACGAAATTGGATATATGATGCCCGTGCGCGGCCCCTCGGCGGGGTTGGCGGGGTTCTGGGAAGAATTCGAGGCGCAGTACGCTGCGGGCGGATTCTTCATGCTGATCCTGCATCCATTTCTGACCGGGCGTCTGGCGCGCTGGCAACAGGTCGAGCGGTGGCTTGAGAGCGTGCTGGATACCCCCGATGTCTGGTTCGCGTCGCTGGGCGAGATTGCGGACCACCTCGACACCCTGCGCGCAGGCGGGTTCGAAGCGCGGGTTGAGCATCTGCCGTACTATACGCAGCCGCAACGATAGGAGCGTTCTATGCTGACAGAGACAGACCGGCGCTTTCTGCGCATTGCCTACGACGAGGCGAAGGCGGGGTTTGACGAGGGCGGGTGCCCCATCGGGTCGGTACTTGCGCGCGGTGATACCCTCGTCAGTCAGGGCCGGAACCAGCGCGTTCAACAAGGCGACCCCATCGCCCATGGTGAGATGGATGCGCTGCGCAAGGCGGGGCGGCAAAAGACCTATCGCGACACAACGCTCTATACCTCACTCAGCCCGTGCATGATGTGTACGGGCACGATCATCCAGTTCGGTATCCCGAGGGTGGTCATCGCCGAGAACACGACCTTCGGCGGCAACGAGGATTTCCTGCGCTCGCGCGGGGTTGAAGTGCTCATCGCCGACGACCCGGACTGCATCGCGCTAATGCAGCGATTCATCGAAGAGAAACCCGACCTCTGGAACGAGGACATTGCGGAAGACTGAGATGTTCCAGACCATGTGCCCATCTTGCAATTAATGGTAAGTATAATTTTTTCATTCAACCATATTGATCCTCATGGTATCGATCAGGGGTCATGCAGATGCGTGGCACCACTCACTGCGGGCCATTGGTCTTGGAGTGGGTGCAGCAAGGGGAACCCTGTTCGGAGGAACGACATGAAGATGTTTTTCAATATTCTGGCCCCAATGGTGCTTGGCATCGTGTTGAGCGCCTCGGCCCATGCGGAAGAAACGCAGCTTGCATCCCTTGAGACGATTAGTCCTGCGGTGGCTGCTCTTATCGCGCCGGTTTCCGCTGAACAGCTTCCGGTCACTGTTGACGGTGCCTATGACGTCGCAGCCGGAAAACTGGGAAGCTGTAGTTGCAACCTGCGCGATAACTTTACCAGCGGCGGCGTCAGTTGCCAAACCCTGCGGGAAAACGGGACGTGTCCGACCATTTTCAAGGGCGTCGGGAGTGACACGGCTTCGTGTCAGGCCAACGCGCGGGCAGCTGCAGCGCCAGCGTGTCGCGGATGTCTGGCGCATTGCAAGTTTTACGGGGCATCCAAGTAAATGACTCGACTCTGGTCCATCCAGAATGCGGCCTTTTTCAATCAAGTTATTGATGAGGGCCGCGGCTCGGCGTCTTGGGATCACGTGGGCAAGACCGCGGAAGATGCGTACCGATGGATTGTCGAACAGACGGAGCGGCGTCTGAATAAGCCGTCCTCCGGCAATCCGCCGATATGGGCATGGCATTCCTGCGGCGGGTGGCACTCTCCGCCAACGCCCGATGATTTTCTGGCGCTGTTCGGTGCTGAACCTCAACCCCATCTTGATCTGCGCATCGCGACACTCGACGTGCCCGACGATTCTTTTTCGCTCAGCTTTTACGGCCCGTGGTGCGACATGTTCTTTGCGCAGCCTTTTGACCCGAACGCCGAGGCGGTCAAGGATCTGTGGTTTGACGGCGATCCTGAAGCACTCGAATGGCCTGAACAAGGGAATGACCGCGATTTGCAGGCGGTTTTATTGCATCTCGAGCGCGACCAGATCACCAGCATAAAGTCGACCGCTGAAGCCTTTAATGCTTGGTGAGCCGCACTAACCTCGTGGTAAGGCTTCGTCACTTTCAAGCCCGAGGTCTACGCAATGCCCGTGATTGCCAGTGTCGAGGACTTCCAGCGCCTGTATCGCCGCCGGGTGCCGAAGATGTTTCACGATTACGCGGAATCCGGATCGTATACCGAGACGACCCTGCACCGGAACGAGGCCGACTTTCGGCGCATCGCGATCCGCCAGCGGGTCGGGATGGATGTCTCGGATGTCAGCACGGCTGCGACAATGCTGGGCGAGGCGGCGGCGTTTCCGGCGGCTTTTGCGCCGGTCGGGATGCTCGGGGTGCAACATGCGGGCGGCGAGATACTGGTAGCGAAGGCGGCAGAAGCGTTCGGCGTGCCGTTTATCCTGTCGACCATGTCGATCTGCTCGATAGAACAAGTGGCCGAGGCGACGACGAAACCGTTCTGGTTCCAGCTTTATGTCGTCAAGGACCGCGACTTCGTGAAGGGACTGATCCACCGGGCGAAGGCCGCCGGATGTTCGGCCCTCGTGGTGACCATGGACCTGCCGGTTCTGGGCCAGCGTCACCGGGATGTGAAAAACGGTCTCTCCCTGCGCCCGAACCTGCGCAATCTGCTCAATATCGCGACCAAACCGCGCTGAGCGGCGCAGATGGCGCGCACGCCCTATAAGACGTTCGGCAATGTAATCGGCCACGCCAAGGGCATCGATAATCTCGACAGCCTGATGGTCTGGTCTGCGGAATCGGTCGATCCGTCGCTGAACTGGGCCGATGTGGAATGGATCGCGAAGGAGTGGGGCGGGCCGATTATCCTGAAGGGGATTCTCGATCCCGAGGACGCCCGCATTGGCGTCGATCTTGGCGCGGCGGCGATTGTCGTCTCCAACCATGGCGGGCGACAGTTGGACGGCGCGGCGAGTACCATTTCGGCCTTGCCGGGGATCGTCGACGCCGTGGCAGGACGCACCGAAGTGATTGTTGACTCCGGCGTGCGCACCGGGATGGATATTTTCCGGGCGCGGGCCTGCGGGGCCTCTGGCGTGCTTCTTGGTCGGGCGATGGTCTACGCGCTGGGCGCGATGGGACAGGCGGGCATCACCACGTTGCTGACCCTGCTGCAAAAGGAATTGCGAGTGACGATGGCACTGGCGGGCCGCACGTCGATTGAGGCGATCACCGACTCCGATGTGACGCTGCCGAGTGAGTGGACCTGACGCATCACCCCCAAATCTCGATCCGGGCTTGCCGCTGCCACCCGCGCGGTTATAAGCGCACAAGTCACGGAGGGTTGCCGCCATGAATACCGATTTCTACCGCGTCAAGCGCCTGCCGCCCTATGTTTTCGAGGGCGTCAACAAGATGAAGGCCGCCCTGCGCGCCGAGGGTCGGGATGTGATCGATTTCGGCATGGGCAATCCCGATATCGATACCCCCGGGCATATCGTTGAAAAGCTTGTGGAATCCGCCTCGAAGCCCGGCGTTCACCGCTATTCGTCCTCCAAAGGCGTCGCGGGTCTACGCCGTGCTCAGGCGGGGTATTATCAACGGCGTTTCGGCGTCGATCTGAACCCGGATACCGAAGTCATCGCGACCCTTGGCTCCAAGGAAGGGCTGGCGAACCTCGCGGCGGCGATTTCGGCCCCCGGCGATGTGATCCTTGCCCCGAATCCGTCCTATCCGATCCACGCCTTCGGGTTTATGATTGCAGGCGGTACCCTGCGACATATCCCGGTTCCCCTTACGGATGCGGGCTTGTTTGACGCGGAAGAATACATGCGCAAGCTCGATCTTGCCGTGCGCCACTCGGTGCCAAAGCCGACCGCCATCGTTGTGAATTTCCCGTCCAATCCGACGGCGCTGGTCTGCGACCTCGATTTTTATGCCGAGTTGGTGGAGTTCGCGACCCGGCATGAAATCTGGCTGCTGTCCGATGTTGCCTATGCCGAGCTTTACTTCGACGACACACCCCCACCCTCCATCCTTCAGGTTCCGGGCGCGAAGGATGTGGCGGTCGAGTTCACATCGCTCTCCAAGACCTATTCGATGCCCGGTTGGCGCATGGGGTTTGCGGTGGGCAACCACCACTTGATCGGCGCGTTGACGCGGATCAAAAGCTATCTCGATTACGGGGCCTATACCCCGATTCAGGTTGCGGCGTCGGCGGCGCTGAATGGCCCGCAGGAGTGCATCACCGAGATGCGCCAGACCTATAAGGGTCGCCGCGACGTGTTGGTCGAGGCAATGGGCCGCGCGGGCTGGGATATTCCACCCCCTCCGGCAACGATGTTCGCATGGGCACCGGTGCCCGAACCCTTTGCGGCGCTGGGATCGATGGGCTTTTCAAAGCTGCTGCTGACCGAGGCCGAGGTTGCGGTATCCCCCGGTGTCGGTTTTGGCGAGTACGGCGAGGGCTATGTCCGTATCGGCCTTGTCGAGAACGAACAACGGATCAGACAGGCGGCGCGCAGTGTGCGCAAGGTCATGGACCGCGCCAGCGATCTGATGGCCGAATACGGCGGACGGTTGGAGGCTGCCCAGTGATACGAATTGGCGTTGCAGGATTGGGGACCGTCGGCGCATCGACCCTCGATCTGCTTATGAACCATAACGCCCGGATTGCGGGCCGCGCGGGACAGGCGCTGAGCGTCGCGGCTGTTTGTTCGCGTGACCGGCAAAAGGATCGCGGCGTCGATCTGTCGAGCGTGGCATGGTTCGATGATCCGGTGGCGCTGGCTGGCTCGGACGAGATCGACCTCTATGTCGAGTTGATTGGCGGTTCGGATGGTGTCGCGCTCGCCAGCGTCGAGGCGGCGCTTCGTGCCGGTAAAAAAGTCGTGACCGCGAATAAGGCCATGCTCGCCCATCACGGCGCACGGCTGGCGGCGCTGGCCGAAAATACGCCGGGCGCGTCCCTGCATTACGAGGCGGCGGTGGCGGGCGGTATCCCCGCGATCAAGGCCCTGCGCGAGGGAATGACCGCCAACGGGATCACCCGTGTTTCGGGCATCCTCAACGGCACTTGCAACTACATCCTGACCGAGATGGAAGAGACCGGCGCGGCCTTTGCCGATGTGCTGGCCGATGCCCAACGGCTTGGCTATGCCGAGGCGGACCCGGAGGCGGATGTCGGCGGGTTCGATGCGGCGCACAAGCTGGCGCTGATGACTGCAATTGCCTTCGAACAACAGGTCGACTTCGAGGGCGTCGAGATTACCGGCATCGAAAGCGTTGCCGCCGAAGACATCGCCTTCGCGGGCGAGCTTGGCTACCGCATTCGCTTGCTTGGCATAGCCGAGCGCACCGAAACCGGCATCGCCCAGAGTATGCGTCCCTGCCTGACGCCGCGCACGTCGCCGCTGGGCAAGATCATCGGTGTCACGAACGCGGTCGTGTTCGAGGGCGATGCCATCGGGTCCGTTATGCTGACCGGGCCGGGGGCCGGAGGCAGCGCGACCGCGAGCGCTGTTGTGGCCGATATTGTCGATGCCGTACGCGGCAACACGCCGCCGACTTTCGGTTTGCCGGCGGCTGGGCTTGCCGAGGCCAATCGCGCCCCGACCGATGCCGAACGCGCCGAGTTCTATGTGCGCCTGCTGCTTGCTGACCGCCCCGGCGCGCTGGCGGAGGTTGCGGCGGCCATCGGCGATCACGGAGTCTCGATCCAGCGGATGCAGCAATATGACGATGTGGGCGGCGCCGCCCCGGTGGCTATCGTGACCCACGAAACCGCCGACAAAGACCTTCAAGGCGCGATGGCATCGATTGACGCCCTTGCCGTATCCCTTGCGGTCCCCGTCTCGATGCGCATTGTTACCACCTAAGACTTTCAACAGATTGGATTTCTCACAATGGCCCATAACGCCCAAGCACAATTCAAGGACCGGATGCTCTCGCTGGGCCTTGCGCGCGTATCCGAGGCTGCGGCCATTGCTTCGGCAAAGCTGATTGGCCGCGGCGACGAGAAAGCTGCGGATCAGGCCGCCGTCGATGCGATGCGGACGCAGCTCAATATGCTGGATATTCGCGGTGTCGTGGTGATCGGCGAGGGTGAACGCGACGAAGCGCCGATGCTCTATATCGGCGAAGAGGTCGGCAGCGGCGGTGACGATTCCCCCGAGGTAGACATTGCGCTTGATCCACTCGAGGGCACGACGCTGACGGCGAAGGCGATGCCGAATGCGTTGGCCGTTATCTCGATGGGCGCGCGCAATTCGATGCTGCACGCGCCTGACGTCTACATGGACAAGCTGGCCATCGGGCCGGGGTTTGATGAGGGCGTCGTTACCCTCGACATGACCCCGACCCAGCGGGTTGAGGCGCTGGCAAAGGCCAAGGGCGTCCAGCCATCCGACATCACCGTCTGTGTGCTAGAGCGCCCGCGCCACCGCGAGATGCTGGCCGAGTTGCGCGCGACGGGGGCTTCGGTACAGCTTATCACCGATGGCGACGTGGCGGGCGTGATCCACTGCGCGGAGACGCGCCAGACGGGCATTGATATGTATATGGGCTCTGGCGGTGCGCCCGAAGGTGTGCTGGCCGCATCGGCCCTGAAATGCATGGGCGGTCAGATTCATGGGCGTCTTCTTTTCCGCAATAACGAAGAACGCGAGCGCGCGACCAAGGCTGGGATCGAAGATTTCGACCGCATCTATACCCGCGATGACATGGTTCGCGGCGAAGTGATCTTTGCCGCCACCGGCGTGACCGACGGGTCCATCGTGAAGGGCGCGCGCAGGGTCGATGGGTTTCTGGAGACCGAGACGATCCTGATGCGCTCGAAGACCGGTTCGCTCCGCCGCCTGATCTACCGCAACCCGCTCTGATCCTGTCAGGTCGGTAACGGGTCTGAAACCAATTCACGCCCTACTGGAGTTGCTCAGGTCGGTAATCCGCGCCGCAGGATTGCCGTTGTTTGCGATCACAGAGGCCCCATGACGACGGTCCAGACCAATACCGATACGGCCTATGGCGGCTTGATCTTCGAGCCGGACAGTCGCGGCGAGCGTCTTGCCGATGGCGCGGTGCATATCATCGGCGTGTTGGCCAGCGTGATTGGCGTGACAGCGATGATCGTACTCGCGTCGGTATGGCAGGACGGGGCGACGGTTGCCGCTGTGGTGGCCTACGGCCTCGGCACCTGTGCGGTTTTCGGTCTTTCCGCAGCCTATCACCTGACCCCACCCTCCCGTGCAAAGGCCATTCTGCGTCGGTTCGACCATGCGGCGATCTTCGTCAAGATTGCGGGGACGTACACGCCCCTGGCGGCCCTCGCGATTGGCGGGTCGACTGGCTATGCGCTGCTCATCGGCGTCTGGGCCATCGCCGTTATCGGCGTATCGCTGAAACTGGCGGGATGGCGCGGTGGCTCGAAGATTTCCGTGGCTCTCTATCTGATTCAAGGCTGGCTGCTTGTGTTCGCCGTGGGGCCGTTGAACGCGGCGCTGACCGATGCCGAGTTGATCCTGTGCCTCGTCGGGGGGGGTATCTACACGGCGGGCTGCACGTTCTATCTGATGCCGCGCATGGCCTATAATACGGCGGTCTGGCACCTGTTTGTGCTGGTGGCTTCGGCCTGTTTCTACGCTGCGATCCTTATGGCGGTTGTCCTGCGCTGACGCCCGGCGTAGGGATGCGGCCATGCTGGCCGATAGTTCCGATACAGACACGCGATCCCTGACCGGGCGGCGCTGGACCTTTCCCGACCCTGCGGTCGAACGCGCGGGGCTTGCGATTGCCCAGCGTCATAGCTTGCCGGAGATCGTCGGGCGCATCCTTGCCGCGCGCGGGGTCGGCCTCGACGAGGCCGCCGGTTATCTGTCGCCCAGCCTGCGCGAGTCGATGCCTGACCCGTCGATTCTTGCCGATATGGACGTGGCCGCCGACCGGCTGGCGCGAGCGGTTCGCAAGGGCGAGCGGATTGCGATCTTTGGCGATTACGATGTCGATGGCGGCGCCTCGGTCGCGCTGATCCAGCGATGGCTGCGGGCGATGGGGCAGAGTGCCACCCTTTATATTCCGGACCGGATCGACGAGGGGTATGGCCCGAATGTCGAGGCGATGACGGAGCTGGCGAACGCGCATGACCTGATCATCTGCGTGGATTGCGGCACGCTGAGCCATGACCCGATTGCCGCTGCGACGGTCGCGGGGGCCGACGTGATCGTGGCGGATCATCACTTGGCTGGCGAGACGCTGCCAGACTGTCTCGCCGTGGTGAATCCGAACCGGCAGGATGACGAATCCGACTTGGGACAGCTCTGCGCCGCTGGCGTTGTGTTTCTGCTGCTGGTGGCCGCGAACCGCGCTCTGCGCCCGGATTTTCCCGGTGGCAAGGAACCGGCCTTGCTCCCGCTGCTCGATCTCGTGGCGTTGGCGACGGTGGCCGATGTCGCGCCGCTTACCGGCCTGAACCGCGTATTCGTGCGGCAAGGCCTGACGGTGATGCGACAGCGGCTCAATACCGGCTTGCGGGCGCTGGCCGATGTGGCGCGGATGGATGCAGCGCCGACGGCTTTTCATCTCGGCTTTCTGCTCGGCCCGCGTGTCAATGCCGGGGGGCGGATCGGCAAGGCAGATATGGGCGCGCGGTTGCTCTGTTGCGATGATGCCGAGGAGGCGATGGGCCTTGCCGGGATGCTGGACGACTGGAACGCCGAACGCCGGGCTATCGAGGCGGAGGTTCTGGCGGCGGCAACGGCGCAGGTAGAGGAGCGCGATACCTCGGGCGGCTTGGTCTGGGCTGCCGGAGAGGGCTGGCATCCCGGGGTTGTCGGCATCGTTGCCAGCCGCCTCAAGGAACAGTTCAACCGCCCCGCCATTGTGATCGGCCTTGATGGCGCGGAGGGCAAAGGCTCGGGCCGGTCGATCTCCGGCGTTGATCTGGGCCGTGCGGTACAAGCCGCCGTCCGCGAAGAGTTGCTGATCAAGGGCGGGGGCCATCGCATGGCGGCGGGCCTGACTATTCGCAGCGACCAAGTCGAGGAGGCGATGGCCGCCCTCGACGCGGCACTGAGGCGACAAGGAGCCGACAGGATGGGGCCGAAAGACCTCGCCCTCGATGGTACGCTCGCCCCGCGTGGCGCGACCCTCGATCTTTGTGAAACACTGGAGAAAGTCGGTCCCTTCGGTGCCGGTGCGCCCGCGCCGCGCTTTGCCTTTCGCGGCGTGCAACTGGCGGGAACGCGAGAGGTTGGCGACGGGCATTTGTCAGGGTCGATCTCCTCTGCGGGCGGGCGACTCGACTTCATCGCCTTTCGCGCGTTTCAGTCAGAGCTGGGACCGGCAGTGATGGCCCAGCGCGGCGCGCCGGTCGATGTGGCGGGGCGCATCCAGATCGACGAATGGCGCGGATCGCGACGGGTGAAACTGCACCTCGCCGACATATCGAAGGGAGCATCGTCATGACCAGAACCATTCTTATCACCGGAGGCAGTCGCGGTATTGGCCGCGCGACGGCGATCCTCTGCGGTGCGCGGGGCTGGTCGGTGGCGATCAACTATCACTCGGATGAGGGTGCGGCGCAGGAAACCGTTGCGGCGGTCGAGGCCGCCGGGGGCAAGGCTTTTGCGCTGGCGGGGGATGTGGCGCGGGAGGCGGATGTCGCGGCGCTGTTTGCCCAGGCAGCGGACGCCTTCGGCCCGATCACAGGCGTCGTCAATAATGCCGGAATTGTCGGCGCGAAATCCTCGGTCGCCGATCTGAGCGTCGAACGGATGCGCGGTATTTTCGACACCAATATCCTTGGCGCATTTCTGGTGGCGCGAGAGGCGGCGCGCCTGATGCCCCGGTCGCGCGGCGGCGTGGGCGGTAGCATCGTGAACCTGTCCTCGCGCGCCGCTGTGCTGGGTTCGGCGGGCGAGTATGTCGACTACGCGGCCTCCAAAGGGGCCGTCGATACGCTGACCACCGGTCTTGCGAACGAGCTGGCTGGAGAGGGTGTGCGGGTCAACGCGGTGCGCCCCGGCTTGATCGAAACCGATATTCACGCCAGTGGCGGCCAGCCGGATCGTGCCGCGCGCATGGGGGCGGCGACTCCGATGGGCCGGGCGGGCACGGCGGAGGAAGTCGCCGAGGCCATCCTTTGGTTGCTGGACGATGCCTCATCCTATGTCACCGGAGCATTCATCGACGTAAGCGGGGGGCGATAGCCATGATTGAACTCGATCACATCGTTATCGGCTGTGCTGATCTGCAGAGCGCCGAGCCGATGGTCGCCGATATGCTCGGCGTGTCTGCTCAAGGGGGCGGCAAGCATGGGTTCATGGGCACCCATAACAAGGTCTGGAGTCTCGGCTCTTGTTATCTCGAACTGATTGCCATCGACCCCGATGCGGCCCCGCCGGGGCGCGGGCGATGGTTCTCGCTGGATGATCCGGTAGTGCAAGCGCGCTTGGCCGTGGGGCCGACTTTGTTGACGTGGGCCATTCGGTGCGACGATCTCGATGGGCTTGTGGCCGGTGCGGCGACGCCGATTGGCGTGGTGGAATCCCTGTCGCGCGATGACCTGCGCTGGAAGGCGGCGATTCCCGCCGATGGCGCGATGCCCCTCGGGGGGCACTTGCCGCTTGCGATCGAATGGCTGACGTCGTCGCCCTCTGAACGGTTGGAGGATAGCGGGTTGCGCCTGTCCGGTGTGACACTGTCGCGGGATGTGGTGACGCTGCTTGACCGATCATTGCAGTCGATTGGGGCGCGGGAGCTGGTTTCGGTGCGCGATACCGCGCTGGGACAGTCGATCACCGCCGAAATCGTGACCGCTGATGGAACGATCAGCTTCACTGGATAGGTGTTTTTCAGCACTTGAATCGAAAACGGCCCCGCTTTTCAGCGGGGCCGTAATCATTTGAGGCTGCGGTCAGCTTACTTGCGCTTGCGGCGCAGCAGGCCAGCGAGACCGGCAAGGGCGATCAGCAGCAGCGGAGCAGGCTCCGGCACCTGACCACCGCCCGAGGACGATGCACCCGAGGAAGTGGCACCCGAGGACGTGGCACCCGAGCTGGTCGACGAGGTCATGCCCGAGGACGAGGTCATGCCCGACGAGGTGACACCCGAGGACGTCATGCCCGAGGAGGTCAGACCCGAGGACGATCCGCTACCGCTCGAGGACGAGCTGGAGCTCGAGGAGGTCATGCCCGAGGACGAGGAGACGCCCGAGGAAGACGTGCCCGACGAGGTC
>CALGNO010000136.1 GCA_937958625.1 uncultured Neomegalonema sp.
CGTCTTTTTTGACAGCCTGCGCGGCATCCATGCCGGGTATGTCGATTTCGATGCCGACATTCTCGGCGTCGCGGCGTTTCGCGAAACGATGGCGGCCACCGACTTTCTCGCCAACACGTCCGTCGAATATCTCAGCGTCGAGCTGCGCGGGCTGGAGCGCGGCGACCGGGTGTGGATCGACCCCGAAAACCCCGCGCGCCTGTGGGTCTATTGGGCCGGGTCGTCGCCGGGCGATTACATCCGCGTCTTCACGGAAAAATCCATCGGCGCGCTAAGCTAACCCCGCTGCCCCGGACTTGATCCGGGGCCTCGCGCGTCCAAGCACCGCTCAACGAGGCCCCGGATCACCGTTGGTGTCCGGAGAAGCAGTTCTTGCTAGCGGCGGGTCAAATCCCCGTTTCACTCACCAGTTTGGTGCGCAGGAAGGCTTCCAGCCCCTCAACGCCGCCCTCGGAGCCATAACCGCTCTCGTCCACGCCGCCGAACGGCGTTTCGGGCGTCGAGACGTTCATCGAGTTCAGCCCGACCAGACCCGTATTCAGGCGCTTCGACAACCGCCCTGCCCGCTCGCCATCGCTGGTGAAGGCATAGGAGGCGAGGCCGACCTTGACCTTGTTCGCCTTCGCGATGATCTCGTCCTCGGTCTTGAACGACGCCACCGGCGCGACGGGGCCGAACGGCTCTTCGTTCATGATCTCCGCCTCTTCGGGCACGTCCTTGAGCAGGGTCGGCTCGTAGAAATAGCCCTGATTGCCGATGCGCTTGCCCCCCGTCACCAGCGTTGCGCCGCGCGCGACCGCATCATCGACAAAGCCCTGCATGACCGGCAAGCGGCGGTCGGCGACCAGCGGTCCCATCTGCACACCGTCCTCAAGGCCATTGCCGACCTTGATCGCCTTCGCCGCCGCCTCGAAGGCATCGACAAAATCGCCATAGACTTTTTCCTGCACATAAAAGCGCGTCGGCGAGATGCAGACCTGACCGGCATTGCGGTATTTCGATCCGGCTGCGGCCTTCGCGGCGGCCTCGACATCGGCATCGTCAAAGACCAGCACGGGCGCATGACCGCCCAGCTCCATCGTGCAGCGCTTCAGCGTCTCGGCAGCCTGCTTTGCCAGCAGCTTGCCCACGGCGGTCGAGCCGGTGAAGGACATCTTGCGCGGAATGTCCGATGCCAGCACCCGCGACGACACCGCCGCCGGGTCGCCGAACACCACATTAATCGTGCCGTCGGGCACGCCCGCCTCCTGAAACGCCCGCGCGATGGCGATGGCGGTGGCGGGGGTTTCCTCGGACGGTTTGATGACGATCGAACAGCCCGCGCCCAGCGCCCCGGCGATCTTGCGGACCACGTTCACCCCCGGAAAGTTCCAGGCGACGAAGGCACAGGTCGGCCCGACCGGCTCTTTCGTGGCGATCAGGCGCGTGCCCGGAAAGCGCGAGGGCACGACCCGGCCATAGGCGCGCTTGCCCTCTTCGCCGTACCAGCGGATCACATCGAGCACAAAGCCAAGCTCGCCCTTAGACTCCGCAACCGGCTTGCCCATTTCCATCGTCAGATTGCGGGCGATGGTCTCGATATTGTCCTCGATATACCGCGCCGCCTTTTCCATCATCTTCTGACGCGCCAGCGCCGTCATGTCGCTCCAGGCCTCGAACCCGCGCTGGCTGGCCTCAACCGCCGCATCCAGGTCGGCATCGGTTGCCGTGGGCAGGCTGCCCAGCACCTCTTCGGTCGCCGGATTGAGTACATCCATCGGCGTGCCATTGCCCTTGGTCCATTTGCCGTCGATCAGCATGTCGAGTTCTGCGTATGACATTATGTCCTGCCTCGTCTTCCGTGCTTGCATTGCGATTCGAGTTCGTTCACCGTTCTTCTATCGGAAATTAAATGGAAGGAGGTGATCCAATGTCTAGTGGGATTACGGTCAATCTGGCCGGAGTAATGGTGACTGCGGAGCGCTTCTTGACTGGGGCTGCACCCTCCTGACGCCATTTGGCACAGATGAAACCATCCTACGGGGGCTGCGCACTGCGCGGCCCCTTTTCGTTTGCAGGCAACGATTGATAGCGATGCCGCCACCGGATAGTCTGGAGCGATATTCTGCACGGAGGTCATCATGGGCGCGATCAACGTCCGCAATCTCAGCGATGGCGCAAAACGCAAGCTGGAGGTAAAGGCCGCCGAAAAGGGCCAATCCCTCGAATGCTATATCCGCGATGTGCTGGAAAGTCTGGCCGAGACCTCCCCGCCAAAACGACGCGTCGTGTACGATACGATGCATGGAGAGTTCGCCAGCCTGAAAGACTACGACTGGGATGCCGAAAATACCGAGGAAATCGAGGCTTGGGAAGCAAGCACGCTGCCGTGAGAGTTCTTCTCGACACCCATACCTTGCTCTACGTACTTGATACAGCCGCCGGAAAGCTCTCCAGCAAAGCGAGAGACTTTTACGAGTCAGCCGTGACGGCGTCCGTCAGTGCGGTAAGCCTTTATGAGATCGGACAGTTGGTTCGACTCGGTCGCCTCACCATGACACCGGCCCGATTTGCTCAAATCGAACAGGAATGCGCATCGGCAAACATCAATCTGATCGCGACGCAGCCGAGCCACTACATTACGGCGGCATCATTGGTGTGGGAGAATCGCGACCCCTTTGACCGGATCATCATGGCAGTTGCGATGGAATCCGATGCCACACTTCTTACCAGCGACCGCGCCATCACCGCGTACGCCGCCAATCACCCCGAACAGTTGCGGGTGATCTGGTAGGACACCGACAGGAGCCATCATGACCGCCGACCATCTCGACCTCGATTTCGTGCGGGCGCAGTTTCCCGCCTTTTCCGCCCCCGAAGCCGAGGGCTGGACGCATTTCGAAAATGCGGGCGGATCATTTCCCGCGGCCCAGACCATCGACCTGCTGACCCGGCTCTATCGCACCAAGGTTCAACCCTACGGCGTCGGCCCCAGCGGGGCGCTGGGCGCGGCGATGGATTCGGCGCGGCGGCGCTGGGCCGAGGCTCTGGGGGTCGAGACGAACGAGGTGGTGTTCGGCCCTTCGACCTCGGCCAACACCTACACGCTGGCGCAGGCGTTCAAACCGCTGCTCTCGGCGGGTGACGAGATTATCGTCACCGATCAGGACCACGAGGCCAATTCCGGCGTCTGGCGTCGCATGGCCGAGGCCCTGGGGATGACCATCCGCGAGTGGCAGGCCGACCCGCAGACGGGCCGCCTTAACCCGATGGATTTCTACGATCTGCTGTCGGATCGCACCGGCCTTGTGACCTTTACCCATTGCTCGAACCTCGCCGGTGACGAAAACCCGGTCGCCGACCTCACCCGCGCCGCCCGCAAGGCGGGCGCGTGGAGCGTGGTGGACGGGGTAAGCTGGGCACCCCACGAGATTTGCGACGTAAACGCCCTCGGCGCGGACATCTATCTCTTCAGCCTCTACAAGGTCTTCGGCATCCACCAAAGCATCATGACCGTACGGTCCGCGATGATGCAGCAGTTGGAGAACCAGTCCCACTGGTTCAACGCCGGGTCACCCGCCGCCAAGCTCAACCCCGCCGGTCCTGACCATGTGCAAGTCGCCGCCAGTGCCGGAACGCTGGATTATATCGAGGCCCTCGCCGACCATCACGGGGTCGCGGCCAATGACCTGCACGGCAAGACCCGCGCGGTTTCTGCGCTCTGGCGCAAGCAGGAGATCGCCCTCGTCGCGCCGCTGCTTGCCTTTCTCGCTGATAACCCCCGCGCCCGCCTGATCGGCTCTGCCACCGCCGATGCCCGCCGCGCCCCCACGGTTGCCTTTCTGCCCACCGAAAAGTCGCCGCAAGCGGTGGAGGCAGCCCTCGGCGAGCGCGGTTTCATCACCGGCGCGAGCGATTTCTACGCGCGGCGGCTGGTGCAGGCCCTTGGCATCGACCCCGAAACCGGCGTCTGCCGCGTGTCGATGACCCACTATACGCGCGACAGCGATGTGACCTGCGTGATCGACGCTCTGGACGCAATCCTGTGAGAATCGTCGGCGGCGCGTTCAAGGGACGGCCTATTGCGGGACCGAAGAGCGATGGCGGCATGGCGCGGCTGCGCCCCTCCTCCGACCGCTTGCGCGAGGCGCTGTTCAATTTGCTCGGCCATGGCGATTATCCACCCCTGGAGGGCGCGCGGGTGCTCGACCTTTTTGCCGGAACGGGTGCCGTGGGGCTTGAGGCGCTGTCTCGGGGGGCCGCGCGGGTGCAATTTGTCGATGACGGTACGGAGTCCCGCGCACTGCTGCGGCAGAATATCGAGACGTTCGACGTCATCGGCCAGACGAAAATCTATCGCCGCGATGCCACACGCCTCGGCGAGAATCGCGGACCCGGCTTCGATTTCCTGTTCCTCGATCCGCCCTATCATACCGACCTCGGCGCGCGGGCC
>CALGNO010000137.1 GCA_937958625.1 uncultured Neomegalonema sp.
GGCGCATCATCGGATTGCCTCGGGCTTCGGCCCGCCCGTGGCCCAGTCGAGCAGATGTACGGTATGCACAATCGGTATGTCGGTTCCGTTGCCGATCTGGGTCATGCAGCCAATATTGCCGGTTGCGACAATGTCGGGCTGGGTCGCTTCGATATTGGCAACCTTGCGCTCTTTCAACTGCTCGGCGATCACCGGTTGGGTCAGGTTATAGGTGCCAGCGGAGCCGCAGCACAGATGCCCTTCGCGCGGTTCCAGCACCGTGAACCCGGCCTGTTTGAGCAACGCCTTTGGTTCATTCGTGATCTTCTGACCGTGTTGCAGCGAACAGGCCGCGTGATAGGCAACGCGCAGCCCGTTCAACCTCTGCCCCGGACTCGATCCGGGGCCTGTCTTTCCACTCTCCGAGGTCCCGGATCGCGCTTCGCTTGTCCGGGACAGCGGCAACCTCAAGCCCAGTTCCGACATAACCTCGGAAATATCGCGGGTCATCTCAGAGACTGCCTTCGCATCATCGGCCATCGCGTCGTCGGTGCGGAACATGTGGCCGTAATCCTTGACCGTCGTGCCGCAGCCCGAGGCGTTGATGATAACGGCGTCGAGGCCCTCGCCCCGCGCCTCGCGCATCCATGCGCGGATATTGGCCGCAGCCGAGGCGTGGGACTTGTCGACCTTGCCCATGTGATGGGTCAGCGCGCCGCAACAGCCGGTGCCGTCGGCGACCACCACCTCGGCCCCATGGCGGGTCAGCAGACGGATCGTGCTTTCGTTGATCGACGGGTCGAGCACCTTTTGCGCGCAGCCGGTCATCAGCGCCACGCGCATCTTTCGCTCGCCTTCAGCGGGGAAAACCTGCGGGTCATCCCAGGGCGCGGGCGGGTGAATGACCTGCGGCGTCAGATTGAGCATTGCCTTGATCTGCGCGGGCATCAAACGCTTGAACGGCTTGCCGATCTTCGCGCCCAGCAAAGCGAGCCGAAAGATTGTCGGATAGGGCAGCACCCGCGACAGGACTTCGCGCAGAGCGCGTTCGTGCAGGGGGCGCTTATAAGTCGCCTCGATATGGGCGCGGGCATGATCGACGAGGTGCATGTAATGCACGCCCGAAGGACAGGTGGTCATGCAGGCGAGGCAGGAGAGACACCGATCCACATGCTTGACCGTCTGTTTGTCGGCGGGCCGACCCTCCTCCAGCATTTGCTTGATGAGGTAGATGCGCCCGCGCGGGCTGTCGAGTTCATCGCCTAGCAGAGTATAGGTCGGGCACGTCGCCGTGCAGAACCCGCAATGGACGCAGGAGCGCAGGATTTCATTCGAGCGGGCAATATCCGGATCGCTGAGCTGCGCTTCGGTGAAATTGGTTTGCATTAAAGCTCCTTGCGTTGAACGCAAATCGTCAAGTGTCAGTTTTCGTACGACTCTTGGTGCGAAAACTGACGCGATTAATACGCAAGGCGCTCAACCGCGCATCCTTCCGGGGTTGAGTACGCCTTTGGGGTCGAACGTGTCCTTGATACGCCGGGTCAGCGCCGCGATGGGGGCGGGTTCGGGCTGAAACACCGGCACCGCCGCGCGGGTGGTATCGCTGGCACGGATGAGGGTCGCATGGCCGCCGCCGGGAGCAATAGCGGCACGGATGGCGCTATGATGCGCATCGCCGGCGGCTTCGCAGGCAAGCCAGACAAGGCCACCAGCCCAGTCGTAGAATGCCTCGCACTGCATCTGATCCGTCAACGCCGCCACAATCCCCGGCGCATCGGTCGGTTTGACCGACAAGCGCCAGACGGCCCGGTCATCCCCTGCGAGCATCATGGCGTCGCGGATTGCGGGCCACGGGTCACTATCAATCTCGCCGACCTCATGCCCGGCCAGTGCATCCTTGAGACGGGCGATACGATAGGCAGCCTGAGTCTCAAACCCCTCGACCCGCAACAGCGTCATGGCGTCGCCGAACCCGAGTTCCTTTGCGGCCCACGCAGGCAGGTGCGCCGCGGCGGTTATGTCGGTCGGCGTCTTCATTGCCGCCGCCATGGCCGCGACGGCCTCCGCATCGGACAAGCCCACGATAGCCAGAGTTTTCTCAACCTCGATTTTCGGCACCACACGCAGGCCAATCTCGGTAACCGCACCGAGGGTGCCATAGGCCCCGCATTGCAGCTTGGCGAGGTCATAGCCGGTGACGTTCTTCATCACCCGCCCGCCCGAGCTCAGCACTTCTCCCGTGCCGCTGACAAAGCGTATCCCCAGCAACGCATCGCGCACGGCCCCTGCCCGCAATCGGCGCGGACCCGAGGCGGCAACGGCAACGGCCCCGCCGATGGTCGGCTCGCCGCTACTGCCCAGCAAAGCGCGGTGGTCGGGCGGCTCGAAGCCGAGTTGCTGGTTCTCGCCATCCAGCATTTCGCGGATGGAGGCAATCGTCGCCCCCGCCTGCACGACCAATGTCTGCTCGCCCGGTTCATACAGGGTCACGCCCGTCAACCCGGCCAGCGATACCGTGCGCGCCGCCTGTACCGGACGGCCCAGCCCGCGCCGCGTGCCCCCTGCCGTCAGTTCGAGCGGGGTGCCCGATGCCGACGCCTCGCGGATCACGCTGGCAACCGCCTCTTCACTATCAAGAATTTCGGTCATGCAGCCCCCTGCATTTTCCCGTACCACGCGAGATCAAAACACGTTTCTTCAGGTCCGTGGACCTCGAGATGACGCAACCGGTCAAGCCCCTCGGCAACGGTGGGCCTGTGGTCCTCGGCAACGGGCCAAACGACGTTCGTCGCGCCGCCGTCATGCGCAAACCACTTGTCTTTGCGCTGATAGAACGAGCCATGCAGGCTGGCATAGACAAAGGCATAAAGGTCCGCCGCACTGCGCCAGACCGACAGGGTCGAAATGACCAGCGGATCATTCAGCGGCGCACCGAGGCGTCGCCCCTGTGGCCCGGTATCGACCAGCCGCCAGATATAGCCCTCAGACCGCTCTGCGAGCCGGTTCACCCGATCAAGCCCCGCGACAAAACCGTGACTGCGCGGATCGTTCAGATCATGCAGCAAGCGCCCGATATTGAATTGCGCAACGGCCCCGGTCACGCAGCCGGCCTCGTCTCGATCAGTTCCAGCGGAAAGACCTTGGCCGGGTTCATCAACCAATCCGGGTCGAAGGCATTCTTGAGCGCCATCTGAATCCGCAATTCACGCTCGGTGTATTGGTCCAGCATCAACTCACGCTTTTCGATGCCAACGCCGTGCTCTCCGGTCAGGCACCCATCCATGTCGACGCACAAACGCAACAGATCGGCTCCCAACTCCTCGGCACGGCGAGAGGAATCCGGGTCATTTGCCTCGTACATGATCAGCGGATGCAGGTTGCCGTCACCGGCGTGGAAAACATTCGCGACTTTCAGGTCGTATTTGTCGGCCAGCGCCTGAGTCTCGCGCAGGATGTTGCCGAGTTGGGAAAGCGGCACCACGCCATCGAGGCAGATATAATCCGCAAGCTGGCCGATGGCCCCGAAGGCCGCCTTGCGTCCGGCCCATATCTTCGCGCTCTGGGCATCGCTGCCGCTGCGCATCACGGTCATGGGGTTGAAATCGGCGACGACCGCTTCGATGCGAGTGAGTTGTTCCTCGATTTCCTCGGGCGAGCCTTCGACCTCGCAGATCAACAGCGCCTCGACATCCATCGGATAGCCCGCCTTGGCGAAGTTTTCCGAGACGATGATCGCGGGCTTGTCCATAAACTCCAGCGCCACCGGCGACAGACCCGCCTTGATGATGGCGGCGACCGCCTCGCCCGCGACCTCGTTGGTTTCGAACCCGAACAGGATAGGCCGCGCGCCCTCGGCAATAGGCAGGATTTTCAGGGTGGCCTCGGTGACGATGCCGAATTGGCCCTCGGACCCGCAGATAACGCCGAGCAGATCATAGCCCCCGGCATCCAGATGCGAGCCGCCAATCTCGACAATCTCGCCATCGGCCATCACCATCTTGATGCCGAGCAGGTTATTGGTCGTCACCCCGTATTTCAGGCAATGCGCCCCGCCCGAGTTCATCGCGATATTGCCGCCAATGGCGCAGGCAAGCTGTGACGACGGATCAGGAGCATAGAAGAACCCCTCGTGCTGGATATGGCCGGTCACGGCGAGGTTGGTGATGCCGGTCTCGACCCGGATGGTGCGGTTATCGAAATCGACCTCCAGCACGTCGCTCATGCGCGAGAGGCCCAGCACCACCGAATCCGCCGTCGGCAGCGCCCCGCCCGCCAGCGAGGTGCCAGATCCGCGCGGGACAATGGGCGCACCATATTCGGCGCAGAGCTTGACGATCTTCGATACCTGTTCAGTCGTGTCGGGCAGGACCACCAGCATCGGGGGCTGGCGATAGGAGGCCAGCGCATCGCATTCATACGCGCGCAATTCCTCGGCGTTGTCGATCACCTGTTCATCCGGCAGGATACGGCGCAGGCGCGCGGCAAGGTCGGCGCTTTTCGCGATTACGGCGGCATCGGGTTTCGGCATCTCGATCATAGGGCCCTCCTTAGGGTGACACGATAGCGTCAAACGCAGACTCCGCAATTGCTACAGATCAAAAAGCGGTTTCGCCGCAGCGCGATCATCGGCATAGGGAAGCGGTCTGAACTCAACGGAACCGCTCACCGGATGCCCCAGCTGAATTTCGCCGACCTGACCCTCTTCGATGCCTTTGCCGCAGTCTTTGTGCTGATCGGCTGGTACGGCATCGGCTGGTGGGTCGAAAAGCGCACCCAGCGGGTCAGCGCCAGCAACCTGATGGCCGAGCACCGTATGGCGTGGATGCACCAGATGATGCGCCGCGACCCGCGTATTCTCGACGGCAATTTGCTGAACGGCTTGCAAAACGGCTCGGCCTTCTTTGCCTCGACCTCGCTGATCGGCCTCGGCGGCGCACTGGCGATTCTCAACCAAGCCGAAAGCCTCGGCGAGGTAGCCCATGCCCTGCCCCTGACCAGTCAGACCAGCGCCGACGGCTTTCGCCTGCGCCTGATCGCCACGCTGTTCTTCATCACCTACGCCTTCCTGAAATTCGCATGGGCCCAGCGCCTGTTCAGCTATTGCTCGGTGCTGATCGGGGCCACGCCGGAATGGGATGCGGCGCACGAGGTCGAGATCACCGCCGCCGCCGACCGCGCCGGACGCATCAACATCCTCGCCGCGCGCAGTTTCAACCGAGGATTGCGAAGCATGTATTTCGCCCTCGCCTCCCTCGCATGGCTGGTCGGGCCAAGCGCGCTTATCATCACCAGCGTTGCGGTTATCTTAATGATAAACCGCCGCGAATTCCATTCCGACAGCCGCAACGCCATCATCACTCCATAGCGCCCGGACGGTTTTCACCGGGGCAAAACTCGTGATACGCTTCTCCTCTAGGTGGAATTGCGGAGTGATGCGATGCGTAGCGTAGTTTTGGCAATGACGGCGGTTGCGGTCCTTGGAATGGTGCAGGTCACGGGAACGCCGCTGTCCCTGATCGGCGTTGCCCACGCCGATGCCTTGCCGTCTGTCTGGCAGAACAAGGTCAAGAAACTCGCCGCCAGCATAGACAAGAGCCGCCAGACCCTCGCCGCAAATGCCGACACGTTCACTGGGGATGCCTTCCGGGCCAAGCAGTTCCAGGGCCGCATCGACAATTTCGCGTCATCATTGGCACGGGTGCCCGCTTCGGATGACCCGCTTCTGGCCGATGCGAAACAACGGCTTTCCCTGCTCCAAAGTGAATTCACCGCATTGCAAGCGGGGGGCGCAGCCCCAGCGGCCAGCGGCCAACCCGCCCCCGCCGCACCAGCCGCCGCAGCGGCAACCCCTGCTCCCGCCGCCTCTGCCCCGGCACCCGCCCCCGCCGCCGGCAACGTTCGGCCTCTGGTTTCCGGCGAGCGGGTCCGGGTGAAAAAGCTGACCCGCGATATGAGCAACGTCCTCGGCGCGATCACCACCGAGGGGCCGTCGCTGTTCCAAGACCCGCTCGAATACAACGCAGCCGTCAAGCGCTTCACCCAGTTTACCGATGCCCTGAAGAAGTACCCGCAAGCAGACGACCCGGACGTACAGGCCGCCCGCGAGACCTATCTCGCCCTGCGCGCCAAGCTGGTGCCGGAACTGGAGCGCGGGGCGGAGCAGCAGAAGATCCTCGGCGACGTCTTCGGCAACCTGCGCGCCATCGAAAACCGCGATACCACCGCCCCAGTGCCCCCGCGCCTGCAACCACCTTTTACCGAGGCGGACGTAAAACAATGGGCCGATGCCAGCCGCATTGCCCGCGATGCCGCTCAGAAAGATTACAAGTACATTCAGGACATCGCGCCCATCGCCTATCTGCCTGACTTTACCAAGAGCGGTCGTAAGGCCGAGTTCGGCGGCAAGGACTTGCCGCGCATCCTGAGCAATGCCGAAAATCGCTATAAATCGGCACTGGCGGGCTATGGCATCGCCCAGCGCAATATCGAGGCGACGCTTGAGCAGATGCAGAACCAGATCCTGCCGCCCAGCGCCGGGATGCACGCCGATGAACTGGCGCGGATCCGCAAGACCTTCGACGACATGATCCCGGTGGCTCAATCGGCGGTCTATCTCGAAAGCGGGCTGGGTCGCCCGACGGAAGAAGCCGAGAAATCCGTCGAGGCCCTGCGCGCCCAACGCGCCGAGTTCAAAGCTGGCCGCGAGGCCGCCATCGACGCCGTGCGAATGCCCGAGCCGGTCAGCACCGATGCCGACCGCCTGGCCATTGCGAAAGAAATCCTCGAAACGGAGCGGTACGGCTTCGGCGAATACGGGCCGATTATCCTCAACACCAAGGAAATTCTCGAAAAATCCCGCGAGGAAAGCGAGATCGAGATCGACGACGTGGACTTCTTCGGCGGCGAGATTCGCATGTCCGGCACCAAGGAAACCACCACATGGACGTGGGAAGAGTTCCAGTTCGCCACCGCCCTGCGCGAACCCGGCACAGACCTGTGGCGCATCACCTATATCAAGCCGAAAAAGTTCACCTCCGGCGCGTCGACCACACCTATCGGAAGCTGGATTTCCGGCGGCGTGGTCGAGACCGACCTGATCCGCGAGGAGAATATCGGGAAGTGAATGAGGAATCGTCCACCAATACACCGGGACCGCCGAAAGTGGTCCTGCCAAAAAACGCACGCCGTCACTTCAACCGAAAAGTGGTTTCGTATGAGGACTTGTGGCGAGAGACCGTGGAGGGTCCAAAAGGCCTGTACGGCATCCCACTGCTTTTGTTCATAATATTTCCACCACCTACAAGCGGCGGATCGTTTCCGTTCACCTTTGAAACGCTTATACTCGTACCGTTGCTCGCACTGTGCATCTATGTCTTTTTTGTCGTGCCAGCCTATCGATTAGCAACATTCCAGCCCTCGGGACTGTCACCAGAAACCTATCCGAACATGCTGAAAGCTGCCGCAATCGTGGGGGCATTCATCGTCTTCGATCATGTCGTGGGCTGGTATGACCTAATGATTTCTCAACGTAATGCAGAGTTGCATGGGGCAGACCGCCTTCGCGAAATCAACGGGACTGTAACCGCTTATGGGTGGCAGGTTCGCATCCGATACAGCACAATCTTTTTCTTCGTTTTCTTTTGGCTTTCGCAACGAAAAGTCGGCGCCCCGGAATAACGCAGGTTCTGGTTTTGACGCGCGTCGCTTATAAGGGCGCGACGCGACATATTCAGACCGACGATTGGACCCGCCCATGACCATCGCCCTCGACCCCCGCGAGACCCGTTCCGAAGACGAGCGCCATTTCGCGCTGATGCAGGCGTTGCAGCATGTCTTCGTCGAGGCGCGCAAGAACTCCGCCCATTACACGCAAACGCTGGACGGTTTCGATGTGGACCGCCTGACCTCGCGTGAGGCGCTGGCGGAATTGCCGGTCTTGCGGAAATCCGACCTGATTGCGGCGCAGGAGGCGGCACCGCCCTTTGGCGGCCTCGGCACGAAACCGGCGGATGCGATGGCGCGGCTGTTCCTGTCGCCCGGTCCTATCGCCGAACCCCAGGGCGAGGATGGCGGCGACCCGTGGCGGTTTTCTCGCGCACTGCGCGCGGCGGGGTTTACCAAGGGCGACATCGCCCATAACTGCTTTTCCTACCACCTGACTCCTGCGGGGTTTTTCTTCGATACGGCGGCAAGGGCGCTCGGCTGCGCGGTCTTTCCGGGCGGTATCGGCAATACCGAGCAACAGGCGCTGGCCATGCGCCGCTATGGCGCGACCGCCTATGCCGGGACACCGGATTTCCTGAAGACGATTCTGGAACGGGCCGAGGAGAGCGGTGCGCCCGTCACGACGATCAAAAAGGCGGCGGTCGGCGGCGGGCCGCTCTTTCCCGACCTGCGCGGGTGGTACGAAGAGCGCGGGATTTCGTGCCTGCAAAACTATGGCACCGCCGATTGCGGGCTGATCGCCTATGAGACCGAGGCCAAGGCAGGGCTGGTTCTGGACGAGGATGTGCTGGTCGAGGTCGTCCGTCCCGGCACTGGCGACCCGGTTGCCGACGGCGAAGTCGGCGAAGTGCTGGTGACGACCTTCGACGCCGCCTATCCGCTGATCCGCTTTGCGACCGGCGATCTGTCAGCAGTGATGGCAGGCGGATGCCCCACGGGCCGCACGAATACCCGCCTGAAAGGCTGGATGGGCCGTGCTGACCAGACCACCAAGGTCAAGGGCATGTTCGTTCACCCCGAACAGGTCGCGCGGGTGGCGAAGAAGCACGGGTTCGGCAAGGTGCGTCTGGAAGTAACCGAGGACGGCGGCAAGGATGCCATGGTGCTGATCTGTGAAGGGGACGGCGATACCGGGGCGGTAGCGGAGACCCTGCAATCGGAGACGCGACTGAAGGGTGAGGTGAAGTTCGTCGGGACCGGGGAATTGCCGAATGACGGCAAGGTGATTGACGATAAACGGGGAGTTTAAAGAGAGACTTATCGGTATGAAATAGCGCCGTTCCGAGGGGTGGCGCATCGCGCCGCCCCGTCGGGGCGGAACGGCGCGCGGTCGTGCTCCGCACGCCCGGGTCCATCTGGTAACACCACGCCAACATCGATTCTTCCCATTTGCCGACAGCCCCCCTTCGCGATAGATGATACGCAACGCCATTCCACTGGCGAAAGCGAGTTCGCCATGTCGACCCTCTTTCAAGGTCTCGCCGCGCCTTTGCCCGGCGGTCCTGCCTCCCAACCCGCGCCGCGGCACCCGCGCGACCGCACGGTCACGGCGGTGCTCGGCCCCACCAATACCGGCAAGACAACCTACGCCATCGAGCGGATGCTGGGGCACAAGACCGGGGTCATGGGCTTTCCCCTGCGTCTGCTCGCCCGCGAGGTCTATGACCGCATCGTCGAATTACGCGGCCCCTCGGTCGTGGCTTTGGTCACCGGCGAGGAAAAGATCGTTCCTGCGGCGGCGAAATATTTCGTCTGCACCGTCGAATCCATGCCCATTGAGACCGGAGCGTCCTTCGTGGCCGTGGACGAGATTCAGCTTTGCGCCGATCCCGAGCGCGGCCATGTCTTCACCGATCGCCTGCTGGGTGCGCGGGGGATGCACGAGACGCTGTTCCTCGGCGCGATGACCATGCAGGCCAGCATCAAGGCAATGATCCCCGAGGCGCAGTTCGTGTTCCGCGAGCGCTACTCGGTTCTGTCCTATGCTGGCCCGAAAAAGATCAGCCGTTTGCCGGGTCGCTCCGCCGTGGTCGCGTTTTCGACCGATCAGGTCTATGCCATCGCCGAATTGCTAAGGCGGCAAAAGGGCGGCGCGGCGGTGGTGATGGGCGCGCTCTCGCCCCGCACCCGCAATGCGCAGGTCAAGATGTTTCAGGAAGGCGATGTCGAATACCTCGTCGCCACCGATGCCATAGGCATGGGCCTGAACCTCGATCTCAAAAGCGTCTGGTTCGCCGGGTCGTCGAAATTCGACGGTCGCAGGCATCGGCGTCTGGAACCGCAAGAACTGGCCCAGATTGCGGGCCGCGCCGGGCGCTATACCAACGACGGCAGCTTTGGCGTCACTGCCGATTGCCGCCCGCTCGACCCTGAAATGGTCGAGGCCATCGAAGAGCACCGCTTTCGCCCGGTCCCCGTGTTGCAGTGGCGAAACTCGGCGCTGAACTACGCCAATCCCGATGCCCTGCTGGCCAGCCTCGATATGTCCGCGCCGATCATGGGTTTGCAACGCACCCGAGAGTCCGAGGATGTCGCTGCCCTGCGGATGCTGTCCCGCGACCCGGATGTCCAGCGGGTCGCCCGCGGGGCCAATGCGACCCGCCTGCTCTGGGATGTTTGCCAGATCCCGGACTTCCGCAAAACGATGATGACCGAGCATGTGGATCTGCTCGCGAATATTTACGGGTTTCTGACCGGCGGCGCACGGGTTATACCTGAAGACTGGATACGCAAGCAGGTGGAGCGCATCGACCGGACCGACGGCGACATCGATGTTTTGTCGAAACGTCTGGCCTTTATCCGCACCTGGACCTATGCCGCCAATCGCAGCGAGTGGTTGCAGGATGCGGCCCGCTGGAGAGAGAAGACGCGCAAGGTCGAGGATCGCTTGTCCGACGCCCTGCACGCCAGACTGACGCAAAGATTTGTCGATCGCCGCACCAGCGTTCTGATGCGGCGGTTGAAACAGAAGGAGGACCTCGTGGCCACAGTCGAGAAAGACGGAGGAGTCACGGTCGAGGGTGAACATGTCGGGCGCATCGAGGGCCTGCGGTTCCAACCGGACAAGGAGGCCGAGGGCGTCCACGGCAAGACCTTGCGCGCGGCCAGCACCGGCCCCGTTGCCGCCGAACTGACCCAGCGGGTCGAAAAGATGTATGCCGCCGCCGACGGTGCCTTCGATTTCACCGAACAGGGTGGGATTGTCTGGGACAATGTCGTTATCGGCAAGCTAGAGAAGGGGGCCGATGCCCTCTCGCCCGTGGCCCGGGTCTTTGCCGACGAGTTGCTGGAATCGACCAGTCTCGAGCGCGCCCAACGCCGGTGCCAGCAATGGATCGACCGCAAGATCGCCGCGCTGTTCGAGCCGCTGATCGCCCTGCGCGATGATGAAACCGTGTCAGGTATCGGCAAGGGCGTTGCGTTCCAGTTGGTCGAAGGGCTTGGCGTGCTGCCCCGCGGCCCCGTCGCTCAGGACGTGAAATCCATTGAGCAGGAAACCCGCGCGGTCATGCGCAAGCATGGCCTGCGCTTTGGGCAGTATACCCTGTTTATTCCCGTGCTGCTGAAACCCGCCCCCACGCGGCTGCGCATCGTGCTTTGGGGTCTGTCTCAGGGGATGGAGGACATTCCTGCGCCGCCGCCCCCCGGTGTCGTGACCTTTGCCGCGCCCGAGGGCGTGCCCGCCGCTTATTTCCCGATGGCGGGCTACCGCAAGGCAGGCACCCGCGCCCTACGCCTCGATATGCTCGAGCGCCTGGCCGACATGATCCGGCCCCTCGACGCCCGCAAGGGGTTTGAGGCATCGGCGGACATGCTGTCGATCACCGGGCTGACCCTCGAACAATTCGGCGAGCTGATGACCGGCCTAGGCTATCGCGGCGAAAAGGGCGAGCGGCCCAAGGTCAAACCCGCGCCGAAGC